>JBGTGL010000210.1:0-12572 GCA_041746755.1 Acidimicrobiia bacterium | reverse complement strand
AGCACGATGCCTGGGTGCTATCGGACAATTCAACTGACGGAACACGCGACTCGCGGGATTTTGGCCCGGTCGATATCAGTACCGTTTTGCCCGTCGTCCAATCGATTGACAACACCAACTTCCGCGCAGCAGTCGACCTGCTGGTCTCCGAGGACGACGACTTGGGTGCAATAGTCGAGCGCTGGGGTGTGCCCGAATTCTGGGCGAGACCCCGCGGGTTCCGCACCCTCACCATCCTCATCCTGGAACAGCAGGTCTCATTGGAGTCGGCAGCCGCGGTGTTTCGTCGCCTTCAGGAGCGCGTCGGTGAAGTCTCCGCTGAGAACATCCTCGCTCTGACTCCCGAAGAACTCAACCAACTAGGCCTGACCAGACAGAAAGCCCGATATGTTCTCGACTTAGCCGCCCAGGTCCACGACGGCTCACTCGATCTGCAGGGTCTGGGCCGACTCAACGCGGCTGACGCCGAGGGGCGCCTGGAGGAGATTCGCGGCGTTGGCCGGTGGACCGCGGAGGCGTACTTACTCTCGGCCGAGGGACGACCCGATGTCTTCCCGGTCGGGGATCGGGCGCTCCAGGTGGCAACAGGCGAGTGTCTGGGCCTCGCGAGCGTTCCGACGACCGACGAGCTCGAGCTACTTTCCCAGCCCTGGAAACCGATCCGCTCGGTGGCGGCTCGGCTCCTCTGGCATGACTACCTGAGCCGCCGGGGACGGTCTGAGCCTTCTCACTAAAGGTACGTGCAAGGAGTCACCTAAAAGCGTAGGGTTTTGTCATGACCGAATTCGTGGTCCGAATGGAAAACCGCCCGGGGAGACTTGCCTCGCTGGCCGAAGCTCTTGCTGCCTTCGGAGTCAATGTCGAAGCGCTAGCAGCCTACGGCCACGACGGTGACAGCTCAGTCCGACTCATCGTTGACGATGCCCCAACAACCAGACGTGTCCTCGATGAAGCCGACCTTCACTTCGACGAGAACACGGTGCTAACGGTGCAACTTCCCCACCAACCCGGCCAACTTGCAGGCATGACCCGCCTTCTTGCCGACGCCGGCGTCAATATCGAAGCCTTGTATGTACTCCGTTCTAATGCTGATGGAATCGAGCTAGCTCTTGCGGTTGACCAACCCGAGACCGCGCTACCCCACCTAGAGGTGACGGGCGGAATTACTGTCGGTTAAGTCCGACCCCGGATACCATCGGTTCAATGCGCAGATCTCTAATCGTTCTGACCGCACTCGGACTCCTCCTCACAGCATGTTCAGGTTCCGACGCGGTCGAATCAACTACAACCGTCCCTGAAACCACTACTACCACCGCTCTTGAGACGTCAACGAGCAGTGAGGCGACCACAACTTCTACGATTGACGAGGGCGCACCGTCGCCGATCAATGGTCTCCCCGTCGACGATCCGGCTCTCCTCGATCGCCGAGTTCTCGCGGTGAAAATGGACAACCATCCCAATGCCCGGCCCCAATCAGGAATCAACCATGCCGACGCGGTCATCGAGGTCCTGGTGGAAGGTGTAACCCGATTCATCACGATCTGGCAACAGAGCGACGCCGAGTACCTCGGGCCGATGCGTTCGGGACGGCCCACAGACGCTCATCTCCTCCCCGCTTTCGGTGAGCCCACTTTTTCGATTTCCGGTGCCCAGCCATGGGTGCAGAGCCTGATCCGCAGCCAGGGGATCAACCTGACTGGCGAGGTCAAGCCACCAACTTTCCGCGTGTCGAGCCGACGCGCCCCACATAACCTCTATATGAACACCAACTTGATGAGGGATTACGCCGACAGTCGGGAATACGCCGATGACCCACAGAGCGGACCAATGTGGCAGTTCGGAGACCTCCCGGCGAGTGCTACGCCCGTGGAATCGGTCCAGATGAACTTCTCCGGCAATTCCACTGCCTGGACCTGGGATCCGGTGGCGAAGGGTTGGCTACGGACCGCCAGCGGTGCCGACTCCAATTATCGCGACCAAGATGGGACTGAAGGCCGGATCACCATGCCAGTGGTCGTGGCACTGGCAGTCGAGCAATACACGGCGAGACCCCCAGCAGGCGTGTCCGGAAAGCCCCTTCCCAGCTCGGTAGTGACGGGAACGGGTAAGGCCTTCGTATTCGCCGACGGTAAGGTCGTGGAGGGCACATGGGAACGGGAATCAGACGAGGTGTGGTTCACCCTCAAGGATGCCGCCGGAAGCGTTATCCCGGTGCCTCCGGGCAAGGTTTGGATCTCCCTCGTCCCCAACGGGAATATCACGGTGACTCCGGCCTAGCAAATTGAGGTAAGTTCGCGAGGTGACCGACCGAGTAACCGAAGCGATCGAGGCTGCACATCGGTGGCAACCCCGGTACAACATCTTCACTCAAATCGAGCCTGTTGACCCGAGACCGCACCCGGAAGGTCCGCTCGGCGGTGTCCCGATTGCTGTGAAGGACCTGATTGACCATGCCGGGCGGGTAACGACGCTGGGTTCGGCTTTCTATAGGGAAACCCCGACCACTACTGCCTCTGCCATAAAGAGACTTGAGGACGCCGGAGCAACAGTTATCGGACGGACCGGGCTCCATGAGTTCGCCTTCGGGTTCTCCTCGGAAAACCCCCATTTCGGGCCGGTTCGCAACCCCTGGGATCCCACTACGTCGCCCGGCGGATCGTCGGGCGGGTCTGGTGCGGCAGTCGGTGCGGGGATCGTCCCAGTTGCGATCGGCACCGATACCGGCGGCTCGGTGCGGGTGCCTGCCGCGCTCTGTGGTTGCTATGGCCTCAAGGTGAGCCACGGAAAGATCCCCCTCGATGGTGTTTTTCCGTTGGTGCCCTCTATCGACACGGTGGGACCCCTTGCCGACTCCCTTGATCATCTGGACCTTGCGTATCGGGCTATGTCTATGGACACGGCTATCACAGTGATACCTACCCGACTTCGAATTGGGATTCCGCAACCGTGGTTTGATATGGCGCCGATGACCCGAGAGGTTGCCGATGCCTTTGCTCGGGCGGTAGACGAAGTGCGGAGACTCGGACACGAGGTCCACCCCATCGAAATGCCCGATGTGTTCCCGGCTCGTGCACTCAACTTCGCCATCGCCGCCGAAGTGGTCGCGGTTCATCGCGAGTACAGAGAGAGGGGCTTGCCCTATGGCTCAGAGGTCGAGGGTCGACTTGACGAGGCATTCGACGTAACGCAGGAGCAAATCGACGATGGGCGTCGATGGCAGGCCATGATCCGGGAACGGATGAACGACGCTTTCGCTACGGTCGACCTCTTGATTACGCCAACTGTTCCGGCAATGAGGAAGATCATCGGTGAGGACGAGATAGACGGAACACCGTATCGCAAGGTGCTCTCCTGGTTTAGCTCCGTGGTCAACCACGCGCTTGTCCCGGCGATAGCCCTTCCGCTGGCGGGGACGGGGAAACCCCCGGTTAGTTTGCAACTTATCGGGCCGATTGACTCCGAACCACTCCTTCTCGAAACCGGTCGGCAGCTGGAACAGGAAGATCTCGTGAAATTTGTGTCTCCGGCACTACTCGAATCGCCTTGACCGGCGGGAAACTAAAACCTGATGTGGATAGACTTAGAGTAAGAAATTGAAAGCGGTGAGGCATATCAGTTCCGGTACCTAAGTCCGGAACTTGTCGCGCCGATACAAATACAGACGCCCTACAAGGAAGTGACCAGTGGCCGAAGAAATCGCCACGACCGAACCTTCAAACATTACGACGGAAACATTAGACAAGGTTGTAGTCCGATTTGCCGGCGACTCCGGCGACGGCATGCAGGTTGCCGGCTCAAGATTCACCGACGCCTCCGCCCTTTTCGGTAATGACCTGGCAACCCTTCCCAATTTCCCAGCCGAGATTCGCGCACCGGCCGGAACCCTTCCCGGCGTATCGAGCTTCCAGGTGCAGATCGCCGACTTCGACATCCTCACAGCCGGAGATGCTCCCGACTGCCTGGTAGCGATGAACCCGGCCGCACTGATGAAGGAACTCAAGGATCTTCGCCAGGGCGGGACCTTGATCGTCAATACCGATGCCTTCGACGAACGTAATCTGACCAAGGCCGGGTACGCCGAAGACCCCCTCGAGGACGGATCGCTCGACGGGTATCGCACCATCAAAGTACCCATGGATAGCCTCACTAAGGAAGCTGTCAAAGACACCGGTGTCAGTGGTCGAAGTGTGCTTCGATCCAAGAACTTCTTCGCCATCGGATTGCTGGCCTGGCTATTCCACCGCCCAACCGAACCCACCATCGAATGGGCCGAGAAGAAATTCGCCAAACTCCCCGAAGTCGCCGCGGCCAACGTCGCTGCTTTCAAAGCTGGTTACAACTTCGGGATCACGACCGAGGCGACCAAGGTCACCTTTCAAGTCAAGCCTGCCGCCCTCAAGCCGGGTACCTACACCAACGTCAACGGAAACATGGCGCTGGCATGGGGTTTGATCGCTGCTTCGAAACTCTCGGGTTTGCCTCTGTTTTACGGTACATACCCGATTACGCCTGCGTCCGACATCCTCCACGAATTGTCACGACACAAGAACTTCGGGGTGCGGACGTTCCAGGCTGAAGACGAGATCGCCGGAGTTGGAACCGCCATCGGTGCTGCCTTCGCCGGAAGTCTTGCCGTCACCGGTTCTTCCGGGCCAGGGATCGCGCTCAAGTCGGAAGCGATCTCATTGGCTTTCATGACCGAACTGCCACTGATCGTGATAAATGTTCAGCGTGGTGGCCCGTCGACCGGCCTCCCCACCAAGCCGGAGCAGTCCGACCTGTTGTTCAGTCTCTATGGGCGGCATGGCGAATCGCCGATTCCGGTGCTCGCCGCTGCGTCTCCATCCGACGCCTTCGAAATGGCGATCGAGGCGGCCCGGATTGCCCTCAAGTACATGACACCGGTGCTCTTGTTATCCGACAACTATGTGGCCAACGGTTCAGAGCCTTGGCTGTTGCCCGACGTTGATTCGCTCGAGCCATTCCCGGTCGAGTTCGCCGAGCACCCCAATGGGCCTGACGGTTCGTTCCTCCCATATCTGCGAAACGTCCAGACGTTCGCCCGACCATGGGCCAAACCTGGTACTCCCGGGCTCGAGCACCGCATCGGTGGCCTGGAGAAGGAGTCGATCAGCGGGAACGTCTCCTACGAGCCCAACAACCACCAACTGATGACCGACACCAGGGCGTGGAAAGTGGCCAATATCGCCAGCGATATACCCCCGATCGAGGTCAACGGTGACGAAGACGCCGACATTCTCGTTCTCGGCTGGGGCTCGACCTTCGGAACCAACCGGGCGGCCGCACGAAGAGTGAGGCTGGAAGGCAAGAAGGTTGCGACAGCCCATCTCAGGTATATGAACCCAATGCCGTCAAACCTCGGTGATGTGTTGCGATCTTTCGACAAGGTGCTCATTCCCGAGCTCAACACCGGCCAGTTGCTCAAGGTAATCCGCGCTGAGTTTCTGCTCGATGTCGTCGGGCTCAATAAGGTGGCTGGCGAACCGTTCAAAGTGTCCGAAGTCACAGACAAGATCCTGGAGATGCTCAAGTGACCATTCCGCTATATACGAGAACCGACTTCCAAACTGACCAGGAGGTCCGCTGGTGCCCCGGGTGTGGTGACTACACCGTCCTCGCTTCGGTCCAACAGTTCCTCGCTGGCCTCGGTCGGCCCCGCGAGGAGTTCGTGTTCATCTCGGGGATTGGCTGCTCATCGCGGTTCCCGTATTACATGAACACCTACGGCATGCACTCGATCCACGGACGAGCTCCTGCCATTGCTTCGGGTGTTGCCACCACTCGACCGGACCTGTCGGTCTGGGTGATCACTGGCGACGGCGACGCTCTTTCGATCGGTGGAAATCACCTGATCCATGTCTTGCGGCGCAACGTCGACCTCAAAATCCTGCTCTTCAACAACCAGATATATGGGTTGACCAAGGGCCAGTACTCGCCCACTTCCGAACCAGGCAAAAAGACCAAGTCTTCACCGTTTGGCTCGATCGACTATCCGTTCAACCCGGTGTCTCTGGCACTTGGCGCCGAAGCGTCGTTTGTCGCCCGGACCCTGGACATGGACCGTACCCATACCCAGGGAATCCTCCAGGCTGCCTATGAGCATGAGGGCTCGGCGTTCATCGAGATCTATCAGAACTGCAACGTTTTCAACGACAAGGCTTTCATCCAGCTCACCGGCAAAGAGGAGCGGGTCCACAATCGGATCGACCTCGAGCATGGAAAACCTATCGTTTTCGATGGCGGCAGCAAGGCGGTAGTGATGCGGAGCGGCGAAGCGACCGTTGTCGAATCAAACTCGGTCGACCCGTCTGCAATCCTGGTCCATGACGAGACGCGGCCCAACCCCGCAGTTGCCTTCTCGCTGTCTCGGCTATCGCACGGACCGTACGGCCCGACCCCGCTAGGGGTTTTCCGCAACGTGAAACGGCCTACCTACGATGCCGAATTCAACGACCAGGTCACCAAGGCAAAAGAGAAAATGGGTGAAGGCGACCTGGCAAAGCTGATCAAGAGCCAGGGCACCTGGACCGTCTCCGAACCCGAGTCGAACGGCTCAAACGGCCACAAGTAGATCCGATTCTCCCCGCTCGCCTAAACACGGACGGTCTAGTCACCTAGACCTGACCTGATAATTTCGTCGATCCGTTCCACCAACTGCACCCGATCGAGACTCCCCGACGGGCGGTACCAACGCTCGATGGCGTTGAGGACGGAGAGGATGAAGATCGAGGCGATCTTGGGATCGACGTCTGATTTGAATACACCTTCATCGATACCTTGTTGGATCACTTCACGAAACCGACTCTCATACTCATCTCGTGCGGACACCACCCGGGTTCGGTGCGACTCGTCAAGCATCCGGGCTTCATTGAGATAGGTGCGCACCACGTCGAGATGGTCTAAGACGACATCAACATGCCCGGCGATCAGGGCACGGAGTTTTTTTTCAGCTCCACCTTCGAATGCGATGGCTCGCTCGGAGGAGTTGAGAAAGAGCCGGGCGCCCTCGTCGACCACCTCGACCAACAGGTCCTCCTTGGAATCAATATGCGAGTACAGAGACGAGCCAAGCAAACCCAGCTCCCTCCCGAGATCCCGCATCGAAGTACCGTGATAACCCTTGTCGGCGAACATTCGCCCGGCAGCAGCGACGATGTCTTCTCTGGTGTTGCGGGTGGTGACCATCAGCGGTGGTCGTAGCGGACGGTGACGCTATCGGTCAGCGGGTGGGCCTGGCAAGTGAGTACGAATCCCGCCTCGACTTCGGAGTCGACCAGGGCGTAGTTCTTGGCCATCGAAACCTCGCCCTCCTCGATCCGGCCCTTGCAAGTGGCACACATCCCGCCTTTGCAGGAGAAAGGCATCTCCGGTCGGACTCGCAGGGCGGCGTCGAGTATCGACGTCTCGGGAGTCATTCGAGTTTGCACCGACCGGCCATCGAGAATCACGGTGAGGTCGACACTGCCCTGCCCGCTGGGCGGTTCGGGTGGTAGAGCGGAGAGATCAACGGGGCCGGCGAAAAACAGCTCGTCATGAAGACGGTCTTCGGACACACCGAGTTCGCCAAGCACCTTGTGGGCCATCATCACCATGTCGTAAGGGCCGCACAGATACCACCCGGCTACCGGGCGACCACCGAGTAGTCGGTGGATGGTGCGCACCTTCTTCTCGTCGATACGCCCCGACAGAAGGGGCACATCTGAACCCTCCCGGCTGAGGATGTGGAACATCTGGAAGCGATCCGGATACCTGTCCTTCAATCCCTCCAATTCGTCGAGAAACATCACCGTCTGAGTTGTCCGGTTCCCATATACCAATGTCCAGCTGCAATGGGGCTCGGACTCGAGGGTGGTCCCGATCAGGGAAAGCACGGGAGTGATCCCCGACCCGGCAACTATCGCCACCCGATGCACAGTTGCTGTGGGATCAGGTTCGATAGTGAATTCGCCGGTAGGAGCCATGACCTCAATGACATCTCCGGCTTGGATTTGGCTCGTCGCCCAGGTAGAAAAGGCACCGCCGGGCAGCTTTTTGATTCCGACCCGTAGTTTCCCGCTGTTGGCGTTGGCGCATATCGAGTAAGACCGCCGAACATCAGAGTCATCGATGAATGCACGCAGCGTCATGTGCTGGCCCGGCAGATAGCGAAAACTGTTGGTTACCTCCGAGGGGACATCGAAGGTGACCGCCACGGAATCCTCGGTGAGAGGGGTGACTTCGGTGACTGTTAGTTCGTGGAAGGCAAGCGGAGTTGTCATCAATGCTGCTTGAAGTAGTCGAACGGCTCACCGCAGCTGGCGCAAACCATGAGGGCCTTGCATGCGGTCGACCCGAACTGGGCGATCAATTTGGGCTCGTTGCCTTGGCAAACCGGACACAGAATCGCTTCGGGCAATGTGGGCGGAGCGATCCCGAAATTGGCCAGCTTGCGATGGCCCTCCTCAGAAATCCAATCAGTGGTCCATGCCGGCGAGAGGACGGTCTCGACCCTGGTGTTGCTAAAGCCGGAGCGTCCGAGAATCGTAACAATGTCGTCCTCGATTTGACGCATTGCCGGACATCCCGAGTAGGTGGGCGTGATAGTGACCACCACGGTGCCGCCGTCGATGGTGACGTCGCGGAGCACACCCAGATCGTCGATGGTGAGCACCGGAATCTCAGGATCGACCACCCGGGCAACGATGTCCCACAGATCTGTCGCCTTGGAGACGAGCGTCACCATTCCAACCCCGGATAAGTGCGCTGCATCCATTGCAACTCGCCAAGGAGATAGCCGAGGTGCTCGGTGTGGTAACCAGCGCGACCGCCACCTCTTTGATAGGGGTCCTCGGGAATCGTCAACCCGGCCGCTTCAAAGGTTTCCGAGATCATTGCGTCCCATCCAGCACGACACCCGGCTGCCTCTCCTTCGAAGATCTCGTCGGTGAATCGCCAGAGGGCATCTACGGCGTCCTGTGCCCGGAGGTGCGACTCATCGGTGCCGCCACCCATCCGGAGCATCCAACCCATGCTGAAACGGTGGTGATACTCGGCTTCTTTGTAGGCCTTCGCGGCGATTCCGGCGAGAATTTGATCTTTGCCACCGGCGAGATCGGGCCAGAGCTGAAGCTGATAACAGTCGAAGAAGAACTGTCTCACAATGGTGTGGGCAAAGTCGCCGTTGGGTTGTTCCACCAACAACAAGTTGAAGAAGTCTCGATCGGTTCGACCCATGGCGAGAGCGTCTTCGTCCCGGCCCCTGCCTTCAACCACTCCCGCGCGTTGAAGAATCAGTCGAGCGACGCCGAGATGGTCGAGAGCAAAGTTTCCCAACGCTATGTCGATCTCCAACTCAGGAGCCTTGGAAATCCACTCCCCGAGGCGGTGGGAAAGGACCAGGTTGTCATCGGCGTGGGCGAGAAGCCGATGAAACTCGGGGTCGATCTCCGGCGCCGGCATGCCTTGCGGGGCATTTGAGATGATGCTCTCGCTCACATGTGGCCCACTTCTTCGGGGATGTCGTAGGTGGTGGCATGTCGGTAGACCTTCTCGTTGGCCTCGACGTAGTCGGCGGCGTCCTCGGGCTCGAAAGCATGAATGTCGGTGCTGGGAACCACCCATACACTTACCCCCTCGCCGCGTCGTGTGTAGACGTCGCGAGCGTTTTGGAGGGCGGTTTCGGCATCGGCAGCGTGGAGGCTGCCGATATGGACATGGGAGATTCCACGCCGGGCTCGAACGAACACCTCCCACATCGGCCACGCGTCGGTAGTGAGCTCGGCGGTTTCTTCCAGGTCTGCCGACTCACCGGCGGCGACAGGTACGTCATATGTCATCAGGCAGCATCCTTCCGGTTCTTGCCGACTTGCTTGGCCGCGTAGGCGGTGGCTGCCTCGCGCACCCAGGCACCCTCGGTCCAGGCCTTTGTCTTGTTGGCAACCCGCTCCCGGTTCATTGGGCCATCACCCTTGACCACCTGCCAGAACTCATCCCAGTCGATCTCACCGAAGTCGTAATGGCCTCGCTCCTCGTTCCAATTCAGCATGGGATCCGGGATCTTGATCCCCAGATAGTCGGCCTGAGGAACGGTCATGTCGACGAACTGCTGACGAAGATCGTCATTTGAGACTCTCTTGATCTTCCACGCCATCGACTGCTCGGTATGGGGCGAATCTGAATCTTGGGGTCCAAACATCATCAATGAGGGCCACCACCACCGGTTCAGGGCATCCTGGGCCATCGCTTTTTGCTCGGCTGACCCCTGACAGAGCCTGATCAGAGACTCGTAACCCTGTCGTTGGTGGAATGACTCCTCCTTGCAGATGCGAACCATCCCCCGGGCATAAGGGCCGTAGGAGCAACGAGTCAACATGACCTGATTGGTGATAGCAGCGCCGTCTACCAGCCAACCGATCGTTCCCATGTCTGCCCAGGTCAGAGTGGGGTAGTTGAAAATCGAGGAGTACTTGTGCTTGCCCTGGTGGAGCAGTTCCTGCATCTCGTCGCGGGTCACGCCGAGAGTCTCCGCTGCAGAGTAGAGATAGAGGCCATGCCCCGCTTCGTCCTGGACCTTGGCCATCAGGATCGCCTTGCGGTGCAGGCTGGGCGCCCGGGTGATCCAGTTGCCTTCGGGTTGCATCCCGATAATCTCCGAATGGGCGTGTTGGGCGATCTGGCGGATCAGCGTTTTTCGGTAAGCCTCCGGCATCCAGTCGGTGGGCTCGATCTTGTCTTCGGCGTCAACTATCGCCTGAAACTTCTCTTCGGGTGTCATCCCCGAACCCTACCATGAACGAACGTTCGTTTGTGGGGAGGCAGCCTGCAAAGGCCACACTTCTGGATTCTCACTTGACAGTCCTGACACAACCTTTGTAAGTTTCCTTAACTTTCATTTGAGGAGGAAGTTGACCGACGACCATCGCCGCGTGCCTCACCCCACCAAGGCGACCAAACATGACTCTCGCCGCTCCAACTTGAAAACGACGCTCGAGCTGGTGTCGACCAAAGGTGCCACGAGTCGCGCCGAGATAGCACGACAGACGGGACTTTCTCGACCGGCGGTGTCGAGTCTCGTCAATGAGCTAATCGATCAGAGTCTCGTAAGAGAGTTGGGCCGGGGCGAGTCCGCTGGCGGCAAACCTCCAACCCTGCTCGCTCTCAACGAGCGAGCACGAGACATCGTCGCGATTGACCTTGGCCATCAACCATTTCAAGCTGCATTAGTCGATCTTGCCGGGAGAATCCATGTGCGTTCGATCGCCGATTCGACAACAACAACCCCATCCGGGCCCGAAGCTGTTGAAATCGCAGTGGAGATGATTGACGCAATGATCGGGATGGCCACGGCACCTGTGCTGGGAATCGGGGTCGGATCACCCGGGATCATCGCCCCGAACGGGCGCGTTCTGGAGGCATCAAATCTGGAATGGCATGGGTTAGACCTCGGTGCCAACCTGAGACGCAGATTCGACTTCCCGGTCTCGATCGCCAATGACGCCGCCATGGCCGCACTAGCTGAATTTCGGCGGCATCCCAGCGACAGGAATCTCCTACTCATCAAACTCGGACGAGGAGTGGGTGCCGGGCTCGTTCTCGACGGAGAGCTTTATCGAGGAGAACACTCGGCGGCTGGAGAAATCGGGCACGTCCGGGTCAGGGATGGCGGCATGATTTGTCAGTGTGGCCGTCCGGGATGCCTCGAGACGGTGGCAAGCGTGCCGTCGATTCTTCGGGCGATGGGAGCCGATCCCATCAAAGACCCATGGGATGCGCTCGCTCTGGCGAGCATCTACGGTGAAGAGGTAGTCCGACCGACACTCCTCGAAGCCGGCAGCGCTATCGGGTCGGCCCTGGCCGGGGTGGTGGCAACCATTGATGTGGGACACGTCATTCTCGCGCCTGAATTGGTAAATGCGGGAGACATACTCGTTGAAGCTGTCCGATCCGAACTGCAGGACCGGGTGCATCCCTCCACATCCGAGATGATCCAAGTGGAAGCAACCCAATCGGGCGGAGACTTGGTCCTCGCTGGCGCTGCCTCGGCTGTGCTGGTCGATCGTCTAGGAGCTCTTCTGAAATGACTCTGACTATCGGCATCGACATCGGCGGATCATCTGTGAACGCGGTGGCGCGCACAGCCGATGCCGAAATCGTCTCACGCTACGACCACAAAGGAAACGTCGAAGGCTCGCGCCAGATCATCGCGTCGGCGATGGCTGCCATCCATGCGATCGGACTCACTGGCTGCACCGCTGTCGGAGTCGGGATTCCGGGCCGGATCGATCCCGATTCCGGATCCATCAGTTTCGCTGTAAACCTGGGGATAGGGTCCGAACCCTTCGATCTGGCGACCGAAATCGCGTCTGAGACCGGATTACCGGTCACCCTAGAAAACGATGTCCGCGCTGCCGCGGTTGGGGCGTTTGAGTCACTGAGCATTAAAAATGAAGTGATCAACAGTGTCACCGTTCTGAGCGTGGGCACCGGGATATCAGCAGGTGTGGTCACGAATGGATCGTTGATCCGGGGTGTCAACGGACTCGCCGGGGAGATCGGCCACGTGGTTGTCGACG
>JBGTGL010000209.1:0-3155 GCA_041746755.1 Acidimicrobiia bacterium | reverse complement strand
GCAGGGGTCGGCGGTTCGAGTCCGTCAACGCCCACTACTTACGTGTTTTGGATTCGGGTGCCTCGCTACCCGGCCGATGCCGGGATCACAGGCTCCTGTTTCGTTCTTCGTCCCTCGAAATGCCGAGCGTGGTGAGTAAGTCTTCATGGAGTTGGAACCAGATGGCGTGATACGAGTCGAGACTGTCGGCCACAAAGCTGTGGCTACCCCTCATCGCGTGATCGAGCGCTGTGGACAATTTGCTTTGGTAGATAACAAATCGGTCCAGTGATGCCCCGAGTTCGGTCAGTAGATCCTGGGCCGACATATCGATTCGGATAAGTCTGCTCAACACTTTGGCGTCGTATTCGGGGTCGGTGTGGTCATTGAGAGTCGGTACGCTACCGATCTTTCTCATCTGCCAGTCACTGCATATTTGAAGCAGATTCGGGTTGAGAACCAAGAATCGTTGGTAGCAGCTCCGGTTCTGTTCCTCTGTTCCCGACATATCGAGTTGTCTGCGAAGCGACTCGTCGTCGGCGGAACGACCGGAATCAGTGACGCTCCACCCGCCAAACGGTCCCGGATCGATTGAGACAAGTTGGTGCCCACTCATCTGCTGCAAACATCTCGCTACCTCGGCTTGTGGTAATCCCGAGACTGCCGACAACCTTTCCGCCGTTACCGTCCCGACACAGCGCAGCATGTGAAGAACGGTCGAAGATGAATCCCATTGGCTCTGTGATGTCACGGCCCGACATTATCTACGGCTGGCGATTTTCGAAGGGGTGCTCGGTGGGTAAGCTCGTCTCATGATTGTCTTGCCTCCCCGTGGAACCCGCGGTGCAACCTTTCCCCGGCCAGTGCAGTGGATGATGAAATCGATGAAGTGGGCAGAGAAGCTGACGCTGCGATTGGGGACCAAGGTCTTGTTGACCACGACGGGGGCGAGGACCGGGAAGTCTCGAGACGCCGTTCTGGGCTGGTTTCCCGAAGGCGATCGGACCGATTCCGGTTACGTCATCGCATCTAACGGTGGCCAGGCGACCCATCCTGGATGGGCATACAACCTGGCCAAGAACCCGGCGCAGACGACGATGGATTTAGGTGAGGGCAAGATGTCCGTCGATGTCCAGATGCTGACGGGCGATGAACGAGAGACTGTATGGAATCACGTGGTTGAGCTGGCTCCCACGTACGGGAAATATCTCGAGAAAACCGATCGCCAGATCCCGATATTTCGGTTAACCAGAGTCTGATAGATAGCGATACCCGAACTCGCCAAGTTTGATCTCCTCCTGGGTTAGTTTCTCCCCTAAGCCATCAAGTCGTTCGAACTCATCAGCGAATTCGATCCGGAAGCGTCTGTAGGCCTCTTCAGACATCCAGCGGTCGATGGTGAAATAGCGCTCGCTATCATCTCGATCGTTGTAGAGGGTCGTGTCCAGATATCCCGATGCTCGCCGAAACAGCCTTACCCATTCTCCATCGTGGCCATAGAGGCGACAAAACTCGTCCTCATTCTGAGGAAGAACTCGATAGGTCCAAATGTAGGCGAAGTGATCAGCGGCCACCGATCACACGATACCCAGAGCCACCGTTGCCGGTCCACGCCCATCAAGTCTGAATCGGATCTGCGCGACCATGACTCCCAGCAAACTGAGTCTTGTTGAAATTGCGGCGCAATTCGCCATGCCGGGCAATACGATCGAGCGGATGTCTGAATTCACCGAATCGATCGGTCGCGTGGCGCTTGAAATCGACTTCTCAGGAGTGGTTTCCGTCGATCGGGGAGACGAGCATTTCGCCGAAGCCTTCGGGTACGCCCATCGAGGGTTTGAGGTTCCAAACACTGTCGAGACCCAATTCGGCACCGCCAGTTGCGGAAAAGGATTTACCGCGCTCGCCGTAGTGAACTTGATCGTCGATGGCGCCCTCTCACTAGACACGACGGCCCGCTCCTTACTCGGCGAGGATCTCCCGTTGATCGCCGATGACGTCACAGTCGAGCATCTCCTGGCCCATCGGTCCGGTATCGGCGACTACATCGACGAGGACAATGAGGAGCTGGCAGCCGACAGCTATGTGATGAGATCTCCGGTGCAGCAATTGGATTCCACCGAGGCTTTTGTTGCTGAACTCGAGGGCTTCCCGACGAAGTTCGAGGCAGGGGAGCGGTTTTCATATTGCAACGGTGGCTTCATGGTGCTGGCTTTGATCGCCGAACGAGCCAGTAGTACTCCCTACCACGACCTGGTCACCGAGCGGGTGCTAGACCCTGCCGGAATGACTGACACCGGTTTCCTCAGATCAGATGAGCCTTCGGGCCGTATGGCCCTCGGCTACCTCGATACCGCAGGGTCGCGGACCAACACTTTCCACCTCCCTGTCCGGGGAAATGGTGATGGCGGGATCTACACGACGTTGGCTGACATGAACAGGTTCTGGGATTCGTTATTCGCCGGTCGCATTGTTCCCGATGAATGGGTTGGCGAGATGACGCAACCGCATAGCGAGGCTCCTGAGGAAGAGGCACGATATGGGCTCGGCTTCTGGCTGGCGGAAAGTGGGCCAATTGTCAGACTCGTCGGTGCCGATGCCGGGGTGTCGTTCACCAGCTCCCACGATCCAACCACTGGGATGACATGGACGGTGATTTCGAACACTTCGGATGGCGCATGGCCCCTAGTGAGGCATTTCCAAGAAAATTTGGAAGCCTGAATCCGCCTCAGGGGTAGCCCAAAGATATTTCTGTTTTTCGCGATCAGGGGGATTGATTCTGTCCCGGGGGTCGGATACGTTTCGAACAAATGTTCGAAACGGATTTTGATACACCGTTCGGGGACCCCGATTTTGTCCCCTCCGAACCGGTGCTTGTGGCTGGTGACACACATCGGAGTGTGACCCGGTCGGGTGTCCCGGCGGATTTGGATTCTTGGGATCCGGGTTTGGCGTTGGCGGCGTTTTTGGCGACGGTGGACCGGACCTGTTTGTCGGGCCGTGACCGGGTCACGGTGGTCCGGGCCCGGCAACGGCTGATCTCTCATCTCACTGCCGGTTTGTACGCCGATATTGCTTCGGTTTCCGAAGCGATGGTGTCTGAGTTCGGCGACGATTCTGAAATGGCTTTCGAGTCGGCGGCGATGGAACTGCGGGCGGCGCTCCGGTTGACCCGC
>JBGTGL010000208.1:0-10902 GCA_041746755.1 Acidimicrobiia bacterium | reverse complement strand
GCGGGTCAACCGGAGCGCCGCCCGCAGTTCCATCGCCGCCGACTCGAAAGCCATTTCAGAATCGTCGCCGAACTCAGACACCATCGCTTCGGAAACCGAAGCAATATCGGCGTACAAACCGGCAGTGAGATGAGAGATCAGGCGTTGTCGGGCCCGGACCACCGTGACCCGGTCACGGCCCGACAAACAGGTCCGGTCAACCGTCGCCAGAAACGCGGCCAACGGCAGGCCCGGATCCCAAGAATCCAAATCCGACGGGACACCAACCCGGGTCGCACCCCGCGCAATGCCTCCAACCGCAGGCGCCGGTTGGGTGGGGACGAAATCGGGGTCCCCGAACGGTGTATCAAAATCCGTTTCGAACATTTGTTCGAATCGTATCCGACCCCCGGGACAGAATCAATCCCCTTGATCGCGAAAATCGAAAGAAACTTTCCAGAGCTATTTTGCGGCTTTTCGAGCAATCCCAAGCTGCTCATTTAACCCGGTGGTGACGAGCCCGAGGTCGGCGGCCACCGCCGCGAATGTGAACCCCTCTACCAATGCTCGAGCAGCCGATGCCCCATCTCCACAATGGAGGCCGGCGGCTATCCCGTTCGCCGAGGCAGCAGACACCACTGCTCTGAAGGCATCTCCGAGAACTCCGGCGTTCTGAAGTGTCGCATCGAAAACTTCATTGACATCTGGTGCCGGCACGCCGCCGAGCCCCAACCCGAGATCGGCAGGGCCGATATAGAGCCCATCGACACCGTCGACCGCAGCGATGGCATTGATATCCGTCACCGCTGCGGCCGTCTCTACCTGGATCATCACAAAAGGCTCCTCATCAAAGGGTCCAGTGCGTCGGGTCTGCATTCCATAAGACCTCCCGCCTCTAGGGGCGTGCCTGGTTGCGTGCACTGCTGCCTCGGCGTCTCCAGCCGACTCGACGAGGGGCACGATGATCCCGGCGGCGCCGAGATCAAGAGCCCGCCCGATCCGACCAAGGTCGATGGACTCCACCCGAACCAAGCCGGCGACGCCATAGCTCGCCATCAAGGTGAATAGGGAAGCATCAACTCGCCCCAGATCTACACCGTGTTGGGTGTCTATACAGATGAAATCAGGGCCGACTGAGGCCGCAGCGTCGACAATGGCCGGATCGCCGGTGGTGCACCAGAATCCATAGGCCGCGCTGAGTTCTCGCAATTTGGTGGCGTTGGGCATCCGACGACGATAGGGGCTTAGCCAGCGAGAAACGACAGTTGCACAGTCCGCTTTGGATTGTCGATGTTGGTGTCTACAAGCACGATCGATTGCCAGGTTCCCAACTGGAGTCGTCCGCCCAATACGGGAATGGTGACGGAAGGGCCGATGAATGCCGGGAGGACATGGTCGCGGCCATGGCCCGGTGAACCGTGGTCGTGACGCCACCTGCCCTGCTCTGCCGGCAGCAGATCCTCAATCGATTTGAGGAGGTCTTCCTCGCTTCCGGCGCCGGTCTCGAAAATAGCGATACCTGCAGTTGCATGGGGCACGAACACAGATAACAAGCCGTCGAAGAAATCAGCGCAGAAGGCAGCTGCCTCGGACGTGATATCGGTCGCAACCGGATTCGACCCGGTGTTGATATCGAGTGTTTTCGTCTCCACGGATCGAGTCGTCAGTCCTGACAGTTCTCCGTGAACCATGCGTTGATGTTGTCGCTGGCTTCTTCAAAAGCCTCGTTGTCGATCGATTCGGACAAGGCCGACAGTTTCGCCAGTTGGTCGGCGTCGGGCGTCGATCCGGCCTGGTAACCCGTCTCGGCGAGAGCTGTGTAAAAAGCGCTGAGCGCTGCCGCGAGTACACCCAAGTCGTCTTTGATTTCATCCGGAGCGGCTTCGGCCATGGCCTCGATTTGATCTGCGGTGAGCTGCAATGATTCCTCGTCCAAGCTTCCACCAAACGCCTGCGCCAAGCCTGTCGAATATGCACTCATTGCTGCGGCCATACCTTGCGTGGCCTCGAGGCACGTTGACGAGAAGCTATCGGGCACTCCGCCCTCATTGCCGGCGTCATCCGGCGCTTCTGCTGTGGTGGTGACGGTGACATCAGTGGACGGCGTGGTGGATGTGTCCTCCCCTGCCGCGCCGCCACATGAGGCGACAACGAGTGAAAGCAGCAATACAGCGAAAACGCGGACTTCAACGAGCTTTTTCATGAGTTCCCCAGATAGGTCAGATACTCCGGGGATTCTAGCGAAAGGTGGTCGATTTGATCGCCATGGAACTTCGAAGGCATCGATGGGTAGCATCAGAATCCCCCTCGCGTTAAGGAGCTCAGGTGATCAACCCCATTGAAGGTTTGCCCGCAAACGTCATTGCATTCGAAGCGAACGGAAAAGTCTCAGCTAATGACTACGAGTCGACCCTCTTGCCAGCGGTGGAGGCGGCAACCAATGGAGATAAGAAGGCACGCTTTTTGCTTGTATTCGGCGCCGACTTTGACGGCTACGAAGCTGAGGCAGCCGTTGACGATGCCAAAATGGGATTGCATCACTGGAGCGACTTTGAACGAATTGCTTTCGTGACCGACCATGGTGCCTACAGGACAGCCATCAAAGCCTTTGGTTTTCTGATGCCGGGCGAGGTGAACGTCTTTTCGCTGGCCGAACTCGACGATGCGAAGGCCTGGGTTGCTGCCTAGTCCAACTGACCGTACGAGTTCAGCCGGACTCTTCAGATAGTGGCTGGGTCCAACAATTCACTGAGACTGCTCGGAGATCGTCGTTTTGGTCCCTATCTGGCGGCGAATTTCACCTCGAATCTGGGTAACTGGTTCCAAAACCTCGCGGCGGGCATCGTCGTCTTCCAGCTAACGGGGTCGAACACTTTGGTGGGGTTGGTGAGTGTCCTCCAGTTCTTGGGCACGCTCATTCTATCCCCCTGGTCAGGGTCGCTGGCCGACCGGTTTGACCGGAGGCGCCTACTGCTGGTGGCGCAATGCATATCGGCGGCGGGTGCTGTCGGCCTGGCGATTTGGGTCGGTCTCGAGGGGGTCGAGGGGCTGCCGGGGATATGGCCGCTTCTCGCCGCCAGCGGAATCATCGGCGTTGGCTATGCGATCGGGATCTCGTCGATGAATGCCCTGGTTCCTGCGCTCGTCGAGGAGCCAGACCTGGAGGGCGCCATTGCCCTGAACTCGGCCAGCTTCACTCTAGCCCGGGCAATTGGGCCGGCGGTGGCTGGACTGATAGTGGCTGCGGCTGGCGCGGCCTGGGCCTTTGGCATCAACGCCATCACCTTCCTCCCACTCATTGTCGTGTTAGCGGTGATTCGGCCCCGCCAAATCGAGCGTTCCGACGGGGATCGCTCGGTGCGCGCCGGTTTCGCCTATGTCCGAAAACGAAAATCAATGTTGTGGCTGGTCCTGGTGACCTTGACCATCGGTTGGTCTGCCGACCCGGTAAATACTCTGTCACCGGCCTACGCCGATATGTTCGGCTATGACGAATCTTTCGTCGGACTTCAGGTCGCCGCCTTCGGTGCCGGCGCGGCCGTGATGTCCGCGGGGGTGGGCTGGGTGCGGTCCCGTCTCAGCCTGGAGGCAACCACCAAGCTGGGGATTGTGTTGTTGGCCCTCGGTTTGATTGGTTTCGCCCTCGCCCCCAATGCTGCCTTCGTTCTGGCAGCATTGTTTCTGGCAGGCGTCGGATTTCTTCTCGGAGTTACAACAACCAATAGCAATCTCCAGCATCGTCTCGACGAGAACATGCGAGGTCGGGTCATGGCGTTGTGGAGCATGGCGTTTCTCGGGTCGCGACCAATCGCCGCCCTGATCGACGGGGCCGTAGCCGATCTGGTCTCCCCGCGCGTGGGAGTTCTCGCCGCTGTGGCTCCGTTGGCGGTGGGTTGGTGGGCAATGGGTCGCGTTGTCGCGGCGCCGCTGTCGGAATCTATTGCCTAGGACGCCCGGCCCGAAAGGACTGACGGTCTAAATCTGGGAAAGGGAAGCCTTTGGGAGAATCAGTGTGGCGCAGGTGCCCTGGCCGACACCATCGCTCGTCAGACGAAGGTCGCCGCCCATCGCCCGGGCAAGTTGCCTGCTGATAACCAGGCCCAAGCCGTGACCTGAACCGGGAACCGTTAGCGAGTGGCCCGTAAACGGCTCGAACAAGGTGTCCATCATCTCGGCTACAACGCCGATCCCATCGTCTTCCACGCTCATCGTGACTGTCCGTCCCCCGTTGTGCGCAGAGATTTTTATCTGTCCCCCGGGTGTGAACTTGACCGCGTTGGTAAGAAGGTTGACGAAAACCTGACGGACCCGAAGCCGCTCCCCGAGAACTAGGGTCCCGCCGGGTAGATCCATGTTGATGCGAGTTCCCGTCTCGGTGGCACCGGTGGAGACCTGGCGCACCGCCTCGGTGGCAACCTCGCCAAGGTCAACCACCTCGTCGGTTTTCACTTCGAGTTGACCGGCCTCGGCGCGGGCAACCTCGAGGATGTCATTCACCAGCCCAAGCATGTGCTCTGACCCATCTCGGATTTCAGACAAAAACTCGCCTCGCTCGACCGAACTGAGCCGGCTATCGGCCAGCATCACATCTGTAAACCCGGCGATCGCAGTCAGGGGCGTTCTGAGCTCGTGACTCACAATCGCCATGAAGCGACTGCGCTCCGTAATCGAGCGGCGCAGCCTTTGCTCAAGAGCAGCCCGCTCGAGGCAGCTGGCGGTCTGGGTTGCCACCGCCATGAGGGTCTCCGGGATTGTCTCATCTTTAGGGACTTCTCCTCCCGCTCCCACCAAACCGCCGACCAATTCTCCTCGACGATGGATCGGCACCACGACGGCCGCCTCGGAGTGGCCCGACCAGGGTGCACCCAACTCGTGAGCAGGCCCGAACCAAGCGGCGAAGTCTTGTTTGTCTCGAACCGCCTCCCTCAATTGGTCGCCATCGAGGAACGGGATGCCGGCGCGTGGCTGGCGCCATGTGGTGACTATCGGACTACTTCTCCCAAAGATCACCGCCTGGCAGAGATCGAGGCCAAGACGGGTGCCGACGATCCTCGCCGCATACTCGGCAACCATCGCCTCGTCGTCGAGTGCGATCATTGGAGCCAGCGCACGTGCCACCGAGCCAGCGCGGGACATCGACTCGTCCGACATCACGCGGTCGGCGAGGAATGACGCGAAAATCTCGAACCGCGGCAACACAGAAGGATCGATCCGAGTTGTTGTCTCCAAGTTGAAGACGATGTCCTTTCTAGCGCAGGTGACCTCGGAGACGAATCCCGGCTGGGCGTAGAGGAAGTCAGGCACTTCTGCCGAGTTGTCGACAAACTGTGTCTCTCCGGTGCGAACAGCTCGCGCCATAACACCTCGATCGAGGCCGATGCCGTCATAGACGCCGGTGTAGCCAGCCTGCGCTACGAGCCAGAGCCGTCCGGCCTCTAGGCGGTACACCGACGGGAAGATGGTGTCGCCGGCGCGGCGCCTCAGCTGCCACACGGCCACATTGGCCGCCTCAGTGCCAGAACTCATGCCGACGTCCTCCGCCACTTGGGTAAGGGCAGAAGCGAGGTCGGTGGACAGATAGGTTGTGGACACCTGTCTTTATCGGCCGATTGAACCGTCCCATTGAGCGCCGCGTTGCCGAAACGCACTCTTCCTTGGGCCGTGGTGGTGACGGAGCTGAGTGATGCTGGCTGCGTCGTAGCGATCGCGTCCTTGAACTCCCCACATTCTGGCGCCAATGCGCCCAGGGCAAAGGCGAACTATCGAATCAACTAAGACCATTACCGGCATTGCCCGCTCGCCGTTTGGATGGATAATGTGGCAGACCTGGTGCAACCCGCGACGATCGGAACTTGGATCAAGCCAAAGGAGTGATCGGACCCATGGTCTTGAGCGCTAGGGCAGAACTGCGAGTCGGGACGTTCCTGGCGCCAAGTTTGAAAACTATGTACGAGGCGATCGCCGCCGTGGTGGGCTCTGAGTTGGGACTCAAAGCCGAACTATTCGTCGAAACGGATTACGAGAATTGCGTCAACGACATCAACGACATTTGCTTCGTCTGCAGCCTGGCTTATCTGACGTTCCAGCGTGGCGGGATCTCGCCGTCGGTCCCGGTGGCGGCCCCGGTTCTCACGGGACCGCGATACGCCGGTCGGCCGATCTATTTCTCCGATGTCATCGTCCACCGGGACAGTGGGATCGCCTCTTTCGAACAATTGAGAGGGAGGTCTTGGGCGTACAACGAGCCGCTATCTCATTCCGGATACGGAATCACGCGATTTCATCTCGTTGAGATGGGGGAAACCGCTGGTTTCTTCGGGAAGGTCGTCGAAACGGGGTTTCATGAGAGGTCGATCCGCATGGTCGCCGACGGGGTGGTGGACGGCTCGGCCATCGATTCGCAGGTACTGGCTATTGAGTTGAGAAATCACCCCGAGCTTCGGCAGAGTCTTCGCGTTGTCGGCTCTCTGGGACCCTCGACCATCCAGCCGGTCACGGTGACCAAGAGATTCGATCCCATACTGAGGGGAAAGGTCCAGGAGGTTCTGCTCAACCTCCATCGACACTCTGAGATGAAGCAGATCCTTGCCGACGGGCTCATCGATCGTTTCGTAGCCGTTGACGATAGTTCCTACGATGACATCCGGACGATGCTCGACGCTTGCGGGACGGCAGGCTTTTACGAACTTCGCTAAGCCCCGCCCCAACCCGGGAGTCGAAGTGTTGAGGCCAATGAGCTCTAAGGTGTGCTCGACCTATCGGAGATCCAATTGCACAAAATCGAAATCGAATACTGCGTCGCTTGAGACTATTCCGACCGCGCCGTGAGCGCGGCAAAGGACTTGCTCAATAACTACCAGCACGTAATCGAATCCCTGACCATCGTCGGTGGGGGTAAGGGAGTATTTGACGTCACGGTTGACGATCAATTGATTTACTCCAAGAAAGATCTAGGTCGCCACGCCGAGCCAGGCGAGGTTCTAGATCTGTTCGCCAGACAATTTGCCGTTGGCGTTTCCCGCTACGCCAAGGAATGATTGACGGTATCGCCGGGTTGGGGAAACACGGCCGATGATGCCGGATTGACTTGGAACGTGATGAGGGAATCCCACATCGGTCCGATCCTGATAGCGGACATCACCGGTAAAAGCGTCGACTCTGCCAAGGCAGAACTCTGAACGATTCGGCGGGCCGAGCCTCCCGTTTAACTCTATTCCGCCGGTTCGAGAAAGACTTGCCCGGCTTCACGGATCGAATGGTTGCAACGACTCGGCGAGTTGGAGGGTGGCCCCGAGATTTCCTGTGGTTTCGATTCTATGGGTGACGCCGGCCTCTTCCCAGGCCAAGACGTTCCCGGCCATTCGGGCAAACTCCTCTCGCATCTCCCCCGTCGCGTCTCGATAGACGATGTAGTGCGGTGAGCCCTCGATCCAGAAGCCGGCATTACCTCGCACCTCGACACGCTCGACCCCGGTGGCGCCGTCGACTCGCTTGACAAATAGTTCGGACTCCGTGACCGAGAACTGGGTGTAAACCGTGCCCACATCGGTCCCTTCAGTCGCCGGTAGAGATCCACCAGCCCGCCACACCATGTGGACGGAGCCACCCGAAGGAATTACACCCAGATATATGGTGTCCGGTGGATCTGCGGGCTCGAGAAAGTCGAAGGCCACCGCGTCGGCGGCTTCCCCAAGGGTCACTACGTCTCCCAGCCCGAACTCCGGGCCCGCCGGCCCCAATGGCTCACCCCAGCTAACACTGATACCGGCGACCTCGAGGACTGTGGCGACCGCCCGCCTTCCCACAGGAGTGGCGATGAGGAGACCGACGAGTATCAGTAACGCACCCATCGCCAGAACCCATCGGGGAAGCTGATTGCGTCCTCGGGTCGTCCCGGCGATCCGCTCTCGAATCGCAATGCTCATATCCGCCTCCGGCCAGTCGATGACGTCGGTGAGGGCGGCCAGGGTTCTCTCGATGTCAACCATGGGGGTTCTCCATAGTTCTTCGCAGTTGTTGAAGAGCCCTCGAAGTTCGCGACTTGACGGTGCCCCGCGCAATTTTGAGGGTGAGCGCTGTCTCGTCCTCACTCAATCCAAGGAGGAAACGGCACACTACGACCAGCCGATATTTCTCAGGGAGTTCTTCCACCGCATCGAGGGCGATCCTCGCCTCCTCCATTTTCAGGACGACGCGTTCCGGGGATGGGTCGGACACCTCGGAAGCGGGATCCGCAGCGATACGCATTGCCAGACCGAGACGTCGTCCTCGGCTTCTCCTGCGATTGGAGGCCTCGTTGCGAACGATTGTGAGAATCCAGGGACGGAATGATGCATCTTCTCGAAAGCGCCGCATTGCGCGATACGCACGGGTGAACGCCTCCTGGGTTACATCCTCCGCCTCGGCATGGTCGCGAACCAGGAGATAAGCGAGCCGAAGGGCGGTGCCTTGATGTATGCGCACTAGTTCCTCGAATGACTCCAGGTCACCCGACCTGGCCTTGACGACAAGTTGTCTTTCGTCCAGCGGACGGCCCTCCACCGAAGTCTTTACCCCATTACACCGCACGCCGGTGGGGGGTTCCATATTTATCGGGAACCTAGTGGCGTGCCGTGGTGTATTGGTCTCGTAACTAGAGAATTGAGGAAAGAATGAAAAGGATCGTCCCTGCTATTACTGCGTTGATCTTCACCGCGTTGTCGATGCCGGTCGCCCTCGGGGGAAACATGGCTATCACCACGTTCGATTCCCTACCCGACGAGTTCGTGGCGGGTGAAACCTACGACCTGACCTACACCATTCTCCAGCACGGGGCCACCCCGGTCGACGTTGGCAGCTCGACTGTGGTGTTCGTCGATGACGAAACGGACGAGAGTGTGACTTTCAAAGCGATCGCGACCGGTCAGACGGGCGAGTACACCGTCAACGTGATTCTTCCGCGAGGCGGCGACTGGCAGTGGAAGGTAACGCAAGGACAATTCGCGCCCCATGAACTCGGTGTTCTGCATGTTGGCGAAATGGTCGCAACGACATCCACAGGCGCCGTCGCGCTGCGTGTCCTACTGCCAATCGGTGCGGTTTTGGCGGTGCTGTTCGCCATCCGGGAGCTGATGCGGGCCCGCTCATCGTCGTCGGAGACGTTGCCGCAGACGAGTTGAATTCGCGCCTTGTCTGGGGATCGCTAACGACCGCCGCCTTGGCCGTAGCGTCAGTTGCTGTATTGGTGGCCGAGCCTGTCGAGTCGACAGATGCTCCAACCGGCGTGTCGACATTTGTAGCCAACGGATGCAATGGGTGCCATGCCTTCGAAGGGCAACCGGGCAATTCCCGGGTTGGCCCGGACCTCACCGACCTGGACATAGTGGCCGCCGATCGCGTTGAGTCACTGACCGCTGAGGAATACATCAGGCAGTCGGTGAGAGAACCCCAGGCATTTCGAGTCCCTGGATATAGCTTCGACATGCCGACCCTCGAGTTGACCGAACTCGAACTCGACCAATTGGTCGCACTGCTACTTGCACCCGATGAAACCTGACGGTTTAAGCGTTAAGTGGGTCCCCGGGGAATCGAACCCCGAACCTTCGGGTTAAAAGCCCTCCAAGACGACTCTGTCGACCAGGACGATAACCCGGAAAACGGCCTTTGACCTGGGAGTTCACTTCTCATCGACTTTCGTTGCTTCCTGACGTTTCCTGCTCTCTCACGGACAAAATACGGACAAGATGCTGTTTTCGCACTTAGAAGCGTTACAAACTGTCGCAACATTGAGTAACATCGAGAAAAGATGAGCAATTCAGACCCGCTCGACGAGCTGCGCAGCTTGTATCCACCCATCCTGACCACTGCCCACGTCGCCGAGATGATGCACTGCACCATCGGAGACGTTCGGGACAAAGTCCATCGTAGGGAACTCGACGCCATGCGCTGGGGTCAGCAATTCCGCTTCTTCCGCGACGAGGTGATCGCCGCCATGAGGCCTGTGAGCGAGGCGGAGGATGAGGGTTCAGACGAGACCGAGGACGCGGAGTGACACGCGGGTCGATCGACTACGACCGCTGGTATCCGGAAGTGCCCGCGGTAATGGACACGAAGATGTTGGCCGACCTGCTCCACACTAATGAACAGATCATCCGAGCATGGGTACGAGAGGGGCTTATACCAGCGCACCGCAAACCCGGGGGCCGCAAGTTTAGCTTCCTCCGCCATGAAGTTTTTGAGTGGCTAATCGAGAACAGATACGCGCCTGTGGACGAATAGGCACCTTGCTCCACCTGAGTGTCGAGCGGGGCGCCAAGCCGGGTCGATTTTCGAGCGGATCGGTCCCCTACGAAAGTGACTGCATGAACGCGATCCCAGCGACGCGAACAAAGGACTTTGCATGGATGGAGCATTCAGAAGGCTCACCCGGATCGCCGTCCACGATCGGGTTCATGTCACAGCTTGGCGCAATCACTAGCGCGTGCGCTATTGTCAGCTCTTAGCGGGGATGCACATCTTGCATTTGACATCGATAAGGCGAAAACGCATGGAACTTCGTTCGCGGTTGGGATGGTCCGCTGGCTGCCCAGGTGCGCATTTGGGAACCTAGCTTGTCGGCGCATCAGATCACTAGTGGGCTTGTGATGGCAATGGTCCTTCTACTGCTTATGAGTGCGTTCGCGAAAGTAGATCTGCTGAGAGGAGCTGCCCGCTGGCACCCCCTTTTTGTGGGTGGCTCCTGGAGGAGGCAGAACGCCATCTGGCTCGCAGGTGGATCCATCCTTGCCGACCTTATGGTTGCGGTATTTCTACCCGTGTTTCCAGCCCTAGGTGCCGTCGCGCTTGCCTGTTTGGTCGTGCTGTATACCGCTGCGTACCTCAGATGGATTCCTCGGAGCAGTACGAACAGCGAGTGTGGTTGCTTCGCCTTCTCCTTCGCCGAGG
>JBGTGL010000207.1:0-7468 GCA_041746755.1 Acidimicrobiia bacterium | reverse complement strand
TGCATCGTCCGCACCCGCTCCGGCCACTCATCGAGTTGATCGAGATCATCGAGTAACCGATCAGCAAAATCGGTGATCTTGAAAAACCACTGCGCCAGGTTTTTCCTCTCGACGAATGAACCGCACCGCTCACAGGCACCGTCGACAACCTGTTCGTTGGCGAGGACCGTCTGGTCCTGAGGGCACCAATTGACCGGGGCCTCCTTCTTGTAGGCCAACCCCCTCTCGAACAATTCGAGGAACAGCCATTGATCCCAGCGGTAGTAGGTCGGCCAATGGCTGGCGAGTTCACGTCGCCAGTCAAAACCAGCGCCCAGCTGGCGGAAATGGACTTTCATTGCATCGATCTGCGAGCTAACTGATTCGCTGGGGTGGACCCCGGTTTCGATTGCCCGATTCTCGGCGGGTAGTCCGAAGCTATCCCAACCCATCGGGCTCAACACGTTGTATCCCTGCATCAGCTTGTAGCGGGTCACCAGGTCGATATAGGTGTAGTTGCGCAGGTGGCCGACGTGGAGATCGCCTGAAGGGTACGGGTACATCGCAACGTTGTAGAACTTGGGGCGCGACTCGTCTTCAGACGCCTCGAACGTCTTGTCATCGGCCCAGGTTTTCTGCCACTTGGCCTCGATGTTCTTGTGGTCATATGCCATGAACGCTGCAGGGTAGTGAAGCGGGCGAGGTTCCAAATCGCGACGAACTGTCGCAACTTCGGCGAAACCACTTGCAAACGGGTACCGTTGGCGATTCATCGCCGGCACGCCGGTGGTGTTTTCCAAATTATGGAGGAAGAGATATGAAACGAATGCGATGGTTTGCTCTCGTTTCCGTACTTGCCCTGGTTATCGCAGCTTGCGGTGGCAGTGAAGGCGGAGAGACGAGTACCACCGCAGGCGGGACCGACACCACGACCGGAGGAGAGACGACCACAACGGCCGCCCCGAGCCCGGATTTTGAAGGTCTCGTCCTTGACTCGCAGGTGGGCTGTGGAGGTGAGCTTGGCTATAACGACGCCGAGGGAAACCCCGCAACTTACGCCGGGCGGGTCAACACGATCACAGCGGTAGACGAATTCACCGTTGAGTTTGCACTTTGTGGACCGCATCCAGCGTTCCTCGCCCAGATTGCTTTCGGAGTCTTCGGTATCCAGCCGGAAGAGCACCTCGAAGCAACCGGTGGTGCTCCGCTCAACAACCCGATCGGCACCGGCCCCTATGTGCTCACAGAGTGGGTTCAGGGTGACTCGGTCAACTACGAACGATTCGAGGACTACTACGGAACCCCGGCGGCTGCGCAGACATTTGTCCTCAAGTGGGCAACTGAGTCGGCAGGACGCCTCGTTGAAATGCAGGCGGGCACCGCGGATGGTATGACCTTCCCTGGCACTGAAGACCTCGCTGGGATCGAAGCTGATCCCAACCTGACTCTTCTCGACAAGCCTGAGCCCAACGTGTTTTACATGGGTTTCACCAACACGTTTGAACCGTTCGATAACGTGCAGGTTCGCCAGGCAATCGCCATGGGCATCGACCGGCAGCGGATTGTCGACACGTTCTACCCCGATGGGTCGGAAACTGCGTCGCACTTCACGCCATGCTCGGTTGAGAATGGTTGTGAGGGTGACTCGTGGTACGACTTCGACCCTGTAGCCGCCAAGGACATGCTCACCGCAGCAGGCTTCCCGGACGGCTTCGAGACAACGATCTACTACCGCGATGTGACCCGTGGCTACCTGCCAACGCCCGGCGATGTCGCTGCCGACATTCAGGCTCAGCTCGCTGAGAACCTGGGCATTACGGCGACTATCGAGGTACAGGAGTCCGGTGCGTTCATTGCTGCATCGTCAGCTGGTGAGCTCGACGGGATCCACTTGTTGGGATGGACGGGTGACTACCCGCACATAACCAACTTCCTGGACTTCCACTTCTCCGAGAGCAATACGCAGTTCGGAGACGCCCATCCGGAGATCTACGAACCGCTGTTGACTGCATCGCAGTTGGCAAGCGCCGAAGAAGCAGCTCCTCTCTATGAGGAAGCAAACAACGCCATCAAGGAATTGGTACCCATGGTTCCGATCGCCCATGGCGGAGCCTTCTACGTGGCCGGATCCGATGTTCAAGGCGCCTACGCCCCACCATGGGGTGAGACCGCCTTCAACGTCTGGGACAACGGGACCGACACTCTCGTCTTCGTCCAGGGCAACGAGCCCATCTCGTTGTACTGCGCCGACGAGACCGACGGTGAGTCGCTTCGTGCCTGTGCCCCGGTTGTGGAAGCCCTCTACTCGTACGACGCGGAAGGCATCGTCCAGCCGCAGCTTGCGACCGAGTGTGCGCCAAATGACGACCTCAGTGTGTGGACGTGCTCGCTTCGGCAAGGTGTCCTATTCCACGATGGAACTACATTCGACGCCAACGACGTCGTTGCCTCGTTCACTGCGGGACTCGACGCGGCCAGCCCGCTCCATGTGGGTAATACCGGTGTGTTCGAGTACTACGGCTATCTGTGGAACAGCCTGATCAATCCTCCGGAGCCGACTCCAGAGGAGGGCTAGCCCGGCTAGCAACTAATTGATGTGAGGGGAGATGCATTGCATCTCCCCTCATGTCTACCCTCAGAAATCCTGAATGCTCTCATACATCACCCGACGAATTCTCCTTGCCATACCGGTACTGATCGGAATCGTCGTGGTGGTCTTTTTTCTGATCCGGGCCATACCCGGCGACCCATGTAGCGCCATTCTCGGGGAACGGGCCAGCGTCGAATCTTGCGAGAGATTCAACGAGGCCAACGGTCTCAACGAGCCGATCATCGTTCAACTCGGCATCTACATGAAGAACATCATTACGTTCAATCTCGGTGAATCGGTCCGTTTCTCCCGACCGGTCAACCAGATTCTCATCGAACGCCTCCCCCTCACCATCGAGTTGGCGATGGCTTCGCTCTTCATTGCCGTCGCAGTCGGGGTGCCGATGGGGATCGTCGCTGCGCGCCGCCACAACTCGTTCGTCGACGGCGGAACCATGGCCGTGGCCAATATCGGAGTCTCGATGCCGGTCTTCTGGCTCGGCTTGATGCTCTCGTACCTTTTTGCCATTGTCCTCAAGGGCACTTTTTTGCAATTGCCTCCTAGTGGGCGTTTGACCGCCGGTCTATCCAACACGCCCTATTACGAAGTTTGGGGATGGCAACTCACTGAGGGCACTTTCTGGGCGACCGCCAACGAATTCTTGGGCAACTTCGTTATTGGCAACTCTTTCATCACAGGAGATTGGGTTGTCTTCTGGGACGCGACCCGCCACATGATCCTCCCTGCGATCGCCCTGGCGACAATTCCATTGGCAGTAATCGCCCGAATCACCCGGTCGTCGCTCCTCGAGGTGATGGGCAGGGACTACATCCGGACTGCCCGGGCCAAGGGTGCCAAGGAGGGTTCGGTGGTGAGAGCCCATGCCTTGAGAAATGCCCTCCTCCCCGTCGTCACGATTATCGGACTTCAGTTGGGCGCGCTCCTTGGCGGTGCCGTGCTCACCGAGACAGTGTTCAACCTCGCCGGAGTGGGACGGTCGCTATTTGATGCAATCACCGGACGCGACTACGCCATCGTGCAGGGTTTCACCGTGATAATCGCTGCAGGCTACGTCATGGTGAACCTGCTCGTCGATCTGTCGTACGCCTGGCTCGACCCGAGGATCAGGCTCGAATGACCGGTGGAATCGGAGACTCTGGAGGCGACCTTTCCAAGCGTGTTGTGATGTCACACGCGCGGGCAGTCGAGCTTCTCGAACAGCAATCATTGAACAGTGGTCGCCTCCTCGAAAAGCCACTGACTCAGTGGCGTCTCGCCCTCCGACGCTTCCGGGGGCGCAAAAGCGGAATGATCGGGCTGGGAATCGTTGTGTTCCTGATATCGGTAGCGGTTTTTGCTCCGATCCTCGCCCCGTATCCTCCCAACGAGGTCCTTATCGGCAAGGAAGATGTCGGGCCGCGTGAACCCCCTTGTATCCACGCCCTCGGATGTGACGAGAACAGCCCCCAACACATCCTGGGCACAGATGGCAACGTTCGAGACGAATTCTCCCGAATCATTTTCGGTTCCCGGGTGAGCCTCACTCTTGGATTTTTCACCGTCACCCTCGCCCTGGTAGTCGGGGTGTTCATCGGCGCCGTCGCTGGCTACAAGGGGGGATGGTTTGACAACACACTGATGCGATTTATGGACGTGATCCTTGGATTTCCTTCGCTACTCCTCGCCATCGCGGTCGTCTCCGTACTCGGTCCGGGCCTCCAGAACGCACTTTTGGCCATCGCTGTGGTCACCATGCCTGGATATGCCAGAGTTATGCGTGCCCAGGTGCTCGCCATCAAGGAGAGTGACTATGTCGCCGCATCACAAGCACTCGGTGCGTCACCCCGTCGGATCCTGATACGGCGTGTCCTTCCGAACGCGATGACTCCAATAGTGGTCCTGGCGACACTCGGAGTCGCCACAGCCATACTCGAAGCGGCCGGCTTGTCATTCCTTGGCCTCGGTGCCCAACCGCCAACCGCCGAATGGGGGGCAATGCTTGCCAGCGAACGCAACAACGTCTTTACCTCTCCCCATCTGGTTTTCTTTCCAGGCCTGGCCATCATGATCACGGTCCTCGGCTTCAATCTCATGGGCGATGGCCTGCGCGACGCCCTCGACCCAACGCTGAACAAATGAACTCAAACAAATGAACGCCGCACTACCTGAACCTATCGAAACCGACGTTCCCCGCCCGGTTCCTGCCGGCGAAGTGCTGCTCGAGGTTCGCGGCTTGAAGACCCATTTCGACACCCGTGATGGTTTGGTAAAAGCTGTCGATGAGATCGATTTCACAGTCAACCGTGGCGAAGTGCTCGGGATCGTCGGCGAATCTGGTTGCGGCAAATCGGTCACCTCACTCTCCATCATGGGCTTGGTCAATTCCCCGGGAGAGATCGTCGCCGGACAGATCTTGTTCGATGGGGTTGACCTCGCATCGATGAAGAAGGAAGCGGTGAGAAAGCTCCGCGGCGAGGCGATCTCGATGATATTTCAGCAACCCGGATCGGCTCTCAATCCGGTATACCGGGCGGGCGCCCAGATCAAGGAAGTCTTCGACCTCCATCGGGATTGGTCCGACGATGTCGCAGACGAGAAGGTCATCGAGATGCTGAAGAAGGTTGGGATACCGGATCCCAAAACGCGGGCGGACGCCTACCCCCACGAGCTCTCCGGGGGAATGGCCCAACGAATCATGATTGCTATGGCATTGGCGTGTGAGCCCGAGTTGCTGATCGCCGACGAGCCCACAACCGCACTCGATGTAACCATCCAGGCGCAAATTCTCGACCTTATGCGTGACTTGCAACGAGACCTCAATACGGCTGTCGTTCTGATAACGCACGACCTGGGAGTGGTTGCCGAGATGGCAGACCGGGTCGCGGTCATGTATGCCGGGGAATTCGTCGAGGAAGCCTCGGTCCGATCGATTTTCAAGGAGCCGCTCCATCCTTACACCAGAGGGTTGATCGGCTCCATCCCCGTGCTCGGGTCACTCAAGACCGATCTGGACACCATTCCCGGTGTCGTGCCATCACTGATCGATCTTCCGCCGGGATGTCGGTTCGCCAGTCGTTGTCCCGCCCGAATCGAATACGGCCTCGAGATATGCACCCGTGTGAAACCGGAATTGAAGGAAGTGAAGCCAGGCCACAAGGTGCGTTGCTGGCTCCACGAAGAACACCCTGATGAGTGAAAATCTCGTTGAAATTCGAGACCTGGTCAAGCAGTTTCCAGTAAGGGGCGGGCTCCTCCAGCGCGAAGTCGGTCGGGTCAATGCGGTTGCCGGGGTCGACCTCGACATTCGCCGTGGGGAGACCATCGGGCTGGTCGGGGAGTCGGGTTGCGGTAAGACCACCCTGGGTCGAATGCTGGTACGCCTACTCGAACCGACCAGCGGCACACTCAACTTTGACGGCCAGGACATGACACACGTTGCTGGCAAGGATCTAAAACCATTCCGGAAGCGAGTCCAGATCATCTTTCAGGATCCGTATACATCACTTGATCCGCGGGCACAGGTTGGTGAGTCCATCGCCGAGGGATTGCGTCTCCACGGCGTGAGCGACAAGGACGAGCGGCATGAGCGAGTGACAGGAATGCTGGAGATGGTCGGCCTCAAAGGCGACCATCTTGGCCGCTATCCCCACGAATTCTCCGGTGGGCAACGGCAGCGAATCGGCATCGCCCGGGCTCTGATCCTGGAGCCAGACTTCGTAGTGGCCGACGAGCCGGTATCGGCGCTCGACGTTTCGGTGCAAGCCCAGGTCCTCAATCTTCTCAAAGAGCTTCAGTCCGAACTAGATCTCACCCTGTTGTTCGTCGCCCACAATCTCGGCGTCGTAGAGCACATATCCAACCGCGTGGCCGTAATGTATCTAGGAAGAATTGTCGAAATCACCGACAGGAACTCGCTTTACGCCAACCCGCTGCACCCCTACACCGAGGCACTTCTTTCGGCGATACCAATCCCCGACCCCGATCGTCCCCGCAATCGGATGATCCTCCAGGGCGAAATTCCTTCACCATTGAATCCACCACCCGGTTGTCACTTCCACCCCCGATGCCCGATCGCCCGCGAAGGACTATGCGACGTGGAGGCACCACATCTAATGAGTGGCTCTGACACCAAGGACCACCTCGCCGCCTGCTGGCTCCGCGCCGGTGACCGCGCTATTGCAAGAACCTGACCGGTAAATTTCACACATGGAACGAATCGGAGTAATCGGTGGCGGTCTCATGGGATCGGGAATCGCCGAAGTGTGTGCCCGGACCGGATCGGACGTCATCGTCCATGAGATCAACGCCGAGGCAGCCGAGGCGGCCCTGGGACGTATCCAAAAATCACTCGGCCGTGCTCTGGAGCGCGACAAACTGGACGAAGCGGGTCGTGACGAGATTCTGTCCAGGATCAATATCTCCACCGATCTCGGGGAGCAGTCCGATCGCCAATTGGTCATCGAGGCCGCCACTGAAAACGAGGGCCTCAAGAAACAGATCTTCTCTGATTTGGACCGGATCGTTCCCGACGACGCGATCCTGGCTTCAAACACGTCATCGATCCCGATTACCCGATTGGCCGCAGCGACCAGCCGGCCCGGCTCGGTAGTAGGCCTCCACTTCTTCAACCCGGTACCGGTAATGGCGCTCGTCGAATTGGTGACAACTGTCCTGACCGACGACCGCACCGCAGACCAGGCCAGGACCTACGCAGAATCCCTGGGCAAGACGGTGATCCTCTCCAAGGATCGGGCCGGTTTTGTGGTCAACATGCTGCTGATCCCCTACATGATCGGTGCTGTTCGGATGTACGAGGCCGGGTTCGCCTCCGCGGAGGACATCGATACCGGGATGAAACTAGGAGCGAACCATCCGATGGGTCCGTTGGAGTTGGGCGCC
>JBGTGL010000206.1:0-20535 GCA_041746755.1 Acidimicrobiia bacterium | reverse complement strand
GGCGACCTTACCCGGATTGGCGTTGCACCTGCCCGTAGTTAAGATGCGATCTGCAACTCCAATACCTCGGCCCCAGACCGCCGGTGTTGCCCAGCAAAAGCAAGGCAATATTAAAGGGAATCTTCCCGCCAGCGTAGGTCGCTCCTTGAAACGAGCCCCTTGTCCGATGCCGAGGGGTTTTATTTGTACCTAATTTCGGAGGAGCGGAATGCCAAGACCAGAAAAGGTCCAGGCTGTTGCCGACATCAAAGAGAGTATGGAGGGCGCCGAAGCGGTGTTCTTCACTGAGTACCGTGGCCTGACCGTGAAAGCGGTTCAGGAGCTTCGGAAGAACCTGCGCGAAAGCGGCGCCGACTACAAGGTCGTGAAAATGACCCTGGCCAGGCGCGCTGCTGATGAGGCTGGAATCGCTGGTCTCGACGAGTATCTCGTCGGGCCGACTGCCCTGGCGTTTGCCAAGGCCGATCCGGTCGCCACCGCAAAGGCCCTGAAGGACTTCGGTAAGGCTCACGATGTCTTTGTGCTCAAAGCCGGTGTGCTTTCGGGAGCCATCCTCACCCCTGAGGAAGTCTCCAAGCTCGCCGATATTGAGCCACGCGAAGTGTTGCTGGCAAAGTTCGCCGGTGCCGCAAGGTCACCGATGTACGCCGCCGCAGGGATGTTCGCATCCTTTACCCGCAACGCTGCGTCGATGTTCGGACAGCTATTGGACAAAAAGGAGTCGGGCGAATTTGTCGGTGAAGCACCGGTCGTGGAGACCAGCCTTCCCGCCGAGGAGCCTGTAGAAGCCGAAACGGCCGCGAAGGCCGAGGAGGAATAGATCAATGGCCAAAACAAAAATGTCCACTGATGAATTGATAAGTGCGTTCGAGGAAATGACTGTCCTCGAACTCAAGGAATTCCTCGACGTTTTCGAGGAGAAGTTCGAAGTTACCGCTGCCGCGCCCATGGCGATGGCTGCTGCCCCCGCCGCTGGTGGGGAGGCTGCCGCCGCTGTGGAGAAGGACGAATTCGATGTCGTTCTCACCGCGGCCGGAAGCGCCAAGATCCAGGTGATCAAGGAAGTCCGTGGGCTTACCAGCCTCGGTCTGAAAGAAGCCAAGGATCTCGTCGACGGAGCCCCCGCCAATGTGCTTGAGGCCGTTGACGAGGAGACCGCCAACAAGGCGAAGGAAGTCCTCGAGGCTGCCGGAGCCAGCGTCGAACTCAAGTAGTTCGAACTAGAACCAGAGCGAAAGGCCCCCGAAGTCGGGGGCCTTTCTTCGTCTAGCCGAAGTATTCGGCCACGACCTCGGTCTCGCGTTCTCGGAGTTTGACGTTGGCGTCGAGGTTCTCCAGGTTCTGCTCCAGGGCAGATGCCGCCTCGGGGAGTGGGGTTTCGGCGAAGAAAGCCTTGACATCAGCCGCAACCTCAGGCTGTGACAAGGCCGGCAAGCCTTCGACGACCCGGCGCTTGGTCATGCCTGGCATTTGGCCGAGGAGGGCAGACCAGTTGGTCCGGGCTTCCTCCCAGGCGGATGGCCCGCCCTTCCCAGAGATAAGCCCTGCAAAGACCCAAAATCCGTCCTGGGTGCGAATCTCGCCATCGATGATTTTGTGGAACGACCGTCGCACCAGTTCGTCGGTGGGGACGGCCGCCATCGCTCGGAGATACCTCACCTTGAGCAGGGGCAGCTTGGCATTGTTGTATTCGTCCCAGAGCCGCTCGTACTCGTTGACTCCACCGTGATGGGCATAAACCCCCAGCGAGGCGGTGGCTATTTCTGGGTCGATTGGTTCGCCTTCAAAGACTCGGGCAACGATGGAACGAGCCCTCTCGATGACGGTCTTGTCCTCGGCAATGTTGCCCATGACGGCGATCAGGCCGCCACGTAGTTTTCGGTCGAGGTCGGATTCACCATCCATCGGATCCCAGCCGAGTCGATCGAGTGCCGGGCTCACTAGTTTGGAGACGAAGCCCCGGAATGCTGGTCGAACCTCCTCGGTCACAACGTGGTGGTCGAGGGCGGCCAGGCCACCGGTCACGATCGACCAGATCTGCTGTTCGGTCTCCTCGCTGTATGCGCCCACCAGATCGAGGAAGCTGGAACTGGGCACCTGGCCCGACTTCACCATCGACCACGTGTCGGCGACCAACTGGTAGCGCTCTAGATCATCGAGAGCGGTCATATTATTGAGCAACCGGGCGAAGAGGTCGTCGCTGTAACGGGTCCGATAAAAGCCGGATCCGGCATTACCGATCACAAACTCGATGTCGCCGTCGATCGAAACTTCTAGCTCGTCAGTGGTGAGCAGCACTTTCTCGGTAAAGCTTTCGCCGTCAGCCACCCCACGGAGCAGGACCGGGACCGACCAAATGGTTGCGTCCGTCTCGTCGGGGATGGCGAGAAATCGACGCTGGCTCAGTCTGACTCCACCGTCAACACGCTCGATGTCGATCTGAGGGAATCCGCGCTGGTACACCCAGGTATCCATGATCTCGCCGATCGGCCACTCCGATGCCCCATCGAGACCCTCCCAGAGGTCGGTGGTAATCGTGTTGGCGTACGCGTGTTTGCGTAGGTAGTTGCCGACGCCCTGGCGGAAGTTGTCTTCACCCATGAACAGCTCGATCATCCGGAGCACCGCGGACCCCTTGCCGTAGGTGATCGAATCGAACATGGCGTCGACCTCAGTGGGTGAGTTCACTTCGAACTCAATTGGGCGGGTCGAGGCGAGTTGGTCTGTACCCATTGCCCAGGGCACTTCTCCGTTAGCGAAGGTGAGCCACCGTTTCCATTCCGGCTTCTTCGCTGCGGTTGTCTTGATGTCCATGAAGCTGGCAAAGGCCTCGTTGAGCCAGGCACCCTCCCACCACTTCATGGTGACCAGGTCGCCGAACCACATGTGAGCAGTCTCGTGGCCGATGACGTCGATCGAGTTCTGCAATTCGCCCTGACTGGCTTTTTCCGGGTCGATGACGAGGTAGGCATCGCGATAGGCGATGAGCCCTAAATTTTCCATGGCACCTGCGGCGAAATCGGGGACGCCGATGTGGTCGAGTTTGTCGGCTGGATAAGGAATTCCGTAGTAATCGGAGAGATACTCGAAAGCAAAAATCGCGTTCTCCATCGCCACATCGGTGAGATGGACATTGCCTTTGGGGACGATGATCCTGATCGGGGTGCCCCGAACCTCTACGGGGTCGGTGGCCTCGAAAGCGCCAACGACAAAGGCCAGGAGGTAGGTAGACATCTTCATGGTTGGGGCAAACTCGATCTCGACATGTCCCTCGCCAGCCTCGGTGCGTGCCACCTCAGCGGTGTTGGTGAAGGCAGCCAGGTCGAGTGGGACGACCATCGTCGTTTGGAACGTCGCCTTGAAGTCGGGCTCATCCCAGCAGGGGAGGACCCGGCGGGCATCGGTCGCCTGACATTGAGATGTGGCGATGGTGTGCTCCACCCCATCCGGATCGGTAAACGTCGATCGGTAAAGCCCGCGTAGCTGGTCGTTGATCAATCCGGAGTAGGTGATCTCTAAAACGTGCTCGCCCGCGCCGATCTCGGACCCGAGGGTGAGGTACGCCCTCTCGTACTCATCGTCATGGTTGACCTCGGTGATCTCGATACCGCCTATCGAGACGTGTCCAATCTCGAGCTCAGCCGTGTTGAGGATGATCCTGTCGGTGGACTCGGAAACATCGAGTGTGATGGCAACCCGGCCGTTGAATGTAAAAGACTCGAGGTTCGGTTCGAGACGGAGCGCATAGTGGGTGGGGGTGACGGTTCGGGGCAGGCGATATGGGTTTTCGGGCACTGACAAATCCTTGATCTTTACTGGGTGTTCTGATGGTAATGCTTCAGGGCCTGGTACGAAACTGTCAATTATCTACTAACGATATTCGCGGATACCCTGAAGTCGAGTGACGTCTTCAGGAACCATTCTCGTGTCGGTCAATGCCGACGACCGACCCGGGATTACTGCCGGATTGATGGCCGTCTTTGCCCGGACGGGCGCCGAGATCTACGACATCGAGCAGATCGTCGTCAGGGGGAGACTCACACTGAACATCCTCATCGGTGTCGCCGAGGGGAGGACGACCATTTCGGAGGTCCTGTTCTTCGGCTGGGAGAACAACCTCCGCATCGAGTTCAATGTGATGGAGTCGTCGCCCGACCCCGAGCACAAGCAAGCCCATGTGGTCACGGTGATTGGTTCGAGGGTCGGCCCTGAGGACTTTGGGGCTGTTGCGTCCGCGATTGCTGATGGCGGGGGGAATATTGACCGGATTTTTCGGCTCTCCAGGTATCCGGTGATTTCCTACGAATTAGCAGTCTCCGGCGGCGACCCAACGGTCATCAAGCGGAATCTTCTCGAAGCTGCGGCGGCGAGTCCGATTGATGTGGCGATTCAACCGGAGAGCCTCGACCGCCGTGCCAAACGTCTGGTCGTGATGGATGTTGACTCGACCCTGATCCAGGGTGAGATCATCGATCTCCTCGCAGAGCGGGCCGGAGTTGGCAACGAAGTAGCCCAACTCACCGAGCTCGCAATGGCCGGGGAAATCGACTTCGAAGAAGCCCTGACTAAAAGGGTGGCAATGCTTGCCGGGCTTCCCGTCTCAGTCTTTGACGAGGTGAACCGGGAAATCCAACCCACACCAGGAGCACGGACCTTCATCCGGACCTTGCGGCGCCTCGGGATGAAGACTGCAATCGTTTCGGCTGGTTTCACCCGATTCACTAACCAGTTCGCGGCTGACCTCGGGATCGACTTTGCCCTGGCCAACACACTCGAGGTCAGGGACGGGGTCCTCACCGGGAAGATCTCGGGGCCGATTGTCGACCGCAAGAGAAAGGGCGACTTCATCAGAGAACTCGCCACCTCAGAAGGTATTTCGCTTTCGCAGACGGTGGCCGTCGGCGACGGCGCCTATGATCTCGACATGCTGGATGCGGCGGGTCTCGGGATTGCCTTCAACGCGAAGCAGCTGGTCCGTGACAATGCCGACACTTCGCTGTCTGTTCCGTACCTCGACGCGATCCTCTTTGTGATGGGTGTTCGCCGGGAACATGTCGAGGCGGCTGATGCGCTCGATCCCGAGGTCGGGATCCAGGAATCTATCCCGGTGGAAGGCACCCCGCCGGCTTAGAGGTCACCACTTGTGATGGAAGAACTTGCCGCGGGGTTGGTCTACCCGTTCGAAGGTGTGTGCCCCGAAGAAATCACGTTGTGCCTGGATCAAGTTCGCCGGTAACCGCTCCGAGCGCATTCCGTCGAAATAGGTAAGGGCACTGGCGTAGGCCGGGACGGGCAACCCTGCGTTGATGGCGGCAGAGACTACCTTGCGCCAGGCTGGTTCGGCTTCCTTGAGAGCACCTGCGAAGAAGTCGTCGAGAGTCAAATCGACGGGCCGGTCACCAGTCGTATAGGCCCGCATGATGTCCTTCAAGAATTCTGCGCGAATAATGCAACCTTCTCGCCACAGTGACGCAATCGACCCGGGGTCCAATTGCCATCCGAAATCTTTGGATGCCCGCATCATCAAACGGAATCCTTGGGCGTAGGAGATAATCTTCGAGGCATACAGAGCGGCCTCTATGTCGTCCACAGAAACCTCCAGGTTTGCAATCGGAGCGTCGAACACGGCTGCCGTCTCCCTACGCAGGTCGGGGTTCGAACTTACGACACGTGCGTAGACCGCCTCAGACACCAACGTGGTTGGCTCCCCTAACTCCATCGAAGCGATCACCGTCCAGGCACCGGTGCCTTTCTGGCCGGCCGCATCGAGAATCTTGTCTAACAGCGGTCCGTCGTCGTCCTTGGTTCGGAGAATCTCTGCAGTGATCTCGATCAGATATGACTTGAGCCGCCCGGCGTTCCACTGTGCGAACACGTCCCCGATGTCGGTTGCTGTCATGCCCAGGCCACGATTCATCAGGTCGTAGGCCTCTGCGATCACCTGCATGTCGCCGTACTCGATTCCGTTATGCACCATCTTGACGAAATGACCAGCGCCGCCGGGTCCGACCCACTCACAGCAGGGCTTGCCGTCGTCGGCGACGGCTGCGATCCCTTTCAGCATCTTTTCGACGACGGGCCAGGCTTGGGGATTTCCACCCGGCATTATCGAAGGGCCAAAGCGGGCACCCTCTTCTCCACCAGAGAAGCCCACGCCCAGGTAGCGGATGCCCAGGTCGGTGAGACTGGTCGTCCGTCTGTCAGTATCGCTGTAGAGAGAGTTGCCTCCATCGATGATGATGTCTCCGGGTTCGAGCAGCGGCACCAGGTCTTCGATGAGCATGTCGACCGGATTGCCGGCCGGGATCATCATCAGGATTTTTCGAGGAGAGGCAAGGGACTCGACCAATTCCTCAAGTGATATCGCCGAAACGATGTCCTTGTTGACCGCTTCGCCGGCCATAAAATCCATGGTGGTTGCCGGCGTCCGGTTGTATACCGAGACGGCCTGGCCCGAGTCAGCGAGGTTCAATGCCAGGTTTGCCCCCATGACTCCAAGCCCGATCAGTCCTACATCTGCCTTGTTACTCATGGTCCCAGGCTATTACCTTGAGATCCGTGACGGAGACTCGTATCGGCATTGATGTTGGGGGTACCGGGATCAAGGGTGCCGTCGTCGACACTTCTCAAGGAGTTCTTGTCAGCGACCGGTTCCGGATACCGACTCCACAGCCGGCGCTCCCGACCGATGTGGTCGATGTGGTCAGCGCAGTGGTCGATGAACTCGAGTTAGACGGTCCGGTTGGAGTCGGGTTTCCGTCCGTAGTGGTTGACGGACTGGTATCGACGGCCAACAACATCGACGACAGTTGGATAGGCGTCAATGTCCATGACCTCTTGTCCGACAAACTCGGCCGCAGTGTGGTGGTGGTCAACGATGCTGATGCTGCCGCCGTGGCAGAGGTCAGGTTCGGGTCGGCTCGAGGAGTTGGGGGCAAGCTTCTTGTGCTCACCTTCGGCACTGGTATTGGTAGCGGTCTGGTCGTCGAGGGTCGTCTTATTCCCAATCTCGAGTTGGGCCAGATCGAATTTGAAAGTGTCCGCCCCGCCGAACTCAGGTTCTCTGCGAAGAGCCGGGAGGACAGAGGGCTCGACTGGGAGGCCTGGGGAGACGAAATCGGGCGATACATTGAATACGTGTCCTCCGTCGTCAATCCTGATCTGGTCGTTTTGGGCGGCGGGGCTGCCAAGGAGTGGGATCGATTCGCCCATCGAATCCCTCAGCATCTCGGCGTGGTTCGTGCCGACCTCCTCAACAACGCAGGAATTGTGGGAGCTGCCCTCCTCGCCGCCGGCGATTAGGGAGTTGTCGTCTGAAAAGGCAGAAAGTCGCCCGTTGACCCCACCGGGACCTTGACTTCCAGGCGGGTACCGTCCCCGTTGTGCTCTTCACTGATCACATCCCCGATGCGGTGCGCGGCGGCCACGAGGTCGCCGCGATCGTAGGGGATGAGCAGGTCGAGTCGGGTCATCTGCCGTTCGACGTGATTGCCAATCGCTTCGAGGAGCGTATCCAGACCGAGGGCTTTGGCCGCCGAGATGAAGACGGCCTCGGGATAGAGATTCTCCATCCTGGCCAGGGCAGTGGCACTCATCCGGTCGATCTTGTTGAAGACGACCAATTCGGGAAGGTCGGACGCACCGATCTCGAGAAGCACTTCATGCACGGCGGCGAGATGGCCGACAATGTCTGCATTGGTGACGTCGACGACGTGGAGGAGTAGGTCGGCTTCGGCCACCTCGGATAAGGTCGACTGAAAGGCTTCGACCAAATGGTGGGGCAGACGCCTGACGAACCCGACGGTGTCCGCGATAAGAACGGCCCGATTATGGGGAAGTTCGAGGCGACGAACCGTGGAGTCGAGTGTCGCGAATAGCTGGTCTTCGACGAGCACGCCGGCATCGGTCAGCGCGTTGAGCAGGGTCGATTTCCCGGCGTTGGTGTAGCCGACGATGGAAACGAGAGGGATGGCACTGCGTTTTCTCGCTTTGCGTTGGGTCTGGCGGTGCTTGGCCATATCCTTCAAGTCGCGTTCCAGTTTGGAGATTCGGGCCAGGGTATGGCGGCGGTCGGTCTCCAGCTTGGTCTCACCGGGCCCGCGGGCGAGGACACCAAAACCTTGTTGGGACATGCTCTTTCCCTTCCCTGCGAGTCGGGGAAGGTTGTAGCGCAACATCGCCAGTTCGACCTGGAGGGCACCGATTTTGGTCTTGGCGTGCTGGGCGAAAATGTCGAGGATGAGAGCTTCTCGATCGACAACGTCGCAGTGAAAGATCTTTTCGAGATTACGAGTCTGTGCCGGCGTCAGCGGGTTGTCGAAGATCACAACATCGATGTCGAGCGCCTGGGTCAAAGCGCGCAATTCCTCGGCCTTGCCGGAGCCGATGTAGGTAGCCGGGTCGATTTCGCGACGTCGAACCAGTTCTTGGTCTACCGGATCGGACCCGGAGGTGTCGGTAAGCAAGGTCAGCTCCTCGAGGCTCTGCTCGGCATCGGCGGTCGCTGTTCCCGGTAGCTCAACACCCACCAGGAAGGCCCGCTGTATCCGGACTTCGAGGTCGGTGACAGTGGCGGTAAGGCGTCTTCTGGAGCGGGATGCGTGTTGATCGGTCATGAGTGGGAAGGTCCTGTCGGTGAATCAACGAACACTAGAGGTGGGTCGGGCCTCACAGCAGGGGAATTATCGACGCTCAGAGGTACTGGCCCTCGTCGCCGACATGATCGAGTTCCTCTTCGGCGATGATCTGGGATTCCCGCACCGCAATGACCGGCCTCCCCGTGGGTGGCCAGATGAAACGCCATGCTCCTGCCGGAACAGCCCAAAACCGCTGGTTGGTCTGGACGTCGATCAGGGCGAGGGCATCGTTTCCGTCTTTGGTGCCGATCGGCACGAGCAGTCCGGATTTCGTGGTGGACTCTTCTGGTGCCTGGCCGACCCGCCAGCCGACCATCACCTTGTAACCATTGTCTGTTTGCACGATGGGTAGATCTGATGTCATCTGTAGATTCCAATTGTCGCAGAGGAGACGGACAACGACCAGTTAGGGTTGGCATATGGCAAAGAAATCGCACTTCTCCGAGGCTCTGGAATACCACGAATACCCCCGTCCCGGAAAAATCGCCATCAGGTCGACGAAGCCCACGGCGACACAGTCGGACCTGAGTCTCGCATACACACCAGGGGTGGCCGAGCCCTGTCTCGTCATCGCCGACGACCCCGACGCAGCATTCCGCTACACCAACAGGGGGAATCTGGTCGCCGTGGTCTCGAATGGGACAGCCGTCCTCGGTTTGGGAAATATCGGTGCTCTCGCCGGCAAACCCGTCATGGAGGGCAAAGCGGTCCTTTTCAAGCGGTTCGCCGACATCGACGTCTTCGATCTGGAGATCGATGCTCCCGACCCCGACGATGTCATCAAGTTCTGCGAGTTGCTCGCCCCCACCGTTGGCGGAATCAACCTCGAGGACATCAAAGCGCCGGAATGCTTCTATATCGAACAGACCCTTCGTCAGCGTCTCGACATTCCCGTCTTCCACGATGATCAGCACGGGACTGCGATCATCAGCGGTGCCGCCTTCCTCAATGCGATCGAGATCACCGGGCGAGACATTTCCAAGACAACAGTGGTTTTCTCCGGCGCAGGAGCTGCCGGGATTGCCACAGCGCGCTTCTTTATCCAGCTGGGCGTAGATCCGGCCAATGTCATCCTCGCTGATTCGAAAGGTGTGATCCACACAGGCCGGGACGATCTCGATGAGACGCGCAAGGTATTCGCCGTCGATACCGAACATCGCACTCTCGCCGACGCCATGGTTGGGGCGGATACCTTTGTCGGCGTTTCTGTCGCCGGGATAGTCAGCAAAGCAATGATCCAGTCGATGGCGAAACGACCCATTGTTTTTGCACTCGCCAACCCCGACCCTGAGATCTCTTACCCCGACGCCGTCGATGCCCGGCCTGACGTTGTCATGGCAACCGGTCGTTCGGATTTCCCCAATCAGGTCAACAACGTTCTCGGCTTCCCCTTCATTTTCCGGGGGGCGCTCGACGTTCGGTCCCGGGGTGTGTCGGAGGGAATGAAGGTAGCCGCTGCCCACGCCCTTGCTGACCTGGCCCGGGAACCCGTCCCCGAATCGGTTCTTCGTGCATATGACCTCGAACAACTGTCGTTTGGCCCCGAGTACCTGATCCCCAAGCCCTTCGATTCTCGCGTGCTCTGGACCGTCGCGCCAGCAGTGGCCCGAGCCGCGATGGAGGAGGGTCTCGCCCGGCTCCCCATCGAAGATTTCAGCGTCTATATCGACGAACTGCGAGCCCGATTCCAGGCATCGCACGGGTTGATCAGCGCAATCACCAGTCGCGCAATCGCGCACCCGAAGCGGGTCGCTTACCCCCACGCCGCCGATCTCAGGTTGATCAGGGCGGCCCGGCGGGTTACCGATGAAGGGATCGCGACTCCGCAGCTGATCGGCGATGTGGAGGAAATAGCCGCGCTCGCTTCCGCCGCGGGCATATCCCTGGAAGGGATGGAAAGCATCAACCCCGCCTCCGAGGACGCCGAACGGGCCCGTTACGCATCTGAGCTCGAGCAGTTGCGGCGTCACAAAGGGCTCTCACTCCACGACGCTGAGGTTCAAGTCCTCGACCACAACATGTTCGCGTGCTTGATGTTGCGGGACGGGAAAACCGACGCGGTAATGGGTGGGCTGTCAACTCACTACCCCGAGACAATCCGGCCTGCGCTTCAGGTGCTCAGGGTGGCCGAAGATCGTTCCATCGTCTCGTCGGTGTACCTCGTTTTGGTGCGGGGAACTCCTTACTTCTTTACCGATTGTGCCGTAAACATCCAGCCCACGGCAGAGCAACTCGCTGAAATCGCCCTTGCCGCTACGTCGACGGCCGAGAAGGACTTCGATCGACAGCCCCGGGTTGCGTTCTTGAGCTATTCGGACTTTGGATCGGCCGGTGGGGAGGAGCCAGCGCGGATTCGCCGTGCCGTCGAGCTCTTTCGACAGGCGCGTCCCGACATACCGGTCGATGGTGAGATGCAAGCAGATACTGCCGTGGTGAACGGTCTGATTCAGGAACGACGCCCGGGAGGGCCGATTCAGCGGTCGGCGAATGTGCTGGTTTTTCCCAATCTGACGGCGGCGAACGCCTCGTACAAACTGATGAATCGTCTCGGTGATGCCGAGGTTATCGGTCCGATCTTGAGCGGATTTCCCAAGACGGTGCAGGTACTGCAGCGCGATGCCTCGGTCAACGACGTGGTCAACCTGACGGCGATAGCCGTCGCTGAGGCTCAGCGTCGCGGGCGGGTTTGACTTCTAGCGGATGGCCTGGCCGGATACCAAATGATTGGTGGCCCGGTATGGGACGTGCTGAGCGGCAGGCGCCGGTCGGAATGACACTTCTCCGCAGATCGGGCACCATCGTCTCTCAATACCGTTGCAAACGCTGACGGAATTGTTCTCGTGGAGGCATTCCTCCGGCGCCGGTCGTTTCGTTATTAGTTTCATCACCTTGGTCCGATCTCCCTTGTTCTCTTCAGGTGATCGGCCGAATCGAGCCGGGAAACGATTACCAATCCGCATCTACCCGCTTGGACTAGTCAGTCGCCCGCCGGGTGGAAGGACCGTGCTAATCGCGCTCTGTCCAGTACTCCTCGTAATGCACATTGCCGCGGACCTTGAGGTGGTCGATGGTGAAGCCTTTTTCGTGAAGGAGTTCGCAGACGCCGGTCGATGGCGGGAAAAGAGGTTTGTCTCCATCCCATTTGGGTAACCCGATCATCGCCGGATTTCCACAAAGGAACACATGGGTGTTTCCGGGATCGAGCGGCTCTCCCAGCATCTTCTCGACATCACCATCGCGGATCAGATCCTGTAGATACCGTTTGTTGGCGAGGTCGTCGGGCTCTCGCGTGGTAAGGACTTTGTATCGATAGTTGGCAAACTTCGCTTCGACGGCGTCTTGGTGTTCCAGGTAGGCGAGATCCTTGAGGTAGCGAACACAGACCAGATTGAGGATCTCTCCGCTGTGACCGTTCCTGAGTAATTCGTTGGTCATCTTGTTCTGCGGGGCTTCCCCGGTCCCGGTGCTCAGAAAGACGATGTTGTCGGTCGGTTCTACGCCGTCGAGGGTGTATCGGCCGGTGAACTTACGACCCATGAAAAGTCGGTCGCCGACGCCCTTGAGGAATATCCGTGGTGTCAGCGCCGGAATTTCTTCCTGATCAGCCTTTACCTGGACGATGTAGAACTCCACCTCATCGGGATGAGATGGAAGCAACTCTCCTGTGTCGAGGTCGATGATCGCGGAGGACACGGAGTAGGACCGCCTCGCCAGTTTCTCTTTCTGTTCGCTGTCGATCTCTTCTTCGGCGTCGTCGGCTCGGGGCTCCCAGAATCCGAGCGCCAGCGTCGTGTACTGCCCGGCCTTGAAGGGATCGATCGGATGATCAGGTCGGACTCTCATGATCCAGAGGTCCTCGTTGTGATCCGCAATCGATGAAATTGTCGCGTTGTAGTGCTGGTCCCGTAGGGCGTCGTACGGGTCTGCTTCCGGGTCGTAGAAGACGAATAAACGTTCCACAATCATCGTGGCGTCGCCGAGGTCTTTTTCGGGCCAACCGTTGTTTCTTTGCACCGAGACGGTATTGGACAGAACGTGTACGTGTCTGATCTCAGGATCGGAACCGAAAAGCCGTGCCGCCAGGATTTCGGGTGGCCCCGTGCCGTTGTTGGGCGCTGTGAAGGAATATCCGTCCTGGCCGGTGAGAGAGCGGTCGGCGTCAAATATCGCGATGTCGCCGAGAACAGTTGTGGTTACCTCGATTGGCTGACCCATATTTACAAGCTAGCCGGGGGAACACGGGCGCGTCGGTTCCGGTTGAAGACGATATGAGAGAAGAAATCAAAGGAGCCCTCGACCGGGGCGGCATTGCCGATATCACCACCACGGGCAGGAAGTCCGGTGAGCCGAGGCGAATCGAGATCTACTTCCACCAATTTGACGGCGAGTACTACCTGACCGGTCAACCGGGGAGAAAAAGAGACTGGGAAGCCAACATCAAGGCCAATCCGCAGTTCACGCTTCATCTCAAACGGGGCGTGATCGAGGACGTTCCCGCCGTAGGGGAACCGGAACCGGATCCGGAAGTGCGACGGGCGATCTTGCTGAGGGCCCTGGTGGAGAATTGGGACTCGGACCCCGAGCGAGCCGAGGCTTCGGTCTATAAGTGGGTCGACGCTTCTCCATTCATTCGCTTCCACCCGATTCCCAACTCCGGATAGACTCGGAGAATGCCGGAACAACATTTCGAAGAACTGGGCCGCAAGTTATCCGAAGCCGCCGATTCGGGAGATGAAGACGCGAGGGAGGTCCTCGAGCGTCTCAATAAGTTCAACGATGATCCCGACGACGACTCCCTCGACTGGCTCAATGAGGCTGCAATCAAATGGGAGAGCGAGCACCCCGAGCTGGCCAACTTGGCGGTAAGTTTCATCAACGCCTTGACTGCTGGCGGCTTTTAACCACAAAAAAGGAGGGCACCGAAAGGGCGCCCTCCTCTTTGTTTGGAGTGGACTAGACGGTTTCTGGTTCGACCATATGGCTCACATCCCGCATCCCGAGCCCAATCAGGATGAACAAGACACCCATACCTCCGGCCATCGCCGCAACCCCGAAGGCGAGGATTGACGTGAAGAGTGATGCCTGCAGGAACGAGGAGTTCATGGCCACCACTCGAACCGGGTCCTCACGATCGAGCTCTGCGTAGGTGAGCCCTCCGGTGGTCTCGAGTGTGTGTGTTTCGATCACTTTCGCCATGCAATAGGCGGTGAATGGGCCGGCAACCGTACGATCGGGGAGGCAGGCATCTTCGGTGGTTGTGATGTTCTGGTCTGACAGGGTGTTGCTTACAACTACCCAGGTTCCGATGGCGCCGATTATAAGCACTACACCGAGGACGATGGAAGCGATAGAAGCTGTTTTTCTCATAAGAACCACGCTATCGACGCCGGAGCACCGGATGGAGGGTCGAAGGTCCCCACTCGACGGGTAATTTGTAATCGCAAGTCAGCTCACAAAGCTGATTGTCCAAGGGTATTTGAACGCCTCACCACGAGAAGCAGCCATGGCCCCCTGAATCACGAAAACCAGCCAGAGTACAAAAGCCACGAGAACGGCTGGAAACGCAAGCAGCAGCCCGATCCCCAAAGTGACGACGCCGATGAATGCCATGGCGAGTGCTCCGACGATCGTGTAGATCAAAACTGAGATGTTGAAGTTGAGGGCATCGGCGGCGTGGGTGGCGACGAAAGGGCTCTCGTCCTTCTTGAGCAGCCACACGATCAGCGGTCCCACCAGTGAAGGAATAGAGATGAATGCGATCAGCGCGGACAGGTGGGCGGCCATTGCCCAATTGCGCTCATCGGCTTCGGACATCCTGGCTTTCGGCGCAGGCACTGCGGGAGTTGTTGAACCGTCTTGGGCCATGTGGTGATGGTAGTTGGCGGAGGCGGACGGGAATCGAACCCGCCAGGGACAGAATCTGCCCCTCACCGGTTTTGAAGACCGGGGAACCCACCAGGCGTTCGGACGCCTCCCGGAGGATTGAACAAGAGTAGAGGTCCGTTTCGCTAATCCGAAGGGGGGGTACCATCGCGCAATGCCGGAAATGACCTTTGGTCGCAGCATTCGATATCGCCGTAACAAGCTCGGCCTTTCCCAAACGCGCCTTGGTGAGCTGGTGGGGCGGTCGGCGGCGGCGGTCCGGAGTTGGGAGAAAGACGCCAGTACCCCTTCCGACCCATCGGTCCTTCAAGCCCTGTCCGCGGTGCTCGGGATCGAAACTTCGGTTCTGTTCGAAAAGGCCGGTGTTGACACTCCTCTCGACATCGAGACCAGTCCGACTATCGAGCAGTCGCTCGGCGAGTTGACACCCGCTGGCACTTTTGTGGCCGAGACTGCCGGCTCGGCTTCGTCCGTAGGTGTTGAGATCCTGGAAGACGAAGAAGACGTCGATGAGAGCGAGTCAGAGGAGAATCTGGTCTCCGTCGCCGCGTCTCCGGTGGCCGCGGTCGCAGAGCAGAGTTTCATCGCACCGCGCGAGCAACTCCTTTACGCCAGCCCGGCACCTCCGGTTGCGGAGCCAACGTACATTGAAGACGAATCGCAACGCCAGATTTACCGGATCCGACATCTCGCCACTGCGGTCGTGGTCGTGGCCCTCGTGATGATGTTTTTTTGGGCGATCGGTAACGGATGGGACGCCTTCACCGGCTGGTGGGACGACTTCGTCGGCAATCTCAAAGTTTGATTTTTTCGTTAATTCGCTTTCCGCATCGTCTTCTTTGTGGCAAACTGGCGCTACCAGAGAAAGGAGGTGGTCCTAGCTTGTATGAATGTTTTTGGACTCTGGAGGTGGTCGAGCGCTGAGTAGCGCTGACTGCGTGCGCTACTCGCCTAACGGCTGGTGGCGACTCCAAACTCGGACCACCCGGCTCTGACTACCGCAGACCTTGTCCACCTGTGGCGACGCGTAAAGGTGTCGAAGCAACGTCTCAGCTGAGTTTGAGAAGACCCCGGCCATAGTGGCCGGGGTCTTCACTTTTCAGATGCTGAACCCGTTCTCAGCCATCCAGTCGTCGTTGAACACTTTCGACAGATAGCCGCGGCCCGAATCGGGGAGTATCACCACCACGAGTTTGGACTCATCCTCAGCTGCAACCCGGTGCGCGGCGTGGGCCGCCATTCCGCATGAACCCCCTACGAGAATTCCCTCTTCCCTGGCAAGGCGGCGGGTCATCGAGAACGACTCGGAGTCGGTGACTTCGATGAAGCGGTCGATTAGCTCGAGGTCGACGGTTTCGGGGTAGAAGTCCTCGCCGACCCCCTCGACAAAGTATTGGTGGAGGTCACCGTCCGGGCCTTTGGTGTAGATCGAGCCGTCCGGATCGGCGCCGACAACTTCGAGCGACGGTTTTTGCTCCTTGAGGTACTTGCCGGCCCCGCTAATGGTGCCACCGGTTCCCACTCCGGCGACGAGAACATCGACTTTCCCGTCGGTCTGTGTCCAGATCTCGGGGCCGGTGCTCTCATAGTGGGCTATGGGGTTGGCCCGGTTTTTGTACTGGTCGGGTTGGTAGGCGCCCTCGATTTCGCCGACGAGGCGGGCGGCGACACCGTAATAAGAGTCCGGGTGATCAGGCCCGTATTCGGTTGGAGTCTCGATCACCTCCACTCCGTATGCCCTGAGGAGATCTTGTTTTTCCTTTGACACTTTGTCGGGGACGGTGCAGATAACCCGGTACCCCCTGGTGATTCCGACCAGGGCAAGGCCCACCCCGGTATTGCCAGAAGTGGGTTCGATGATCGTTCCTCCAGGTCGGAGCAGACCGTCGCTCTCAGCCGCATCGATCATCGTTACTGCGATTCTCTCCTTGATCGACCCACCGGGATTCATGTACTCGAGCTTGGCGACGAGGTTGCCCGGCGGATGGACCCTGGCGAGTCGGACGAGGGGTGTATTGCCGATCACCGCGACGACGTCTTCAAAAATCTGCATCGGGCAATAGGCTAGATGTCTCCTCATCGTTGACGGTTCCTAAGATCCGGGTCGTGAGCAAGCTCACCCGCTTTGCCTGGTTCGTGCTCCTCTTCAACGTCGGGGTGATACTGCTGGGCGCTCTAGTCCGGGCTACCGAGAGCGGAGCAGGTTGTGGCCGGTCGTGGCCAACCTGTCAGGGCGAGTTGGTGCCCGAGCTGTCCGGGGCAACGGCGATCGAGTTCGCCCATCGCTCCGCGAGCGGGGTTGCGCTGGTGTTGGTCCTCGTTCTCGCTCTCCTCGTGTGGCGGCGAGTCAATAAGGGCGAGCCTGCGCGAACCGGAGTTACCGTGGCACTTATCGCGATCGTCGGAGAAGCCTTGATCGGCGCCATGATCGTCCTTGCGGAATGGGTTGGCGACGACTCTTCGATAGCGAGGGCGGTTGCCGTTCCGCTCCATTTGGTCAACACCCTGTTGCTCCTTGCCGCCCTCAGCCTCACCATTTTCTGGTTGGATGGAGGAGGCCGTCTCAACATCCATCGCAACCGAACAATCTGGCGGTGGATTCTCGGGGGTGGGGCCGCGATCGTCCTGATCGCTGCCACCGGTGCCATCACCGCCCTGGCTGACACCCTCTTTCCTAAGGAAGGCATCGGGATTGATCTCGAAGCCGGTTCGCATTTCCTCACAAGGCTGCGATTTGTTCATCCGGTTCTGGCTGTAGCGGCTAGCTCCATTGCCTGGTGGAAGCTCGGGCCACACGCCCGCTCGTCTGAAGCACGTCTCGTTGTGGTGCTGATCGGGGGGATGCTTGTCACCGGTGTGCTGAACGTTGCATTTGGTGTTCCGACCTGGATGCAACTGGTCCATCTCGCACTGGCCGATGCGCTATGGATTTCGTACGTCTTTCTGGCCGCTAAAACACTGGAAACTTCTGCTGAAGAACTCGCCGCTACCCGCTGATCCGTACGTCATCCAGGAGCGGGTGCCGTCCATCTGGCGACTTCGGCCTCGAGGTCGAGGGGCATGACCACACCCTTGTCGGCATATTCTCCCCAGGCATCTCGTGGGAGAGTCCACATGATTTCGAACTGGTTTCCGTCGGGGTCGACTCCATAGAGCGACATTGTCACCCCATGGTGGGATTGGCCGGTTAACGCGTTGTTGGCGCGGAGTTTGTCGCGGAAATAGATCATGTCTTCGACGTCGGCGACCTCCCAGCCAAGGTGATAGAGGCCAGCGGTGTGCTGCGGCGTCTTTGGCTCAGCTCCGCCAAACAGGCCCAGGTCGTGGTGATTGTCCGATCCAGGAGCGGTCAGGAACACGGCCCGCATCTTTGGTTCTTCGGTCGTCACCTCGAAATCGAGGACATTCCTATAGAAATCGCGGGCTCGGTCGACGTCGGTGACGAAAAGGACGGAGTGGTTGAGGTTCATCGTTGCCATGGACCCATCAACCTCTCTCCGAATGGTCCTGTTCCCGTTGGCCCAATTGTGATTCGAGCTCCGCGGGTGAAGATGTCGGGAGGTTGCAGACAAAGTCGTGGCAGACATAGGCCAATGCAGTCTCCGGGCCGGGACTTCGGTCGGCCAGGAGCGGAACCGTGCTGTCAGGCGAGGAGGACTGGGCCAGAACGGCGTGCGGACGATATCGAGACCAGAACGCCTCGACCAGGCCGTCCCTGTCCTCGCCGACAATTGCGACCTCTCTTGTCCCAGTCGCCATCGACTCTGCAACTGCGAGATGGTGTCCCACCATCGATGGGTATCGCTCGGCAAGCGCTCCAACCGCAGCCAAGGCCGCTGATGCTTCCTCACGACGCTCCAGGTCGCCCCGGAGGAGCGAAGAGACGAGAAGGGCTTCGGCGGCCATCGCGTTCCCTGAGGGAAGCGGGTTGTCGGTGAGGTCCTCGGGTCGCTTGATCAACGGTTCGGCGTCGTCTGCCGTCGAGTAGAAGCCTCCTCCCTCCCGTTCGAACCGGGAAAACTGGTTGACGAGCCGTTCTGCGGATTCGTACCAATCAACATCCCCGGTGGCCTGGAAGAGGGCGTAGTTGGCCAGGGCCATTGAGGAGTGATCGTCGAGATACCCGTCTCCGGAGAGCTTTCCATCCCGCCATGACCGTTTCAACCGTCCGTCGGGGGTCATCCTCTCATTGACAAAGCGGGCCGCCTTCTCCGCTGCATCCAGGTACGCCTTTTCGCCCAGCGCCGCGCCCGCCTCGGCGAACGCTCGTATGGCGAGGCCGTTCCATGATGCAATCACCTTGTCGTCAAGGCCTGGGCGGACCCGCTTCGACCGGTGGCGATTCAGCCGCTCGACGATGGACTCGAGGTTGGGAGGTGTGGGACGGCTCGGCTCGAGGTGGAGCACGTTGGCGCCTTCGAAGTTGCCCTCGGGAGTGACGCCGAAATAGGCAGTGGCTGCCGCCGCATCGTCTGGACCGAGTACTGTTTGAAACTCGTCATCAGTCCACACGTAGAACGTTCCCTCTTCGCCCTCGGAGTCGGCGTCCTCAGCCGAGTAGAAGCCGCCATCCGGGTGGCTCAGGTCGGTAAGTAGGTAGTCGAGGGTGGTTCGGGCGACGCTGACGAATCGTTCGACCCCGAGTTCCAGACCTGCCCAAAGATAGATGCGGGCCAGTTGGGCGTTGTCGTAGAGCATCTTCTCGAAGTGGGGCACCAGCCACCTGCGATCGACGGAGTAGCGGGAGAAGCCGCCATCGAGGTGGTCGTGGATGCCACCGTCAGCCATTCGTTGCAAAGTGACCAGCAAAGCTTCATCAACCGATGGACGGGAAACCCGTGCCCTCAGGAGGAAGTCGAGGACGGGCTGCTGCGGGAATTTGGGGGCTCCGCCAAATCCACCGTGGGCAGGGTCGACAGTGTTGAGAATCGCTCCAACCGCTGCGTCCAAAGCCTCTTCGTCGATCGTAGCCCCAGGAGGGATCCGGCCTGAGATCGCTCCAACCAGCTGTTCAGCCTGGGAAAGGACCTCGCTACGACGGGACTCCCATGCCTCCGATATCGCTTTCAAAACCTGGCGAAAAGAGGGCATGCCATGACGGGGTTGGTCGGGAAAATAGGTTCCGGCAAAGAACGGCTCTCCCTCAGAAGTCAGAAAAACGGTCATAGGCCAACCGCCTTGGCCCGACATCGCTTGCACCGCCTCCATGTAGATCGAGTCCACGTCGGGTCGTTCCTCACGGTCGACTTTGACATTCACGAAACGGTCGTTCATGACTTGAGCCGTGGCAGAGTTTTCGAACGACTCGTGTGCCATCACGTGGCACCAATGGCACGCCGAATATCCAACAGAGAGCATCACGGGCACGTCACGAAGTCGTGCCTCCTCAAATGCATCAGCGGACCACTCCCACCAGTCAACCGGGTTGTCTTTGTGTTGGAGCAGGTATGGCGAGGTGGCCGCAGCCAGTCGATTGGGCATGGGGGCATGGTAGGTGTGGGGTTCTCCACGGCCAGACCTTCGAAAGAGTCGGAGGAGAGAGTTACCCCGACAAGAATCATCGCGGCACCCATTCCCGCAATCCAGGCCAGCCCTCCAGTCAGGTGACAGCAACCGACCCCTGGAAAAGAGGAGTGGGACAAAGGGTGGACGCGATGGCCACGCAAACCGAAGAATTATACGGGAAGCCAGTAGGGCGCCGACTTCCCCCTAACCCAGCACAAAGCCAGCCGCACAATCAAGCTTGTTTAACCCAAACGCCCACTGATGCCGGTTGCATCGTTTCTGCGACCACTCCGACCCAGTCTTCGACGAGGCTGTCAGGGTCGACCCTGTCTTTCAGTGCCGCGGTGAACTCGCTAATGACTTTCTCGGCGTCGTACCCGGACCGGTTGAATCGGCGATCCACCAACTCTTGGAGTCGTTTCCGCAGCGGATTGAACAACGCCGCCACGGCCAGCGTCGCCCCTGCAACCACAAGGGGGTCGTCGGAGGGAAGGAATGTGGTGAACAAGGT
>JBGTGL010000205.1:0-5828 GCA_041746755.1 Acidimicrobiia bacterium | reverse complement strand
GTCATCGTATTAGAACCACCAACACGATCCGCCAACACCTTCGTAATCGCAGCAGTCAACGTCGTCTTCCCATGATCAATATGACCCATAGTCCCAACATTCACATGCGGCTTATTCCGCTCAAACTTCGCCTTAGCCATCTTTGGCTCCTTGTCCTTTTCCTTGGTCTTCCGGACTTTACGCCGGTCCCTTGATGTAGCGGCGGGCAGACTCGAACTGCCGACCTCTCGATTATGAGTCGAGCGCTCTCACCAACTGAGCTACGCCGCCTCGAGCAGCAACCCGCGAGGGTAGCTTGAGCCTCCTACCGGATTTGAACCGATGACCTCTTCCTTACCATGGAAGCGCTCTACCAACTGAGCTAAGGAGGCGGGTCTTGAATTGTAAGCGCCGGGCGCTCCGGTGCCGGGAGAAGGATTCGAACCTCCGTAGGCGTAAGCCGGCAGATTTACAGTCTGCTTCCTTTGGCCGCTCGGACATCCCGGCTTTGCCGCGGATCGCACGGCGAAACGCCATACGACACGGGAGGCGGAATATTAGCCAAGTAGCAGGAGAATCGATACTCGGATCAACGTCTCGTAATCCCCATCGCCATATCGGTGAGGCGGGCGATTCGCTCCTCGGTCGGCGGATGGGTGCTAAAGAGTTTGGTTACTCCGGTTGCCCGCATCGCTTTCAGTGGATTGTCGATGAACAGCTGGCTGGTGGCAGGGTTGACAGGCATCGGAGTCCGCGCAGTACCCGCGGAGATCTTCTCGAGCGCCGAGGCCAGTTGCATCGGTTGGCCTGTGATATCTGCTCCTGAAGCATCCGCCTGAAACTCTCTAGTTCGTGAAATCGCTGCCTTGATCAACATGGCAGCGAATGGAGCGAGCACGACTGCGAGCAAAGAGGCGATGGCACCGATCGGGTTGCTCCGGTCACGTCCACCTCCGCCGGTAAACAACGAGATCCGGGCAAACAAGGAGAGGGCGGCAGCCATCATCGCCGCAATGGAACTGATCAAGATGTCACGGTTTGCAACGTGGGCTAGTTCGTGTGCCAGAACTCCCTCGAGTTCTTCATTGGTGAGCACCTGGAGAATGCCTGTGGTCACGGCGACGGCGGCGTGCTTGGGGTTTCGGCCGGTTGCGAATGCGTTCGGTTGGGCCGATTCGATTACGTAGATTCGCGGCATGGGCATCCCGGTTCGCATCGTTAGGTTCCGGACAATCGAATACACCTGAGGTAATTGGTGCTCCTCGACCGGCTTTGCTCGGGTCGCCGCGATAGCCATCTTGTCGGAAAAGAAATAGGCGACGAAGTTGAACCCGACGACAACCAGCATCATTACCAAGAAGCTGCCGTCGAGAACGTAATAAACCAGCAGACCAACAAGTGTGCTCATAACGGCGAGCAAACCAACTGTCTTGAGATTGTTCATACTTTTAATTTTACCCACCCGGGCGGGTAACAAACCTCACTCAGCGTGTTCGTTCGACACCAGCGCTCGACATGTGTATATTTCGAGAATCGTGGAGGATCACGGGTGCAAATCTCCCGGAGGTTCTGAAGTACAAGAACACCATCGGGAGGATGCGTGAGAAGAAATTACGTTGCGTTGATCGCCGCACTGGCGACAGCACTTGCTTTGGCGGTCCCCGCCGGAGCAGAAGGGGACGCCGATTTTACGGCCACCCCACTAACTGCCGAGAGCCAGTTCGAGTCAACAAATGTCAAGTCGGGGGAGACAGTCAGTGTGATCGTCCAACTCGCTGACGACCCGCTCGCCTCGTATGAGGGTGGGGTAGCCGGAATCCCGGCAACCAGCCCGAAGGCCACCAAGAAGGAGCTCAATGCGAACTCCAAGGCAGCCCGGGATTACACCAAGTACCTCGAAGGCAAGCAAAGCAGCTTCAAAAGAGATGCCAAGAAACTCGCCCCCAGCGCCGACATCAACAATGATTTCCAGGTCGCCCTGAACGCCGTAACGATGACGATCAAGAGCGATGAGATCGCTCAACTCCGTCGGATCCCCGGTGTCGTTGCGGTCCTTCCCGACACGCTGGAGCAGCTCGACACCAACGTGAGCCCTGAGTTCATTGGCGCGCCGACTGCATGGAGCCAACTCGGCGGACAGGAAAACGCTGGCGAAGGAGTAATCGTTGGCGTTCTCGACAGTGGCATCTGGCCCGAGCATCCCTCGATGGCAGACCCCAGTGCCGTCGGCGGTGCCTACCCCGCTCCTCCAACCATTCCGGGTTCCGGCGGGTTCGGCTCTGCGGGACCGAAAGACACCTGCGACTTTGGGAATACAGCTTTCAACCCGAACGACGTAGCTTTTAGCTGCAACAACAAGCTGATCGGTGCCTACAGCTTCATCGATACCTACAAGGCAGTGATTGGACTGCTTCCCACCGAGTTTGACTCTGCGCGTGACGACAATGGTCACGGAACCCACACGGCTACGACGGCAGCCGGCAACGGCGGTGTCGTGGCAGAACTGCTTGGCGTGGATCGAGGCATCGTCTCCGGAGTGGCACCTCGGGCGCACGTCATCGCTTATCGAGTCTGTGGTGAGGATGGTTGCTTCGGCTCCGACTCCGCTGCCGCAGTCGAACAAGCGATTCTCGACGGCGTCGACGTGATCAATTTCTCAATTTCGGGTGGATCTTCGCCTTACAGCGATGCAGTTTCGCTCGCGTTCCTGGGGGCCTATGACGCCGGTGTGGTCGTCTCGGCATCTGCAGGAAACTCGGGCCCCGGCGCCGACACCACGGACCACCGTGAACCATGGACCATGACCGTCGGTGCCAGCACATCCGACCGACACTTCCTGAGCACCGTGACTCTGGAGGCCGGTGGCGATACGCTGGAACTGACCGGTGCAACCGTGACGGCCGGAGTCGACACCCCGACTGAGGTCGTGCTGGCTGGCGACTACGGCGATCCGCTGTGCAACACGCCATTCCCCGCTGGGACTTGGAGTGGACAGATCGTGATTTGCGAGCGTGGTGTCATCGCCCGTGTCGAGAAGAGCTTCAACGTCGCCGAGGGCGGCGCTGGCGGGATGTTGTTGTACAACCCGACACTGCAAGGCCTGGCAACTGACAATCACTTCATCCCCAGCGTTCACCTCGAAAACGACGCCGGAGCCGAGTTGCTCGCCTTCATGAGCGCCCACTCGGCGGAAACGGTTCTGGGAACCTTCACTGACGGCACCGCCACCGAGGTGCAAGGGGACAAGATGGCGGCGTTCTCATCGAGGGGTGGCCCCGGCCAGAATCTTGGTGTCAGCAAGCCCGATGTCACGGCACCAGGAGTGCAAATCCTTGCCGGTCATACGCCATTGCCGGCGACGGTCGAAGGCGGGCTGCCCGGTCAGCTGTTCCAGTCGATCCAAGGCACCTCGATGTCGTCACCGCACAATGCTGGTGCGGCGGCGTTGGTCAAGGCAATCCATCCTGACTGGACCCCCGGTCAGATCAGGTCAGCGCTGATGACTACTGCTCTGGTTGACGGAGTGACCAAGGAAGACGGCACGACTCAGGCCGACGCCTTCGACATGGGCTCTGGGCGGATCGACCTCACGGTTGCCGGTAATCCCGGGTTCACGTTCGACGACACCGGCGCCAACTATCTGGCTCTGGAGGACCGTCTGTGGGACGCCAACTACCCGAGCTTGTACATCCCCAACATGCCCGGCTTGATGACCGTGGAGAGAACGGTCCATAGCGAACTGAGCAAGAAGGCGAAGTGGCAGACAAGCGTGTCTGCTCCCTCCGATCTCAAGATCAGCGTTCCAAAGAACATCGACGTGAGCGCAGGTGGGAACACCACGTTCTCGATCACGGTCGATGCTCGGAACGTCCCGATCGGGGAGACCCGGATGGGACGGATCACTTTCACCAGCAAGGGCGAGTCTCTGACCTTCCCGGTCACGATTGTCCGTGGCGAGCCGCTCGAAGCAGCCGCGACCAAGACTTGCGAGCCGGCCACGTTCGCCATTGGTGCAACCACCACTTGCACTATCACGGTGAGCAACAATGGCTTTGCGCCGGCAAATGTCACGGTAAGCGATCCGCTGCCGAGCAATCTGAGCCTGGTGCCAGGATCGGTTGTGGGAGCGGTGCCCAATGGCAACGGAATAGCGTTCAACGGAACGCTGGCTGGGGCCGAACCGCCAACGCCGTCAGTGGCGCCCGGCTTGAGCCCGTTTGGATACTTCGCGATGTCAAACATAGGCGTAGCGCCCATCAGTGGTACTAGTGATGAATCCATAACGAACTTCAACGTTCCGGCATTCGTTTATGCGGGTGACACCTACACCTCCATTGGAATTGTCAGCAACGGTTATGCCGTTGTCGGCGGCGGCGATACGGCCGATGTCGACTTCATAAACACCGATCTGCCCGACCCGACCCGGCCCAACAATGTGCTCGCTCCCTACTGGACCGACCTCAATCCTGGCACCGGAGGTGATTTGAGAATCGCAGTCGTCAGCGCAGGAGGGCCAGAGCAGTGGATTGTCCTCGATTGGGAAGGCGTTCCACACTACGGGGATGAGGAACCAAACAGCTTCCAGATCTGGATCGGGGTCAATGGTGAGGAGGATATCTCCTTCACCTATGGTGCGATCGGAGATGGTGACGGCGGTTTCCTCACAGTCGGCGCTGAGAACTCCTTCGGCAACCGCGGTGACGCCTACTACTTCGATGGGGACGGCACCCTCGTAACCGCCGGTGACGAGCTTGTGGTTTCCGGAGCGCCCGGTGCACCCGGTGAAACCCACACCATCACCTTCTCAGCAAAGGGAACCAAGAAAGGCAAGTTCACCAACTACGTCTACGTGACGAGTGACCAGTTCGAAGGGACTTCGATCACGTCGTTCTCCGGAGAGGTGACCCAGAAATAGATAGGCGGGCTATCGAGTTAGAGAAGGGGCGCCCGACGGGGCGCCCCTTCTACTTGCTCTCAGGTGTTGAACCCTGGTGGTGGGACCCAGTCGTAGCCGCCATCGCCTTCATTCGACTCACAAAGAAAAGGCTCCCCGTCAGAACCGGCGTGATAAGAATAAATGCGACCGTTTGTCTCAAGGAGTACTCGCGAACCGTCGACCAGGGCCTGAGTGTAGGACATGCCGGGCTGCGGGCAGCCCAGACTCCCATCGGGCCAGGTGACTGCCTCGGCAACGACCACTGTCACGTCCTCCGGCGAGGCTTTGGTCCTCTTGACGAGATCGAGAATCGCCTTGTCGACCACTGTTTCCGAAGCTGTGTCAGGATTCTTGGGGGGCACGGATGGCATCGTAGTTTCCGGTTCGACGGGTATAGCCACGAGGGGGGTCGATGTAGTCGACGTGTCGGCGGCAATCGGCTCGACCTCTCCTGCACCGCACGCCGCGAGGACCACCATCAGAGCGGCGACGGGTGCAAGTTTTCTCAGATCTTTCATATGTTTGAGACGCTAATCGGACGTCTCCGGTTCCCTCACCTCGATTACTAGAACCCGGAAGTCTCCCAAACCGCGCGGATGGAGAACGGTCTCGATCTCTGTCTTTACGGTTCGAAGTTGGAGGCGTTTCATCTCGTCGCCCGATCGGGTTGCTTCCAGTTCAGCATGACGGACTTCGGAGAGTCGTTCCCGTAGGCCAAGTTCGGTGAGGAAGTCGTCCTGTCGGAGCAATCGAGTGCTCGTCCCGGCGTCGCGGGCTACCTTCTCGAGCGCGGTGAAATTGACATCGGCGGTGATATCGGTAGCGCCAGGTTCGTCCAGAGGGTGGGGACCGAGGTGATGGGCCCGATAGGTACGCAGGGTTCCGTCCTGGCGCCGGGGCAGCAATCCCTCCG
>JBGTGL010000204.1:0-3863 GCA_041746755.1 Acidimicrobiia bacterium | reverse complement strand
CGGCCCATATGAGGTCGTCGAGGTTGAGCGTTACGGAATCACTGTGAAACTCGCCAAGAATGCCGAGTATTGGGCAACCTGGGATGGTTATGGTCCCATCCCGGAGACGGCCGAATGGGTTGGACCTCAGGTTTACGCATTTCCGATGCCTGACGATCCCGGGGTCTACAAGGAGATCTATTTAACCGACGGAGCACGCGGGGCGAGGGCGGCGGGTACCGAAAGCTGTTGGACCCCTTGAACAATCAGGTCGGTGCCGGAGGTGGGACTCGAACCCACACGCCCTTATCGGACAATGGATTTTGAGTCCATCGCGTCTGCCATTCCGCCACTCCGGCATGAGTGCAACGCGATTCTACGATGGGCAACCCAGATAGGTGGAACGGTGTTTTCGGCGTTGTGACACGTGCGGCATAATCTTGTTGTAATGGGCGACAGTCTTTTCAGCATGAAACGGATTCATCGCAGGTTGTTTGCCGTGAACGATCAGATCGCCCAGGTCGATCGGGAACTGCGGCTCACCAGATCGGAGCTGGAGTATCACCGTTCGATAAACGAGGACGCCCAACGTGATGCCGCCATCGGCAACTACATCGACCGGGAAGAAGCCTCACTTACCCGAGGCGATGTCAGGCGGTTCGAGAAGACCATTGAGAAGCTCACCGCCAAGCAGGAAACCCTCCTCACCAAACAGGCGAAACTTCTCGACCGCTTGCCCGACTAGCTCGCTACTGTCGCCGACGTGCCCACTCTGATCCTCATCGACGGCAATTCGATCGCTTATCGCGCCTTTTACGCCCTCCCCGAAGACCTGGCAACCAAGAGCGGACAGGTGACCAACGCTGTCTTCGGCTTCACCCGGATGCTGATCCGGCTCCTCAAGGACCACGACCCCGACGGGATTGCGGTTGCCTGGGATGTATCCCGTCAGACCTTCCGTACCGAGGCATATCCTGAATACAAAGCGAACCGATCCAAGGCGCCCGACCACTTTCGCAGCCAACTGGGGCTCATGGACGAGGTGCTCCAGGCGCTACAAATCAACCAGATCAGACAGGAAGGCTTCGAGGCCGACGACATCATCGCTTCGATCGTCAAACAGGCCGCCAAAGATGATTGGGAAGTGCTGGTGGTCACTGGCGACCGCGACGCTTTCCAGCTTGTCGGAGGGCCGGTGAAGGTGGTTTACCCGATGCGCGGAATTTCGGAGACGATCACCGCTGACGCCGAGTACATCGAGAGCCGCTACGGAATCCGACCCGACCAGTACGTCGAATATGCCGCGCTGCGTGGCGACAACTCCGACAACCTTCCCGGCGTGGCCGGGGTAGGGGAGAAGACGGCTGCCCGGCTCATCGGCGACTACGGCAGCCTCGAAGCCATCTTCGAGGCGCTCCAAGATCAGACACCGAAGCTCCGGGAGAACATGGCTGCAGCAAGAGAGCAGGTATTTCTCAACAGGCGGTTGATGGCGCTCGTCGACGATCTCGAGCTTCCTTACACAACGGAGGACTACGCGGTCAGGGAATGGGATCGGGCGACGGTGAAGGATCTCTTCGACTCGTTGGAGTTTCACTCCATGTGGTCCGACCTGGAACAAGCGCTCCCCGGCGCCACGCCGCAGGGAGAGATCCTCGACGTGGAGACCGTTCAGCTCTCTGACCCGTCGCGAATCGCCGAGCTCGCCGCTCAACCCGAACTGATCGTGGGTCTGGTCGGGGTCACCGAAGACCCCTTCGGTCTCGCCATATCGACAGCTCCCGGACAGGCCGTGATAATTCCCATGGACGCGGCCACCCCCGTTCTCGACGCCCTCACCTCGGGGTCGACCGCGGCCATCGGCCACGACCTCAAGACCTTCACCCGGGTCCTCCTCGAAATGGGCTACGACATCACCAACCTGAAGATGGACACCGCACTGGCCGCATACGTGGTCAACCCGTCGCAACGGAGCTACGACCTGGAGGAGTTAGCGGAGCGCCTCCTCAGCCTCGAAGTCGTATCCGTTGACGATGAGGACACCGGTGCCGGGATGCTTCCTTTTGACTCCGGGCCCGACCTCGACGTGGAAGGGAATCGAATCGAGGCGGTACGCCGACTAGCGGAGCACCTTCGAGCGGAATTGTCCGATAAGGCCGAGGCCAACTTGTTCGACGAATTCGAGCTCCCCCTGATCCCGGTGCTGGCCCGAATGGAACACGCCGGGATCGGCGTCGACCGCAGTTACCTCGAAGATCTGGGGACCGATCTCAGGGGGCGCCTGGCCAAACTGGAGGCGACGATCCAGGAGTTGGCCGGTGAGCCGTTCAACGTCAATTCGACCGACCAACTACGGACCATTCTCTTCGAAAAGCTGGAATTGCCGGTGCTGAAGAAGACGTCAACCGGCAAACCGTCGACAGATCAATCGGTACTGAAGAAACTGGACCATCCACTGGTCGACGCCCTCCTCGAATACCGGGAGTATGAAAAGCTCCGCAGCACTTACGTCGACGGATACCTCCCCCTGATCGAGGCGGATGGGCGGATCCACACCCGTTTCAATCAGATGGCGGCCACCACCGGGCGACTCTCCTCGGACCGTCCCAATCTGCAGAACATCCCGGTTCGCTCCGAGTCGGGGATGACGATTCGCAAAGCGTTTGTCGCCGGACCTGGCTCCATCTTCCTGGTCGCCGACTACTCCCAAATCGAGCTGCGCATCCTGGCCCACATGTCGGGCGATCCCTTCCTCATCGACGCATTCCAAAACAACCTCGATATTCATGCCGCGACCGCAGCTCGGGTCTGGCAGCTCCCACTGGACGAAGTGACGGTGGATCAGAGGCGCACCGCCAAGATGATCAACTTCGGCCTTCTCTATGGGATGGAAGCGTTCGGGCTTGCTGACCGTCTCGGGATCGGGCGCGAAGAAGCGAAGCAACACATCGACACCTACTTCGACCAGTTCGAAGACGTCAAGCAGTTCATGGCAGAAATCGTGACTCGCGCCCGCAATGACGGGTACACCACCACGTTGTTTGGACGGAGGCGGTATCTACCCGAACTCAAGTCGGACAACTTCCGGGTGCGCCAGATGGGGGAGCGGATGGCGCTGAACGCCCCGGTCCAAGGGACCGCCGCCGACGTGATCAAGAAGGCGATGATCGATCTCGACGCCCGGGTCAGGGATGAGAACCTGGAGTCGAAGATGCTCCTTCAGATCCACGATGAACTGATCCTGGAGTGCCCCCACGAAGAGCTGGAACGGGCCACCCAAGTTGTGGTCGAGAGTATGGAACAGGTGACCAAACTCGATGTTCCCTTGCGAGTAGATGTGTCGACGGGCGCCAGCCTGGCGGCCGTCAAAGACTGAAACTACAAATTCTGTTCGCCTTTCGTAGCGCATTGGCATACAATTACAACCAGCCTGTGCGGTTCTGCGCAGAGTTCTTTCCAAAGAGGTATTTCCCTACACATGTCCAGCGACCAAGTAAACACCGCGCCCGGAGACACTTCGGAAGCAGCGCCCGAGACCCCAGCAGCAGAAGTTGTCGAAACCACCGATGTGAATCCCAGCGAGGCTGAGTCCTCGACTGAGGCTGAAATGCCGGACGAGGCAACGGTGGCTGAGGAGACCACCCCCGAGGAAACGGCCCCGGCAGAGGCAGAGCAAGCCGATCAGCTCGCCGAAACCGATGCGGCCCCGGCAGAGGCAGAGCAAGCCGATCAGCTCGCCGAAGCCGATGCGGCCCCGGCAGAGGCAGAGCAAACCGATCAGCTCGCCGAAGCCGATGCGGCCCCGGCAGAGGCAGAGCAAACCGATCAGCTCGCCGAAGCCGATGCGACCCCGGCAGAAACCGAGGCGCCCGCCGAACCGGCTG
>JBGTGL010000203.1:0-14474 GCA_041746755.1 Acidimicrobiia bacterium | reverse complement strand
GGTTCGAAGACACCTTTGTTGAAGGCGGAGTCCAGAAGACCGATATCGCCAAGACCGCCGCTGTCCGGGCTATCGAAGTCCTCGGGCCGAACGATGAAGTTGGCCTGCTTGCGTTTAGCGGTAGCACCAAATGGGTGATTCCACTGGCACCGATCCCTTCCAACGACGTAATTCAGAGCGGAGTTTCGGGTCTGTCGCCATTTGGCGAAACCAAAATCGTCCCGGCTCTCGAAAAGGCTGCAGAGGCTCTTCGAGCTTCCGACAAAGAGCTCAAACACATCATCCTCTTCACGGATGGTTTTACATCCGAGCTCAACATAGAAGGGTTCAACGATCCCTCCCTCGCCAACGACCAACTATTGACCGAGGCCGAGAAGCTCTACGCGGAGGGAATCACCCTCTCGGTCGTCGGCACCGGCGAAGGTGCCATCCCCGCCCTACAAGAGATAGCCGCTGCCGGAGGGGGGCGGTTCTATCCCGGCCGCGATCTGGACGAAATCCCTGAAATCTTCGTCAAAGAGGCCCGACTCGCCGCCCGCTCGTTCATCAATGAGGGAGAGTTCTATCCATCAGTGACATCCACCGCTGCTGCGGTTCGAGACCTCGCTTCCTCACCCGCCCTGTTGGGATATCTCGCCGGAACCGCCAAATCCACCGCTGACGTCCAGCTTCAGGTGGGCGAGTTCGCCGATCCGCTCCTGTCCTCGTGGAGGGTGGGGTTAGGAAGCGTTACGGCGTGGATGAGCGACGGAGGCGATAAGTGGGCTTCGCAATGGGCCACCTGGGACGGTTACACAGACTTCTGGTCCAACCTGGTCCGCGACACCTTTCCCCTCGCCGGCTCGGAGGGCCAACGTGTCGACGCCAAGATCAGCAACGAGACCCTTCAGGTCACCCTGGAAGGGGCAGAACCGTGGCCGGTCGGATCGAGCCCCATCGCTCAAATCGGCTACCCCGACGGCACCTCTGAGCAGATCCGTCTCGAACGAAGGTCGGAATTCGAGTTCGAGGGTTCGGTGCCCGCACGACAAGGAGGTGCCTACGCGGTGGGAGTCAGCGTCGAGAACGCCGAGGGCGATGCAGTGGTCATCTCCTCAATCGCATCCCGATCGTTCGCCGCCGAGTTTCTTCCCGGTGATCCCGAGCCCGATCTGATGACCAACCTCTCGGCTTCGACAGGGGGACGGGGCCAAATCCTGCCCAACCAGGCATTCGACAACGCCGACCTCGAAGCGGGGTCCAGTGACTTCAAGTTGCGGTGGTGGCTTCTCGGCCTGGCCGCTCTGATGTGGCCTCTCGACGTCGCCCTCCGCCGCCTCCGTTTGGAACGGTCAGACCTGCCACCCCGACGAGCGCAATCAGAAGGCCCCCTGCCCACACCCAAAAAACCAGAGGCTTCACAAACACACTGACCTCGACACCGGATGCGTCCTGGTTTACCCGGGAGATGGCAAACACTATGTCCTCCATCGGCGTGCTCCGCAGCACCGGCTCCGGAATAGGCAGCGGCTGGTCCTCATATGCCCGGATCTGAGGCCTGACCGAATCGACCTCCTGACCGTCCCTGAGCAGTGTCAGGTCGGCAGCGACATAGATGTATCGCCCCTCCTCACCGGTTTCGACACGGTCAAGACGAACTTCGTAGCCGCCGACTGCGACGACATCGCCTTGCGCCATCCCACCACGGAACTGGGCCCCGAGTGAACTGCCACCAGCACCAACCAACGCCAGCGCGAGTCCGAGGTGGGCCATATAGCCGACAAGAATGCGTCCCGAAGGGCGGCGCTGGATTAAATCGGCCGTCAAGATTGCGCTGGATGCGATGGCCAGCACGAGAAGCAAGTACCCCCAGGAGACCGTGAACTCGATTAGAAGATACGCCACTCCGATGGCGCCGACTGCAAACAACGCTAGGAGCCCGACCCCGGACTGGAGATCGTCGCCGCTTCCGGCCCAATTGGTGCGCATTGCCAGGGCCGCCCCCAGCAGAATTAAAAGGGCCATGGGGAGAATCAGCGTGACGTAGAAGGTGGGATCAACCGAAGTCGTCGCGCCCGTGAAAACCGAGATGTACGCCGGGTAGGCCGATCCGACGAACACAAATACCAGGACGATTCCGAGAATGCCACCCTGAGCCCCCAGCCAGGTGTCCCGACCCCACGGCCGGATCGGATCCCAGACCGAGCCCCTTGGCGCCTTCAAGCCCTGCCACAGGACGAAACCGACCACCACGAGAAATAGGGTCAGCAAGATCCGGCCGATTTCGTCCGACTCGGCGAAGGCATGCACCGACCCGGTAACACCGGAACGGGTGAGATAAACCCCGAGCACAGTCAACGCGAAGGGAAGCATGGCGAAAACTGCATTCCACCGCGCCAGCCGACCGTCACGCAATTGGATCCGGGAGGTGTGGAGGAAGACGGTCGCCACCAACCATGGCATCAACGACGTGTTCTCCACCGGGTCCCACGCCCAGAATCCACCCCAACCCAATTCAACGTAGGCCCAATTGGCCCCGGCGACGATTCCAAATGTCAAAACCGTCCAGGACAGCAAAATCCATCTTCTGGTGGTGTGAATCCAATCCTTGTCGAGATTCCCCTGTCCCAAGGCAGACACCGCGATGGCAAACGGCACCAGAAGCGAGGTCAGTCCGAAATAGAGGATCGGCGGGTGATAAACCATTGCGGGGTGCTGCAAAATCGCCACCAGTCCCTCGCCATCGACAGCGGGAATGTCGAGAGTGACGAATGGATTGGCCATCAGCGCGGTCAGCAGCAGGAGTCCCCCACCAACCAGCGCCACCACCGAGCGGGCCCTGCCCCGCAACTCCTCGTCGATCCGGGCAGCAGCGGCAACACCGATGGCCATGCTCAGCGTCGCGTAGAAGAGAAGCGAGCCCTCCATGGCCCCCCAGAGCGCCGATGCCCGATAGGGCCACGGCGTGGAAAGGCTGGTGGTGCGGACAACGTAATCAAGTGAGAAGTCACCGGTGAGGAGGGCGACAAGAAGAATCCCGCAGGAGATTCCCGCCAGACACGCCGCGACGACGGCAGCTATTCGGGCCTGAGCTCCCCGTTTGATCACCGCGCCGAACAGGGAAAGCCCGCAGGCCGCAATAGAACCCCACAGGGCAACCGAACCGAGAAGAGCCAGACTCACCGTTCAATTGTGACAACTATTCGCTTCTGTGGGTGTTTGCTACTTCGTAGGGGCTCTCGCACCGACCCGTTCTTTTAGGCGGACCAACCTCCGAGAAGCTTGTCGACCAGATCGCTCGCCCATCCACCGGCCGATTCTTCGAGCCGTCCCATCATGCGGCGGATGATGACGGGGCCGGTGAGCATGTCAACTGCCATGTCGACGTCGAGATCACTGCTGAGATCTCCCCGCTCGATGGCATGGGTAATCAGCTGCGCCATCATCACCCGTCGTGGCCCAATGACCGAACCCGCGTAACGCAAACCGATCTCACTGCCACTGGCGATCTCACCTACCAACCATGGAAAGACCTCGCCGGCCCTGGTATCCGAAACAAAGCGATGCATCCCCGAGATGGCGGTGATCAGGTCGCCCCGAATATCTCCACTGTCGGGAACGTCCACTTCATGAACAAGGGTCGCGATAGCGTCAACCAGAAGGTCATCTTTGGAGTCCCACCGTCGATAAATGGTCGCCTTGCTGACCCCGGCGCGAGCGGCAATTCCCTCGATGCTCAAACCACCGAGACCATCGGAATTGAGAATCCCCAACGTCGCGTCAACAATTTTGCTATCGACGGAGGTGTCCCGGGGCCGACCAACAGTCCCGATTATGAAACTCCAGCCGGGGAGTCGGACTCTCCGTACATGGCACGCCCATCATCCAGTGCAAGGGCTCTCGCCGGAAGGTAAATCCAAGTGAGGATGGCCCCGAGCAGAGCGATGCCTGCGGCGACCCAGACTGCGGAAGACATTCCGTCGACAAACGCCTGACTAGCAGCTGCGATCAATGATGCACCTACCTCACCACCAACTTGGCTGGCGACGCCGATCGCACCGCCGATCGAATCTCCAGCGAACCCCGCCGCCGCCGGGGGAAGCCCGACGAGAGCCGGGCCCATTTCATTTCCGTATACCGATGCCAGGATGCTGCCCAGAGTGGCGACACCGAGGGCGCCACCAATTTGTCGGGTGGTGTCGTTCATCGCCGAACCAACGCCCGCCTTAGCCAGCGGCAACGACCCCATTATCGATTCGGTCGCCGGCGCCATGGCTGATCCCATCCCCAATCCGAGGAGTACCAAGGTGATCGCGACGTGTCCGTAGCCCGAGTCGATGTCGATCGTCGCCAACCACGCCATGGCGATGGCCACCACGGCAAGTCCACTGGCCACCACGACCTTGCTGCCGATCTTCTCGACGATCCGTGCCGAGAGAGGCGCGGCGATGATCATGGTGGCGATAGGCATCACCCTCAGCCCGGCTTCGAGCGGGGTAAATCCAAGTACGAATTGCAGATATTGAGTGAGGAGGAAGACGGTTCCAAACATCGCAAAGAACACCAACGTGATCGCCCCACTAGCTGCGCTAAACCTCGGGTTCTTGAAAAAACCGAGTTGGAGCATCGGGTGTTCCGTCCGGTACTCCCACCAAAGGAAGGTACCGAGTAGAACCACAGCGAGCCCGAACGCAGCAAGGACGACACCGTCAGTCCATCCCCTGCCCGGTGCCTCGATGATCGCATAAACGAGGGCAACCAGTCCGGCGATCGAGAGAACGGCCCCGACCGGATCAAGAGGTGTCGCCTTCGGATCCTTTGACTCTGGCACCAGGAAGAAGCCGAGCGTTATCGCAGCAGCCGCGATGAATACATTGATCAAGAAAACTGATCCCCACCAAAAGTTCTCCAACAACCAGCCGCCCAATGCCGGCCCGATGACGATTCCCAGTCCAGCGACGGCTGCCCAGGCCGCGATTGCCCGTCCCCGTTCGTTGCCGGTGAAGATGTTGGTGATAATCGAGAGGGTGGCTGGCATGATCAATGCACCACCGACACCCATGAAGGACCTGGCAATGATCAGGGTTGTTGCCGAATCGGCGAAGGCGGCGAATACCGAAGCAACTCCGAAGACGACCAGCCCTGAGGAAAGGGCAAGCTTGCGGCCAAATCTGTCGCCGAGCGCTCCCATGGTGAGCAACAGTCCAGCAAAAACGAGGATGTACGAGTCAACTATCCACTGCAACTCGCTGGCTGTGGCATTCAGTTCGCGCACCAGAGTCGGGATAGCAACATTGAGAATGGTGTTGTCCAGACCGATAATGACCAGGCTCAGTGAGAGCACTGCCAGAGTGAGCCATCGTCGCCGATAGATGGTTTCCGCGTCCACGGTTTGCTCCTCAATTCAAATACGAAACGAGACCGTACCGTATCCAAATCGGAAATCGATGTCAACCTAGGGGAGCTTCTTGGCCCTGCCCCTCTTTTTTCCCTGATACATGTCCCGTGCAGCTTCAGTCCGAACAAAATCCAATCGTTCTGGAACCAGGAGTTGAAACATCACAACCTTGATCATCGCCGCAACGGGCAATGCGAGCAGCGCACCAACCAACCCGGCGAGCGACCCGCCGACCATCAAGGCGACGATGACCGTGGCGGGATTGAGATCGACGGCCCGCTTCATCACCCGGGGGCTTATCAGGTAGTTCTCGACCATTTGATAAACGAACAGGAGGATCATGGCAGCTATCAACTGATCCCCTCCTTGGAGAGCGACCACCGCAGCGACCCCCACCGCTCCGATGGTCGCGCCTACCGCGGGTATGAGATCGGTGAACGCAACCCACGCGGCGAGGGCGAGCGCAAAACGAATATCGAGCAGTCGGAACCCAGCGAAGGCAATGAGTCCGGCAATTATGCTGACCACCAAATTCCCGACGATGTAGTTGGCTATCAAGTCGGTCGATTCCCTCAGGACCCTCATGAAGTCCTCACGGTGCCGTGGCCGGAGAAGCCGAACGGCCCAAGAACGCATCGCAGGGATTTCCAATGCGAAGTAGGGAGTAACAATCAGCACTGTCAGGATGCTGAAAACGGCCCCACCCAGGTCGGCGAGCACTTTCAATGTATCGATGCCTGTCTCCGCGCCGTCTCCGGCACCCCCGCCACCCGAACTGATCAGGCTGTCTATCCCGGTCCATTCGACAAGGCGGACCACGAAACTTGGCGCGCTCTGGGTGAATTCTTCGAAGTACTCCGGGAACCCGTCGACCAGTTCTGCGATCTGACTGGAGAGGAATGGCACGAGGGCTAGGGCAAGGCCACCGAATACGAGCAGGCCCCCTAACAACACGGCCGCCAAGCCAAGCGTGCGCTTGAGTCCTCGTCGCTCGAACCAGCCAATCGCAGGCTGCAGGCCGATCGCCAGAACCAGGGAAGCGATCAACACCAGGAGAATTCCACGAAGCGACCACAAGAGAGCGACAGCAGCTGCCAGCGCTACGAAGGTCAGCCCGACGCGGGCCCAGTAGGAGTAGGGAGGCCAGGCACCCCGCCAGGACGGTTCCGGTTCGAGTTGTTCGTCCAGTGCTGTTTTGTCGTCGCTCAAGGACGGAGACGATACCCGTGGAGATCAGAGGCAAAACGCTCCGAAACCAATATTTCAGCCAATATTTCGAGCCGGGCGATCACATGCTCCGGCGGTACTGGCCGCCGACGTCGTACAGGGCGTGGCTCATCTGACCCAACGAAGCAACTTTCGAAGCACTCATCAAAGCCTCGAACAGGTTTCGATTTTGGACAGCTGCCTGCTGAAGATCGATGAGTGCCCCATCGACCACGCCTTCGTTGCGCTCCTGCACCGCTCGAAGGTTCGAAATCTGTCGTTGCTTGTCCTCTTCACTGGAGCGAATCAACTCGTCTGGTATCTGGAAAGGCGAACCCTCTTTGGAGAGAAAAGTATTCACACCGACGATGGGGTACTCGCCGGATTCTTTCTGCTGTTCGTAGTACAGAGACTCTTCCTGGATTTTGGTCCGCTGGTACTGCCGCTCCATCGCACCGAGCACGCCCCCGCGGCTGTTGATCCGATCGAACTCGGCCAACACCGCCTCCTCGACCAGATCGGTCAACTCGTCGATTATGAACGAACCCTGGAGAGGGTTCTCGTTCTTGGCCAGGCCAAGCTCGCGATTGATGATCAACTGGATCGCCATTGCCCGCCGTACCGATTCCTCGGTGGGGGTGGTTATTGCCTCGTCGTAAGCATTGGTGTGGAGGCTGTTGGTGTTGTCATAGATTGCATAAAGCGCCTGCAAGGTGGTGCGGATGTCGTTGAAACTGATCTCCTGGGCGTGCAACGACCGGCCCGACGTTTGAATGTGGTACTTCAGCTTTTGGGACCGCTCGTTCCCGCCATATTTGTGTTTGATGGCTTTGGCCCAAATCCTCCGCGCCACCCGGCCGATCACTGCGTACTCGGCGTCAATCCCGTTGGAAAAGAAGAAGCTGAGATTGGGAGCAAAATCGTCAACGTCCATCCCTCGCGCCAGGTAATACTCGACAAATGTGAAACCGTTGGACAGGGTGAATGCCAGTTGGCTGATGGGGTTGGCACCCGCTTCGGCCATGTGATACCCGCTGATCGACACCGAATAGAAATTCCTCACATCGTTGTCCACGAAGTACTGCTGAATGTCACCCATCATTCGAAGGGCGAACTCCGTCGAGAAGATACAGGTGTTCTGGGCCTGGTCCTCTTTGAGTATGTCAGCCTGGACCGTCCCCCGCACCCGCGACATCGTCTCTGCTTTGAGAGTTTCATAGACGTCGCCGGGCAAAACCTGATCGCCTGACACCCCGAGCAACCTCAGACCAAGGCCGTCGTGGCCCGGTGGCAGTTCACCGTGATATGCAGGGCGGGGCCGATCACCGTAAATCTCGCGGATCTTTTCCTCGACTTCATCTTCGAGACCGTTCTCGATGATGTACTTCTCACACGCCTGGTCGATGGCAGCGTTCATGAAGAACGCAAGGATCATCGGTGCCGGCCCATTTATGGTCATCGAAACCGAGGTTGCCGGGTCGCTCAGATCGAAGCCGGAGTAGAGCTTCTTGGCATCGTCGAGGGTTGCGATCGAAACTCCCGAGTTGCCTACCTTGCCGTAGATATCCGGCCTCTCGTGCGGATCCTCCCCATAGAGAGTCACAGAGTCGAACGCGGTGGACAATCGGATCGCGGGCTGATCGGCGGCCAGATAGTGGAACCGACGGTTGGTCTGCTCGGGTGGCCCCTCGCCAGCAAACATCCGGGTGGGATCTTCCAGTTCCCGTTTGAAGGGAAAGACTCCGGCGGCATAGGGAAACTCACCGGGGACATTCTCCTGCAGCAACCAGCGGAGCCTGTCGCCCCAGGATCGATATCGGGGCAGGGCGACCCGGGGCACCCGGGTATGGCTGAGAGTCTCCCGATGGAGCGGCACCTTGATCTCTTTGCCCCGAACGTGATAGATGAACTCCTCCCCCGAATACTCGGCAAGCATTCCATCCCATCTTTCCAACCGCTTCTGGTTCTCGGCGTCGAGCCTCTCCCGTGCCTCGGCGAGCACACCCGCTTCGAGATGTTCGCGAGCTCCCTCGAGTCGATAAAGCTCTTCGGCGAAATCGGCCTGCTCGTCAACCCAACCGTCGTAGCGCTGGATCTCCTCGACGATCTCGGCAAGATATCTAGTCCGATTCGGTGGGACCACATAGTGCTTCGCAGCGTCGGCCGTCGGGAGTGTGAGACCAGATTCCCGGCCCAATGCCGAAACCATCGCCTGATAAAACCTGGTGGTACCAGGGTCGTTGAAGTCAGAGGCGACCGTGAGGTGGATCGGCAGGCTGTCGTCGTCGTCTCCGAACGCGAGATGGTTCCGTCGGTACTGCTTCCTCACGTCGCGGAGAGCGTCGAGCGAGCCTTGCTTGTCGGCTTTGTTGATTGCCACCAGATCGGCGAAGTCGAGCATGTCGATCTTCTCCAGCTGGCTAGCGGCGCCGTATTCAGGTGTCATCACGTAAATCTTCAGGTCAGCAAGATCGACGATCTCGGTGTCGGACTGGCCGATCCCCGAAGTCTCCAAGATTATGAGGTCATAGCCGGCCGCCTTGACCACGTCGGTCGTCTTCGAAACATGAGGTGAGAGCGCAAGATTCGCCTGGCGGGTCGCTAGCGAGCGCATATACGTCCTCGGATGGGGCAGGGAGTTCATCCGGATCCGGTCACCGAGCAGTGCACCGCCCGACTTCCGCTTCGAAGGGTCGACAGAAATGATGGCCACCCGAATATCGTCGAAATCGGCGAGAAGTCTCCGGATCAGCTCGTCGACCAGGCTCGACTTTCCGGAGCCTCCGGTACCGGTGATCCCAATCACGGGCGCCTTGGATTTTCGCGCTCGAATTGCGACTTCCTCGAAAACATCCTCGTACTTCTCGCCGTAGTTCTCTACAGCAGAAATCAATCGGGCCACGGCGCCGCGATTTGACACGTCGAGATCCTCGATGTCGAAGTTGTCCAATTCCCCCAGCGGGAAATCAGACCGGGCCACCATGTCGGCGACCATCCCCACCAGGCCCATCTCCCGACCGTCATCCGGCGAGTAGATCCGGGTTACCCCGTAATCGGCGAGTTCCTCGGCCTCGGAGGGAAGGATGGTTCCACCACCACCCCCAAAGATATTGATGTGGGTGGCGTTTCGCTCCACGAGAAGGTCCCGCAGGTATCTATAGAACTCATTGTGGCCCCCTTGGTACGAAGTGACCGCGATGGCGTGGGCGTCTTCTTCGATGGCGGTTTCTACGATGTCGAGGCCGGTGCGGTTGTGACCGAGATGAATCACCTCGGCACCCGAGGACTGCAGGATCCGCCGGAAGATATTTATCGAGGCGTCGTGGCCGTCGAAAAGAGTGGTGGCGGTTACAAATCTCACCTTGTTGGTGGGCACTCCGATCCCTTGGGATTTCGTCATCGGTTGCTCACAGGGACTAGTCCTTTGGTGCGGTGGATTTGGATGGATTCTTTGGACACTTCGATGTTTATAAGACTAGATTGGTTCACGGGATGGCTCAATACAAAGGACGTTTGCAGTCCGACTCTTTAGAGATCACTTATGTCACCGTCCATGTCGACGATGACAGCAGGGTGCGAATCATGGCTGGACGCCGCCCGCTCGGGTCGTGGCCAATCAGCAGGGTCAAGGCCGAACGTCGCACCATATACAAGTACGACCTGGAGATCGACGGAGAGGCCTTTGACTTTTTCCCTGATGATCCACAGGGTTTCGGCGACGAAGTGGGCGCCGTTATCGATCTGACCGCCTCGGGAAATCGTTTCGGGCTGAAGGCTCGTATCGCCGAAGCGTCCGGGTCATAAAGCCGGAGTTCTCTGCCAAAATGGAGGGATGATTCGGCGGGCTCTTTTCCGTGGATTTACTGTCCTCGCTCTCATCGTCGGCCTGGAGGCCCTCTACGCACTTCTCCGGCCGGTGCCAAAGCAGGAAGAGTTCGACCCGTCCGCCACCTTCGGGGAGTCTTCTCTCCCTCCGCTCCGCGTCGCAGTGCTCGGTGATTCAACTGTTACGGCGCCGGGAGTCGCCGACGTTGCCGAGATCTGGGTGAGCCTGATCTCTAAACGACTCGCTGCCACCCGTTATGTGACCGTGAAGAGTTTTGCCATCGGCGGTTCGATGGCACACGATCTGGTTACCGAGCAACTGACGCCGGCCCTAGAATTCGACCCGGATCTGGTCATTATTTCTGTGGGGGCGAATGACGTCCTCAAAGGGGTGAACCCCAAGAAATTCGAGGAGAATCTCGAGATCCTCGTTTCGGCCTTCCGGGACTCCGGCTCGGTCGTCGTCCAAAGTGGGGTAGGAGATCTGGGAACGATTCCGCGATTTCTCCCACCGCTGCGGCAACTTTTCTCGCGGCGGGCTCTTCGGTTCAACGAGATCCACGTGGCGGTGGCCGATCGGAACCAAGCCTGGGTTGTGCCCCAAAGAGATTCACCAGCCGAGCTCTGGTACAACGACCGGGGTATGTGGTCGGCCGACCTCTTCCACGTCAGCTCGCGCGGCCACGAAGTGTGGGCGGATCTAGGTTGGAAGACGGTGGCACAGGCGATGCAACTCTCTTGAACACCGATCAAACCTCTGCTCTCGACCGATTCTCGAAACAACCGATCGCGCGTCTAGCCACTGTTTCCACATCCGGAAAACCGCGTATCGTGCCGCTTACATTCGCCATCGATGGGGAATTCCTCTTCACGATGGTCGATCAAAAACCGAAAACGACCATGCACCTACATCGACTCGAGAACATCGCTCAAAATCCGGAGGTTTCACTCCTGGCCGATGAGTACGACGCCGACTGGACCAAGCTCTGGTGGGTGCGGATCGATGGCGAAGCCGACGTCGTCGAATCTGGTTCCAACTGGTCGATCGCCCAGCGGTTGCTCATGGAGAAGTACCACCAATACCTGACCGACCCGCCGATGGGCCCGGCGATCGTCGTTGCAGTCAACGATGTCACCTGGTGGGAATGGTCGCCCGGACGTCACGCTCAGTGACGAGATGTGTCATTGGCACATCGTGTGATTCGACCGGAACCTCCGCAACGACACGGTTCGAGGTTGTCACGCCGATGGTGATACTCCCCGGACGACGCCGTGCCAGTTCGCGATCGTAATAGCCCCCACCCCGGCCGATACGGTTCCCGTCGAGGTCAAAGCCGACTCCCGGCACCAGAAATAGATCGATGTGAAACGCCGGCACTGGTGCTCCCTTGTCCTGAGGTTGTTCCATCCCCCACCGATGGGTTTCCAAATCGATCCGGGCATCACGCCACGTGAGGGTCCTATCCTCTTCGACCCGGGGCAGGACCCAATTCCACCCGGGAAGCCGGTCGACCAAGCTCCAGACGTCAACTTCGCCGACGAGGGAACGGTAGGTAGCAATAGTCCCGGGGAGACGAGCGGATAGAAAGTCGAACAGATTGGCTACGACCTTGGAAGAAGTCCCGGGATGAACGGGCGGGAGACTTCCCAATCCACGCCGAAGTTCAGCCTTGTCCACGACTTCAAGGTTAGATCACAACTAGCGTGGACTCGTGTCCTGGTTCGTCACCCTGTTTCGTACGATCGCGACGTCTATTGTCGGGGTGATATCGACTCTGATCGCCGCTCCTCTGGTCATGGTGATTGCGGCTGTGAACGACACCTCTCCGTGGATCGAGCGAGTGATTCGCACCTGGAGCCGTGCCTGGCTCGTGGTGTCAGGAACCGAGCTCGTCGTGGTCGGCAAAGAAAACATCGAACCCAACCAGTCTTATGTGGTTGTTGCCAATCACCTCTCGACGCTCGACATAATGGTTTGCTTCCTCGCGGTCCCGCTCCCGATTCGATACCTCGCCAAGAAGGAGTTGTTTCGAATTCCCATTCTCGCCCAGGGGATGCGCTCGGTAGGAATCGTCGAAGTTGATCGGAGTGCCCGCTCGGCGATTCACGCCCAGGTCAACGCGCAATCGAAAGACCTGATCGCCAAGGGCCGGAGTCTCATTATCTATCCGGAGGGGACCCGGCCCCGGAGTGGAGCGTTGGACCCTTTCAAGAAGGGAGCGTTCACCATGGCAATCGCCAGCCAATTACCTGTGCTCCCGGTCAGTATCCATGGCACATACGAGGCATGGAAACCCGAGACGCTCTGGGTTCGCGGTGGGATCGTGACCGCAATAATCGATCCATCCATCGCCACCGTCGGGTTGACCCAACAGGACTCAGGGCAGTTAACCAAAACGGCGTACAAGGTCATCGCCAATCGCGTCGCCGAGAAGGGTGGCCGGATCAGCATCTAGGAAGCCCTGATAATCTCCGCTGATGACTGAGACCGCCGCTACTTCTGGCGTCGCTGCCGCGTTCGAATCAATTGGAAAACACATCGACGCGACCATCGACGGGGACAAAACCGATGCTGTGACGTCAAAAGCAGAGTGGATCGACCTCCAGGAGAGTCTGCCCCAGCAAGGGATAGGTCTCGATGCCACGATGAGAGAGTTAGTCGAGCGGGTCCTTCCCTATGGGAATCGGATGTCGGATCCGGGATTCATCGGTTGGATCACCTCGGGGCCTACCGTGGCACCGACCCTCGCTGCCACCGCCACATCCTTCCTGTCACCACAACGGTATGGGATAACGGCCTTCAACCTTCTCGAGGAGCTATCTCTTGAGTGGCTGGCCGAATTATTCGGACTGGATAGCCGAATGAAGGGTGTCTATTCATCGGGGGGATCCACCGCCAACCTGGTCGCAATGGGTGGGGCTCGACAGCACGCATTCTCCGCCGTCGGGCTCGACCCCGCCGTTGGAGGTGTTGATGGCAGAGCTTTAGCGCTGTACGCCTCCTCGGAAGCGCATCACACCATCGCCAGGTCAGCTGCCGTCCTAGGGTTGGGGCGAAGGTCCATCCGTCCGGTCCCGATGGACGATCGGCAACGGATTCGGCCTGACGCACTTGAGGACTTGATCGACAGAGATATGAAGGACGGGGTTCTACCGGTTGCGGTGGTCGCTTCGGCAGGAACCACAAATACCGGCGCCATCGACCCGATCGACCGCATCGGTCAGATCTGCGCAGAGCGAGGTATATGGTTCCATGTCGACGGCGCATACGGCCTACCCGGATCGTTAGATGAGAGGATTAGCAACCGATACGCAGGCTTGGAACGTGCCGATTCGGCCATCGTCGACCCTCACAAATGGCTGGGAGCACCTGTCGGCATCGCAGCAACATTCGTCCGTGACCGGAGCATCCTGTTCGACGCGTTCACTCAGGAACCCGCCGCCTATCTGGACGGCACTTTCGTAGCCGACGACGAGGTCCAGACAACCTTCGAATCGATGGGGATCCCGTACTCGGAATTCGGGGTCGAACTCTCTGCACCGAGTCGGGGAGTCCAGGTGTGGGCAATTCTCAAGGAACTCGGTGTTGAAGGGGTTCGTCACCGGGTGAAGACGGACAACGATTTCGCCACCTACACAGCTCAATTCGCATCTGAACACCCCAGATTGGAGTCGCTAACCAGGCCGGAACTTTCGATTGCATGTTTCCGCTACGTGGATAAATCAATCGAGGACCTCAACAGCTTCAATCAGCAGGTCCTGGTCGAAGTCCGGCGGCGGAGTCGCTACATCGTCAGTTCCACGGTGGTCAACGGCAATTATGCGATTCGTCCCTGTTACATCAATGCACGAACCACACAGGCTCATGTCGACGAGTTTCTCAACCTGGTGGTCGAGGTCGGAGACGAGTTCAGGTCCGACTAGGGAGGTAGGATCTCGATTTCTCTCCAGGCCACCCAACTGGGACTGGAGATCGTGGTGATTCGGATCACATTCCCTGAAATGAAGCTGTCGGGAACGAAACTGAGCACATCGCCGTCGGAAGTGTCGTTTTCGAAGGCCCAAA
>JBGTGL010000202.1:0-14757 GCA_041746755.1 Acidimicrobiia bacterium | reverse complement strand
CAGCGTTTCGAGCAGATCGACCAGCGTTTCGAGCAGATCGACCAGCGTTTCGAGCAGATCGACCAGCGTTTCGAGCAGATCGACCAGCGTTTCGAGAAAGTCGACCAGCGTTTTGAAAAGCTCGACGACCGGCTGTTTCAGTTCCATGAGACTCTGCGGGGCTATTCACGGACCTTCATTACTACCCAGGCGGCTTCCATCGTTGGTGCGGTCGGACTTGCCGTGGCCCTGATCAAGCTTTTTCCGTAGCTTCATGTGGGTTTCATTTCCGGCGGACCACGACCTTGGGTATCCTGAGTCTTCAATGACGCGGCACACTTCCTGCGGAGGGAATCCATGAAAATTGTCCACGTGGTCGGCACCGGCACTATCGGTGAACCGCTCATTGGTCTACTTGCCGACAATCGGGAGCATTTCGGCATCGACGAAGTGACCTTTCACAAGCGGACTCCGCTTGTCACGGAAAAGGCGAAGGTCAGTGACTTGATCAGCCGGGGGGCGGCGCTTGTGGTCGATGACAATAGACGTGCCACTTTCGAGGAACTGGGCCACGCGCCGAAGTATGAAACCAGAGAAGCGATAGAACGGGCGTCGGTGGTCATCGACTGCACACCGGTCGGCAATGAGATGAAAGACGAGTACTACAACGATGCCAAGGGTCCCATCGGATTCATGGCGCAGGGCTCGGAGTTCGGATTTGGGAAAATGTACGCCCGTGGCATCAACGACGAGGCTCTAGTGCCAGGAGCCGACAAGTTTCTTCAGATCGTGTCATGTAACACCCACAACATGTCGGTCCTGGTGAAGACGCTGGGAATGGACCCCGATGGGACCAATCATCTGACCGACGGAAGATTTCTCTGCATCCGGCGGGCCAACGACATAAGCCAGGACGAGGGTTTCGTAGCCAGCCCAACGGTTGAGGGGCACAAGGACGAGAGGTTCGGGACCCACCATGCCCGGGACTCGCACGAGTTGTTCTCGACATTGGGCTATGACCTCAATCTGTTCTCCTCGGCGCTCAAACTCAATACGCAATACATGCACTCGATGCACTTCGCTCTAACCCTGGACCATGAGATGACGCTCGACGAGGTCAAGGAACGGTTAATGGAGAACACCAGGGTGGCGGTCACCCACAAGAAGTCAGCCAATCAGGTGTTCTCGTTTGGCAGGGACCATGGCTATTACGGCCGAATCATGAGCCAGGCTGTCGTGTCGTTGGAAACTCTCGCCGTGCGCAACGGCAACGAGGTAGTCGGGTTCTCGTTTACCCCTCAGGATGGAAATCCGCTGCTATCCACCGTGGCGGCCATGCTCTGGTATCTGACACCCGAAGACATGGACGATCGGATCGACATCCTTCGCCGGTACTTGTTCTCCGAGATCTGATGGACAAAAAGGCCCTCGCCTTTGCCGAGGACGCAATCGCGGCCATCGGTGAGCGAGACCCGGCTTTAGCCCGAACCTGCGTTGCCCAGGCCTGTGAGATAGAGCCGGGGATGAATCGACTGGCCGATGCGGTATATCTGGCGTGCTCCGAATTGGAGTCGAAGGGTGAGGTGAGCACGTCGGCTTGGAACATCCTCGGTGACTCGGTTGAAAGCGATTTGCGCGGCGTCGTCGAGGCGTACCGGAGGTGACCTCACAGATCTTGGCTTCGCCACTTCCGGGCAATTCTGACAATCGCTTTACAAGTTCGTCGGACCTCTTGATCTGGTCTAGCGGTTTCGGGCACGATCAAATAATGACGTCCCCCGAAGCCCGCCGCCTTGACCTGTACAATGGTCTCACCGAGTTTCTCGGCGAACAACGAGCGGACACACTCATGGCCTATTTGCCCGGCAATCCAAACACCGACCTCGCCACCAGGGCTGACCTCGAGTCGGTTGAGCGGCGGCTCGGCACCCGCATGGACGCAATGGATGTTCGTTTCAATGACGTGTTGCTTCGACTTGATGGGATGACGGCCCGACTCGATCGGATGGTGCAAGCCTTGATCGCCGGGTTGGTAGCCGTTATCGCCACGCTGGTCGCCCAGTCGTTCATTTGACAATCGCCGCTACTCTCGCCCGGTGATCGTCGAAGTAGTCGCAGTCGGTACTGAGTTGTTGCTGGGTCAGATCGCCAATACCAACGCGGCCACCATTGGCGCTGCTCTCGCCGAGAAGGGTTTCGATGCCCATTTCCACCAGGTCGTGGGAGACAACCTGAATCGGGTGGCTTCGGCAATCTCGGCGGCGATTGACCGCTCCGACGCGGTGATTATCACCGGTGGTATCGGCCCGACACAGGACGACCTCACCCGCGAGGCTCTTTGTCTGGCCACCGGACTCGAGATGGACTACTCCGAGGAGTACGCGCAACATCTCCGAGAGTGGTGGTCGCAGCGTGGACGTGAAATGCCCGACTCCAATCTCCGTCAAGCGCAACATCCCGTCGGAGCGACACTTCTCGACAACCCCCGGGGTACCGCCCCGGGCCTGTCGATCGATCATGGCGGCACACTCATATTTTGCGTGCCCGGAGTTCCGGAAGAGATGCAATATCTCCTCAGCGCCGAGGTTCTCCCCGCTCTGATCGCCAGGGATGGGTCGGAACACGTGCTGGTGAGCCGTATCCTTCGCACCTGGGGCAGGTCGGAGTCGGACATAGCCGAAGTGCTCGACGATCTGTATCAGGAAAGTACCAACCCATCGGTTGCCTTCCTGGCTTCGGCTGGGGAGATCAAAGTTCGGCTTAGTGCCAAGGCCGCGTCGAGTTCGGCTGCTGAGAGCCTGATCGCACCGGTTGAAGCGCAAGTCAGGGAACGTCTCGGCAGCTCGATATTTGGTGTGGACGACGAAACCATCGAAGTCGTACTTTTCCGTCTCCTCGAGGAGCGGGGATGGCGAATAGGCACCGCAGAATCGATGACCGGGGGAATGGTCGGTGCCCGGCTCACCGATCTCGCTGGATCGTCGCGATATTACGTCGGGGGAGTGGTGGCATACGAGGCACGTCTCAAACAGTCGCTGCTCGGGGTGGTCGATGTCAAACAAGTCGTCAACGAAGAGACAGCGACGGCGATGGCGGAAGGAGTTCGAGAACTCCTCGGTATGGAAGTCGGGGTATCGGTTACCGGATCGGCCGGACCGGAACCGATGGAGAAGCCTGTCGGGACGATCGTGGTCGGTGTGGCAACCCCAGAGGGATCCATGGCCCGCGAGCTGCGTATGGTTGGTGATCGGGAACGAGTCCGCACCTACGCGACCACGACCGCCCTCCACCTCGCTCGACTCGGAGTTAGCGGCGTCTGGTGGAGCAACTGAGGGTCTTCGCTGCCGTGGCTCTCCCCATTGAGGTGAGGAGAGCGTTGGCGGAACAAACTTCGAGTCTTCATATCCCGGGTCGCCGAGTCCCACCAGCCAATTGGCACATTACTTTGCGCTACCTCGGTGAGATCGAGCCGGTGACCCGCGATCGCTATATGGCCGAGCTCGATCAATCTGCACTCGGCCGACCTTTTCGCATCGCGCTCACCGGGCTGGGTGCCTTCCCCAACCAACGTAAGGCGACGGTGGTCTGGGCCGGCGTCACCCTCGGGGCAGAGCGCCTGTTCGACCTCGCTGAGATTTGTGACATGGCTGCGGAAGCCTCGGGAGTATCACCCGAGGACAGGCCGTTCTCACCCCACCTCACTCTGAGTCGGGTCCGGCCCCCGATGCAAGTTGTTTCGCTGATTGCTCATGGCGATCTGGACATCTCGTGGTGGGTGGGACAGATCGTTTTGTTCGAGTCAATAAGCGAGCGCAGTGGCGTCCGGTACGAACCCCTTGAAATTTTTCCTCTGGGGCGGTAATACTCATTCCGAACACTTGTTCGACTATTGTTGCCGAGCAGGTTTTTCTGTCACAGCCGCCGAATACGGTCTGACAAATAGTCAGAAGGTTCCGTCGGAACTCGGCAAGAGGAATTAGAAAGGTAAGCGCAAATGAGCACAGATAGGGAAAAAGCACTCGATATGGCATTGGGTCAGATCGAAAAGCAATTCGGTAAGGGCGCCATCATGAAAATGGGCGATGCGGCCAACCGAAAAGTGGACATCATTTCTACCGGGGCACTCTCCCTCGATCTCGCGCTCGGTATTGGTGGGGTCCCGCGGGGTCGGATCGTCGAGATCTATGGACCGGAAAGTTCGGGGAAGACCAGCCTTTCGCTCCATATCGTGGCCGAGGCGCAACGCAACGGAGGCATCGCCGCGTTCATTGATGCCGAACACGCTCTCGACCCCACATATGCCAAGGCTATCGGCGTCGATGTCGACGAGTTGCTCATCTCACAACCCGACACCGGTGAGCAAGCCCTTGAGATCGCCGACATGCTGATCCGCTCAGGGGCCCTCGATGTGCTGGTGATCGACTCGGTGGCAGCCCTGGTGCCTCGTGCCGAGATCGAAGGTGAAATGGGCGACTCCCATATGGGGCTTCAAGCCCGTCTCATGTCACAGGCATTGCGCAAGTTGGCTGGAAATCTCAACAAGTCGCGAACGACTGCCATTTTCATCAACCAGTTACGGGAAAAAATCGGTGTGATGTTTGGGTCACCTGAAACCACCCCTGGTGGTCGGGCCCTCAAGTTCTACTCATCGATGCGTCTTGACATCCGTCGGATCGAGACCTTGAAGGATGGGACTGAGGGCATCGGTAACCGGGTTCGGGTAAAGGTCGCCAAGAACAAGATGGCGCCACCTTTCCGCACTGCCGAATTCGACATCATGTTTGGCGAGGGAATCTCACGAGAAGGAAGTCTCCTCGACATCGCGGTCGACGAGGGAGTGGTCCGCAAGAGCGGCGCCTGGTTCACCTACGAGGACGACCAACTCGGGCAGGGGCGGGAGAACGCCAAGAAATTTCTTCGGGAGAATCCCGAAATCGCCATGCAACTCCAGGCCAAGGTCTATGAGGCAGTCGGTCTCGGCCCCAAGGCCGAAACCGAAGAGGACATCAAGGAGTCGGAGTCAGTGGGATCCGAATCGGTGGGATCCGAATCAACGGGATCTGAGGAGAAGAGCGACGACTAGAACGGGTTCAGCAGTCTGAGCGAAGGTAGACGCCTGAATCGTCAGTCGGCCGATAGTCGGCGGGCGGACCGACGTCCGCGGAGTCGAACCGGCCCGAAGTGGCCGTCAGAATGCAGGACCTGCGGTCATCCAGGGCCTTAGCGACATCCGAAGAAGTCAAATAGCCAGTTTGGAAGCGGGCGAACGATGGGTCGACCGTATCCGGATGGGAGAGTCGACCTGCCGCCCATCCCAAACCGGGATCATCGCTGACGAACCACTTATCCGCCGGGATCGATCCGATTTGGTCGGTGGCAGCTAGTTGATCCGGATCGAGGTCGGGGACGATATTTATCGAGCTGATCTGAACAATCGTTCCGACAACTGCGATACCGAGGAGGACACGGATGGGGATGGCGCGTGATGTCGCGGCCCACGCCAAAAGTGGCGGGATCAGGAAGGCCAATGTTCGGGCAAACCCACCATAGATCGTGGTGAATCCGAAAAGAAGGAAAACGGTCACGACCAACCAAAAGACGATGATCCAGCGGGGTACGTCGCGGTCCCCATGACTTTCGATCCCCGGGGAATCACCGGTCTTGCGAAAGAGAAACGGAGACAGAATCGCGGCGACGAGCACAGCGAGGACCGGTAGATCGCTTCGGATCATCACGGCCCCGGTGTTGACGGTGTTGTCGAGAAGATTGGGTGAATTGTCCTTTGCGAGATGAAAAAGCGCGTATTGGTCCCAAACCTCCTCGATCCCATAGAAGGCTGCCGATCCGATGATGACCATGGTGGCTACCACTGATATTGCGCCGAGGCGCTTCCAGTCCAGCCGCCCGACCAGGAGAGCGACCACGGTCAGGATGATCGGGACGACATGGAGACTCTTGACAGAAATGGATGCTCCCAGAAGCAAACCAATCAACAGGGTTCCCGTTGCCGAAGGGCTGGGACGCAATGCCAGGGCAAGGGCGGAGATGGCCAGAGCCAGGGCTACACCGTCGCTTTGCACCGGCCCTGCCGCCAGTAAAACAGTTCCGCTCAGCGACACGAACGAGGCGAAGAGCAGTGCTCTCGACTGGGTCGTGATCCTGGTGAAGATGCAGTACGACGAAACGGCAATCACTACACCCGAAATGAGCATGGTGGTTCTCGGTCCCCGGGGATCGCCGAAACTGACGATCTGTCCCAATCTGAGTAGCGGGATGAACAGGGGGCCCTGACTGAAGAAGAAGTCCTGGAAGGGAACGAGACCGGAATGAGCAAGGTCGGTAGACGCTAAGAAGACTCCTTCGTCGAATGTGATCCGGTGAGGGGCCAACCATGGCAGCAATCTGAACCCGGCTGCCAGTACCGATAGAAGTGCAACATGGATGATTGTGATTGAGCGCCGGTCCATCTGTGCCATCGATGAGAGCAACGATCACGCCGGAATACAAGTTTCCCCTAGCCATGAATTTCAAGAACCTGTCGAGATTTCGCGAACACCGTGTACTATCACGATCAGCACACGAACATTTACTTAATTTGAAAACGGAGTGGCAGAACAAATGAACTGGAGGAGCAAACGACCTAGAGGGTGAACAAGACCCCTTTTCGATTGTTCCGTCTCGTGTGCCGAACCCGATGGGTTCGGCCGTGTTTGTTTATGCCACCCGCTGGAAAGGACCGTCATGGAGACCGCGGTTGTGATCGGACTCTCAGTACTGGGAGTGGTCATTGGACTCGCGTTCGGATACCTCCTGGCCAGGGTATTGAACACCCGCAAGGTCGAGCGCGATGCTGGGTCCGCCGAAGCGCTGCTTGGCAATGCCCAGGTCGAAGCCCGACAGATTATTGCCAAAGCCGACGACGAGGGCCGAGCGCAGGCCCAGGCATATCGAGAACGTGAAGATGCGACGCTAGAAACCCGGCGCGCTGAATTGAGCAACTTGGAATCCCGGCTCGGGGCCCGCGAAGAGACATTGGAACAGAGGGCATCCAACCTCGCCCAGCGCGAGAAGATGCTCATCGACCGGGAAGACGAAATGAACGTCAACCGGGGCGAACTCGAACAACTCAAAGAAGCGGCGAGATTCGAACTCGAGCAAGTGGCTGGCATCGACGTCGCTGCCGCCAAGGCTGAGATGTTGACTCAGGTTGAGGATGAGGCGCGCCGCGAGGCAATGATCATGGTCAGAGACCTCGAGATCAAGGCCCGCGAGGAGGCAGATCGACGGGCGCGACGAATTCTCGCCACTGCGATTCAACGGCTTGCCAGTGAGGTAGTCACTGAGTCGACCGTTTCGGTGGTGCAACTCCCCTCCGATGACATGAAGGGCCGGATCATTGGCCGGGAGGGTCGGAATATTCGCCACCTCGAGTCGGTCACCGGTACCAACCTCATTGTCGACGACACACCCGAAGCCGTATCCATTTCCTCGTTTGATCCGGTACGACGGGAAGTGGCCCGGATTGCATTGGAGAAGCTTGTGGCTGACGGGCGGATCCATCCTGCGTCGATCGAGGAAGCCTACGAAAAGGCACGAGCCGAAGTTGAAGAGAGTGTCAGGGACGCCGGAGAATGGGCCCTAGTGGAAGTGGGCGTCTCGCGTATGCACACCGAGCTGGTGACGCTGATCGGTCGTCTCAAGTACCGGACCTCTTACGGGCAGAACGTCCTAAACCACCTGGTAGAGACCTCACATATAGCCTCGATGCTCGCATCCGAACTCGGTTTAGATCCCACACCAATCAAGCGCGCAGCCCTCCTCCACGATATCGGTAAAGCAGTTACGCATGAGGTGGAAGGTTCGCACGCTCTGATCGGCGCCGAGATCGCACGTCGTTTCGATGAGGACGAAGCTGTCGTCCACGGAATCGAGGCGCACCACAACGAAGTTGAGCCCCGGACCATTCTTGCTGTGATCGTTCAGGCGGCCGACGCAGTGTCGGCAGCGCGTCCGGGAGCCCGACGCGAGTCGCTGGAGGGCTACGTCAAACGGCTAGAACGTCTCGAAAAACTTGCAATGGAGTTCGAGGGGGTTGATCAGGTGTTCGCACTTCAGGCGGGGCGTGAGGTTCGGGTTGTCGTCGACCCTGGTTCGGTCTCCGATCTCGAAGCCCGCGACCTGTCCCGCCAGATTGCGCGTAAACTCGAGGAAGACCTTCAGTATCCCGGCCAAATCCAGGTGACTGTGATCCGGGAGTTCAGGTCGACCGACTTCGCCCGCTAGAGCCCTACTAAATGTCCCAATCGACTCTTTTACCGAATCCCACCGTGCGCGAGATCAACCGCCGCCCGGCTACGCGCTCGGGCAAGAGTTATTTCATCAGGACGTTTGGGTGTCAGATGAACGAACATGATTCCGAACGCATCGCCGGACTGTTCGAACTCGACGGGATGACGCCGGTCGGATCCTACGGTGAAGCTGACGTTGTTTATGTAAACACCTGCACCATCAGGGAAAACGCAGACAACCGGATGTACGGGCACCTTGGCCAACTCAAAGAGATCAAGGATTTCAATCCCGACATGCTCCTGGTGGTGGGTGGATGCGCCGCCCAGAAGGAGCGAGACCTGGTGAGGGAGCGGGCACCCTGGGTCGATGTGGTTATGGGTACCCACAATCTCGACCGGGTGCTCGATCTGATCGACCATGCCGAACAGTGGGGGCCGATAACCGAGGTGGTCGACGAACTCCAGGCGATGCCCTCATCGCTGCCGGTAAAGAGAGAATTGGATCACTCGGCATGGGTCACCATCCAGATCGGTTGCAATAACACGTGCACGTTCTGCATCGTTCCTTCGGTCCGCGGAGTCGAGATTTCGAGAAGGCCGGGCGACATCGTTCGAGAGGTTGAGCGGCTAGCGGATGATGGAGTGGTAGAGGTGACCCTTCTCGGACAGAATGTCGACACCTATGGGCGCGATCTCGCCATCGACGGAAAGCGCCGTCCAATCTTCGGCGAATTGCTGCGCCGTGTCGGTGCGGTCGATGGCATAGAGAGAGTCCGGTTTACCAGCCCCCATCCCAATGATTTTCGAGCCGACGTCGCCGAGGCAATGGCTGAAACACCAGCCGTGTGTGAACAGCTTCACTTCCCGCTGCAGTCGGGTTCGGATCGCATCCTCCGCGCCATGCACCGGGGATACAATCAGAAGAAGTACCTCGAGCGTCTCGCCATGGCCAGGGAGACCATTCCGGGCCTGGCGGTAACTACCGACATCATCGTCGGCTTTCCGGGTGAGACGGACGATGACTTCGCGATGACGATGGACGTCGTTGGACAAGTGCGATTCGACGCAGCCTTCACCTTCATATTCTCCCCCCGCCCGGGGACCGCTGCCGGAAACATGGTCGATGAGTTTGTTCCGAGCCCAGTTATCCAGGATCGCTTCGAGAGGTTGGTGGCGCTGCAGGACCGAATTTCTACAGAGATCAACCAGAAGCTGGTTGGCGAAGTGGTCGAAGTCCTCAGCGAGGGCCCATCGAGGAAACGGCCCGAGGTGGCGACGACCAGGACCCGTACCGGGAAGATCGTCAGCGTTGCTGGTGGTCCTCCTTCCGGATCCTTCCTGGACGCGAGGGTGGTCTCGGCAGGGCACCACAGCCTGATCGGGGAAGCCGTCTGAAGCGAATTGTCGTGATTGTTGGGCCAACAGCGTCGGGGAAGTCGGCTGTAGCCATGGAAATGGCCAGACGAATGGACGCCGACATCGTCTCGGTCGACTCGATGCAGGTATATCGGGGAATGGACATCGGGACCGACAAGCCAACACCAGCCGATCGAGCCCGAGTCGTTCACCACCTGGTAGACATCGCCGATCCAAGTGACGAGGTTTCCGTCGCCCAGTTCCAAGAGCAGGGCCGTGCCGCGATGGAGGGCGCCAGGGGAAGCCAGATCATTTGTGGCGGTTCCGGACTCCACTTCCGGTCACTGGTCGATCCCATGTCGTTTGCCCCTACCGATCCGAGTCTCCGAGAGGAGCTTGAAACCTGGAGTCGGGATAGCCTCGTATCTGAGCTGTTGGCGGCAGATCCCGGAGCCGGTGACCACATTGACCTCGCCAACCACCGGAGGCTGGTGCGAGCTGTCGAGATCTGGAAGCTCGGCGCCGGCACCCCAACCACTCGAAGTACAAGTGACGAAGCGATGCGATTGCGGGGCTACGAACCGGATATAGCGTTCTCGGGGTTCGGCATCGACCCCGGGCCGCTCCTGGAGTCGCGGGTCGACGAGCGTCTGGCAAGTATGCAGGCTCGGGGCCTCGTCGACGAAGTTCGACTTCTGATGCCCAGTATGGGAAGAACCGCTCGATCAGCAATCGGCTATCGGGAAGTTGCTGATGCCTTTGAATCCGGGAGGGCGATGGAAGAGGCTTTTCGAGAGATTCGCGCGAACACTTTGAAGTTAGTTCGACGTCAACGAACCTGGTTTCATCGAGATCCACGGATTCGATGGATACCATGGTCTGAGGATCCGGTAGAGATGACCGATCAAATCGAAGGGCTGATGGTGTGAGTGGGTTGAAGTTTTCCAAGATGAACGGATGGGGCAACGACTTCGTTGTCCTTGAAGGCCCTATACGTCTCGGGGTTCCGGACATCGTCGCGATGTGTGATCGACGGTTTGGAATAGGGGCCGATGGTGTCCTTGTGGTTTCTCCGGGTTCGCCGATCGGAATGGATTACTGGAACGCCGACGGCAGTGTCGCCGAGATGTGCGGAAATGGTCTTCGCTGTGTAGCCCGCTATGCGGTCGACTGCGGCTGGGCAACGTCAGGTGAGTTCAAGGTGCGAACACCGATGGGAATCAGGCGGGTATCGGTAGGCAACGAAATCGAAGTCGAACTCGGCCAATTGCGGATTACTGGAGAAATCGAAGTTGACCGGGCCAGGTATCAGACAGTCGATGTGGGGAACCCCCATGCGGTTGCGTTGGTGGCCGAGCCACACCAGATCGATGTCGCGGCCGTGGGAGCGATGGTGGAGGCCAGCGTTAACGGTGGAACGAACGTGGAATTTGTTTCGCTCAACGGCAGCGGCATCAAGATGAGAGTCTGGGAACGGGGTGTGGGGGAGACCCTCGCATGCGGAACCGGGATGGCGGCGGCGGCGTTGGTAGCCGTGGAACGTCACCAATTGGAATGGCCGATGAAAGTGACGGTCCCCGGGGGCACCGGAGTGGTGGATGTCCGCGACCAGACTGCATTCCTGACGGGTCCGGCGAGCTATTCGTTTGAAGGTGTGTGGGATCGACCGCTGATCAATCAGGGTTAGGCCATTCAGGGATATCGGCGCAGAACGCTGACTACTTTTCCAATTAGCTCAACCCCGTCGGAAAAGACCATCGGCTCGTAGGCGGGATTCTCCGATTCGAGGATGACCTTTCCGTCCTTGCGGCGAAGTCGCTTCACGGTCGCTTCTTCCCCGTCAATCAGGGCAGCGACGATTTCACCATCCCGGGCGTCGTCCTGCTTATGGATTGCGACGAGGTCGCCCTCATGGATCCCTGCGTCGATCATCGAGTCACCCTTGACCTCGAGGAGGAAGACAGGACCGTTACCTACCAGTTCGATAGGTAGCGGCAACACCTCTTCGACCTGTTCGGCAGCGAGGATCGGTGTACCAGCGGCAATCCGGCCCAGCAGCGGTATATCTCGCATCCGGTCGTCGTTCCGGGATGGACGCGATGCCTTTTCCTGCGTTTCGACAACGACTATTGCTCTTGGCTTAGTGGGATCTTTCTTGATGATCCCCAGTTCCACCAACGTCTCCAGTTGGCTGTGCACGCTCGATGGTGAGGACAGACCGACGGCGTCGCCGATCTCGCGTACCGATGGGGGATAGCCCCGGACGTCGACCGTCTCTTTGATGTAATCCAATACCTGTTGCTGACGTTCACTCAACATTTGCTCTGACTCCATTGTTGCCGACTCCTTCGAACAGATGTTCGTAACCCTACCGGACAGAATCCGGCCAACCAAACATTTGTTCGATATTTGTTCCAGGGGCCGGGGGTCCAATCGGACAGGGTCGGCGCCAGAGTCGATTCTGCCCCGGAATCGGGGTGGACGACCTCGAAGTGAAATTCAGTTCCTATCGGTTCGTGCTTGACATCGAACAAACGTTCGGATAGTGTGTCGAACACATGTTCGGGAAGCAACCCGACAACCGCTCCACAACCGGAGCTAATTACGAAAGGGAGGAAGACCAAATGCAGAGCCAAACACCGCAGCTGTCCGTCCGATTGCTCGTCCTACTGCTTGGCCTCTTCTTGGTCTTCCTCTTTATCGGACGCCCCGCAGACGCCGATGCTCCGATGGCCACCACCGAGTATGTGGTGGACGCAGGCGACACGCTCTGGGATATAGCCCGTTCGAATATGAGCTCGACTGCCGACGTTCGTGCGGTTGTCTCCAGTATCCAGGATTTGAACGGGATTTCGGGTGGAGCCATTTATCCCGGCCAGGTCATCCTCGTCCCGAACGGCTAATTGGCAAACCTTGGTATACCCTGGGGCAATGCTTTGCCCGATTTGCAGGTCCGAAAACACCCGAGTGATCGATAGCCGACCGGCAGAGTCAGGTCAGGCCATTCGCCGCCGCCGCCATTGCGAAGCCTGCGAGGGTCGGTTTACGACCTACGAGAGGACCGAGCCACAGCTCATGGTGCGCAAACGCGACGGTCATCTCGAGGCGTTCTCGAGGACCAAACTCGTAGCAGGCATGTCCGCCTCTCTTGCTGATCGTTCGATCTCGGGATCGGCGCTCGAGGAGTTGGCCGTTGCTGTCGAGCAATCGCTCCACACGTTGGGTCCCCAGGTGACATCGGACGACGTTGGCCGCGAGGTGTTAGAACGCCTCAGGACCCTCGATGAGGTTGCCTATCTACGTTTTGCTTCGGTCTACAAGGGATTTCAGGACGCGGCCGACTTCGAGAAGGAAGTAGCCGCTTTGGAATCATCGGGTAACTAGGTTCAGGGATTTCTGCGCCGATTGAACGGACGCGGTGATCGAAGCCTTCATCGACTCTGTCTCTGACACCAGCAGTGACCATGCGTCGTTCAATCTTCCCTCTAGATCGCGCACTGCTTCGAGTGCTGCCGGGCGATTGCCTTCTCTCAATCCATCCAGGTAGGCCGTTTGGATGGCAGTGAGATCGGTACTCACGACGCCGAGTTCTTCAGTGACCGGAAGGAGCACGGCGCCGGGAAGTACATTTCGCACCGTATCGAAGTGGGCCTGCCAGGCAGCGAACTGTGCCGCCGCGTCGGCGAGTTCAACGAGTTCAGGGTCGGTCTCCAGGGTCGGGCCGGTGAGAATTGGAGTCACTGCCCCGATATAGGCAGCTGTCGTGTTGAGTGTTTTCGTGGCATCGAGTGCGTCGCTGGCGGCCTGAGTTACGTTGGACCGCAAGGCTAGTTCGGAGTCGGGGAGATCGGCGGCGGCGGCGAATAGGTCTCTGCTCGTCTGGTCCACCGCAGATGTGGCGGCGCCAAGATCGAGAGTGATCTGGTCGAACTCGGGGGTGAGGGCGGCCGTTACCGCCAACATTGGACTGAGCGCTGCATCGAGAGCGGCGACATCGGCTTCCACTTGGTCGACGGCAAGATCTGCGGTGGCTCCGGGTACTTGGTAGAGCCAGTATCCGGCCGCTCCAAGTGCCGCCATGGCGACAAGCCAACTAAGCACCACTTTGAACCGGACTCGTTTATTGAGTCGCTTGTTGTCTACCGAAATCGGCGCCCAATCGATCATGGATTCAGCTTGGAGTTCGGTGGTGTCCCACATCTCCTCCACCGTTGTGGCCGATCGCAGAGAAGTGGAGACGAGGCGACTTGGCGCTGGAGCAGGTTTAGGCGAAGGCGTTGCGTAGGAAACGGTGGATGCCTCGGCAAATCCGAGGTATTCCATTAGCGAGTTGTTCCCAGGTCGGTTCCGGCGTGGGCGGGTGTGTTTATGGGTTTTGGTGGTCATCGACCGTCCTCAATTACGCTCACACTTAGATCTTCCGCCCGAAGCCCGGTGAACATATGCAGGTTACCTTCAAAAGACTCGATTTGGAACTCCCAGTTCCCGCGTATGCACATATCGGCGACGGAGCGGTCGATCTTCACACGAGAATCGATCTTTCTCTTTGGGCGGGGGAGCGCGCCACGGTGGGCACCGGACTGGCGGTTTCTATTCCCTCCGGATGGGCCGGACTGGTTCTGCCACGAAGTGGTCACGCCCGGAAATTCGGTGTTGGAGTAGTCAATTCGCCCGGATTGATTGACTCCGGGTATCGAGGCGAAATATCGGTGGTGCTGATCAATCATGGCGGCGAGCCAGTTTCCTTCGTGAAAGGAGACCGGATCGCCCAGCTTGCAATTGTCCCTGTGGCCACCGTCGACTGGGTGGAAGTCGATGTTTTGGACGTCACCGATCGTGGTGATGGAGGCTTCGGGTCAACAGGGACATGATCTTTTCATACCGGGCCAAGGTCGTCTAATCTTGCCTGGTTCGCGGAAGTAGCTCAGTTGGCTAGAGCGCAACCTTGCCAAGGTTGAGGTCGCGGGTTCGACTCCCGTCTTCCGCTCGCGAGTCCCGGCGACGTGGCCGAGTGGTTAGGCGCGGGTCTGCAAAACCCGTCACACCGGTTCGATTCCGGTCGTCGCCTCCAAAGCGGAGGTTCGCCTCAAGAGCGGAGCTCTTCAAATTGAATATTGGGCCCTTAGCTCAGCCT
>JBGTGL010000201.1:0-8131 GCA_041746755.1 Acidimicrobiia bacterium | reverse complement strand
ATGCTGGACGACAGCTCGTCGGGAAGCTCGGTGTAACGGCCGATGTCGGATGGGCGTGGTTCGCTTCGGTCGACCACTGCTGGTGTGACACTGATCGCTCCGACCCGACCTGCTTCGGCAAACAGGGGAGTCAACTGCCCGTTGGAGTCGGTGGCGAGGCCGTTGATGTCTTCTCGCTCCAGAGGGAATAGCGCCTCCACCTGGTAGGTCATTCCTTCATCGAGTTGGGACTGGATGACGATTGATCCGTCTTGCGCCACCTGGAACTGGTTGATGTTCTCGGTGTCGCTCTGCAGAGCTTGGGCTACCCCGGCGGTGGGGACGAGAGGGCCACGTAGGGCCTCGATTCTGATTCTCTGGGTGAAGGTGGCTGCCGTACCCCGGTAGGCGTGCTCAGGGTTGCCCCCAGCCGCAGTTGGCGAGTAGCGGTCGGGTGTTTCGCCCGTGGGGATCCACGAAGTGCCGTCGTAGCGATCCAGCGTTTCCATCCGCCAGTAGATCAAACCTGGGTCGGGAGCGTTTTCGTCGAGGGTTGCCCGGAATACCTCGGCGTTCGATCGTGACACGACGCGTTTTTGAAGACCAACGAGTCGATTGAATGCGATGCCCCCAAACCCGCTTCCGTAACCTCCTCCAGTCCTCCAGTTGAGCGCACCCTCCTGGGAGAGGACGTTCGATGTCGCCGAGGCGAGGGCCACTGAAGAGATGGCGATGATCATGACAAGAATCAGTGCCAGGCTGCCGCCGCGGCGTGGCAACGGGCGTCCATCACCGTCTCGGACCCGTCCCGCGTTGCTGCGTTGTTCGCTGGCGACGGCGGCGATCGAGAGTCCGAATACAATCGCGGCGGCGCCCATCCAGCCGTTGCCGGCAGGGGCCCGGTCAATTACCGCGAACTGCAGGTACATCGCGATCGAAGGCAAAACCATGGCTGCGACCGGGCCACCGGACGCACCCCAGACGAACATGGCTCCGATTACCCACATCACCACAGCGAGCGCGGCGATCAATCCCGAACTGGGATAGACCGGAGAGACGCCAAATCGAAAAATGTCCAGCGACTCGCCGATCTCATTGGCAAGAGCGGCCGGTGTCTCGGCACCGGGGAAAATCCCGAAAATGAGACTTTGGGGGACGGCAATGCGGAGAAAGAGCACAAATCCGACCACCGCAAATAGGGCGTAGGCAAGTCGGCGTGAGGTGACGGTTTGCGCAATTAGCCACCAAACCACACCACCCAGGAAAGCCGCAGCGATAAGGATCAAGTGCCATGCCGGGGCGTCGCCCCCGGTGTCGAGGAGGCGCCCGAGTCGGGCGATCATCAGTGCGAAGGCCGCCAGGCCCGCTATACGGCTGAGGGTGCTGCTGACCATGTCCTACTCATTCCCGTCATCCATGCTGGAGCCCAAAACTCGTCAGGAGTGATGGAAACCGTGGTGACCCCGAGCCGGTGGAATCCCACGAGAACGTGCGAGGTCGATTGCGACGCAGTCATCAAAACGGTGGAGGGGTAGTCCTTGGAGAGGAGTTGTTGCACGCTGAGCAAATTTCGGTCAGCAATGCCGGTGACGATTACCAAAGCGCCGCCTCCGCCCTTCTGTCGGATTCTCGAGGCCACCGCTTCGATGTCGATTGCGGGGTCAGGTTTCACCAGAGCGAGCCGTTCCATGACCGACCCATACCGCGAAGCATCGATGGGATCTGCGTCACCAGCCCAAAGATCCGCGTCGAACCCCGAAGAGACCAGGTGGGTCACCACAGTGGCCGCTCCGGAGACTGCCTTCTCAAAAGCTGCGTCCGACTCGTAGCTCTCCGTTCTGACGTCGAGGAGGACGAGGGCCCGGGATTGCCAGGGAGTCTCCAGCTGTCGGATCATCAACTCGTCGGTACGCGCCGATGACGGCCAGTGGACCCTCCTCAGATCGTCTCCGCGCTGATATTCGCGCAATGTGTAGAAGTCTTCACCACCGCGTCGAGCGTGTTCGGGCCGGGAGGCTTGCATGGCCGGGTCCTGGCCCCGGACGATCGGAAAACCGTTGAGGTCCTCAATGGCCGGATAAACAACGATTCGGTCGATCGGCCCGGTACCGATCATGGTTTGGGCCAAACCGAACGGGTCTCCATTGGTGACTTCGGTTGGTCCGACGCGGTACACCCCACGGGGTCGGCAGGTCACCCGGTACGTCGCAGTTGTCTGCTCTCCCTTTCGGAGACGGGAGCATTCGAAGCGCGCCGTGCCCAAGCTGTTGATGTTGTCGTCGATGGTCAGGTAGCTCGCCGAGCGTTTCGAGGTGTTCTCGATGACGAGCGTGACGGTGTTGGTATCACCGTCATGGACGGTGGCCGATCCCAGCCGACGTCCAATCTCGAGCTGTGCCCGGCGCAATCGGACGTAGAGCATCGAGAACAGTTGGAGCAGAAACACGAAGACGGCGGCGAGGAACAGTTCGATCTCTCCGAAGGCGTACCAGAGGAGGATGAGTGCAACGCCACCGCCGGTGAGTGCCCAACCTCTTAGTGTTGGCATCAGGTACCGACGCGTGAGGTGGTGCCGGGCACCCGAAGCCTGGTCATGACTTCGTCGATGATCTCGGCCAACGTCTCGCCCCGCATTTGGGCCTCAGGACGAAGCGACATCCGGTGTTCCAGGACCGGGGTCGCCAACGCCTTGACGTCGTCGGGGGTGACATACTCCCGACCCTGGGATGCGGCCCGTGCCCGGGTGAGACGTTGCAGGAACAAAGCAGAACGGGGCGAAGCGCCGAGCAAGATGTCGGAATGGTTACGGGTTCCTTCAACGAGGTCGACGATGTATGTCTTGACGGATTGTGAGACTGTCACCCCGCGGGCTATCGAAATCAACTCGCCGACTTGTTCTGTGGTGACCACCGGCTCGAGGTCGTGGAATGTCGACCTGACGCCATGGGTGTCCAGCATCTCGAGTTCTTTCTGCCGGCTCGGATATCCGATGACGACACGCATCATGAATCGGTCCAGCTGCGCCTCCGGGAGTGGATAGGTTCCCTCGTGCTCTAGAGGGTTTTGGGTGGCGACCACCATGAAGGGCAGGTCGAGAATCCGGGTGATGCCATCCGACGTCACCTGGCGCTCCTCCATCGCTTCCAACAACGCTGACTGCGTCTTCGGGCTGGCCCGGTTGATTTCGTCGCCGACAACGATGTTCGCGAAAATCGGGCCCGGCTTGAACTCGAACTCGCTCCGGTTGCGATCCCAAACCGAAACTCCCGTGACATCGGAGGGGAGTAGATCGGGCGTGAACTGGATGCGATTGAATGCTCCGGCGATGCTGCGTGCGATTGATTTCGCTAGCTGGGTCTTGCCGACACCAGGCACATCCTCCACGAGGACGTGACCCTCGGCAATGAGTGCCAGCACGACAAGTTCGACGACTTCTCGCTTTCCCTGGATCACGGTTTCGACGTTGCTGGCAATCTCGTCGAACCGCCGGCCGAACAGGTCGATTTGCTGTGGACTTGCCTCGATCAAAGAAAACTCCGGAATCTCGCGAATTTTCTGGAACTCTAGCTTCGTGTTCCCGTTGTGGGAGCTAGAGTGTGCTTGGGGAATGGCTATCGAATTATGAATTTGAACCTGGGTCTGGGGAAAACTCTGGCGGCTTTGTTCGTCAGGCCTGTGCTGTTGTGGGAGGCGCTCCGCTCCCTCGTAGCTGTCCGTATTCATGGTGGTCTGCTTCCTTCCGCCGACTATCTCCACTGGAGAGTTCATACCGCCTACGGCGATGCCATGTCGGAGACAACGACCGACGACCTTCTCAAGTTCCTTGCCTGGCGGCGGCTGATGCGGGGTTTTTCATGAATCCGGGCCTGATTTCGCGTCTTCAAGACATCCCTGGTGTCGAAACCGTGGCGGTGGATTTGGTCGGCGACGCTGCTGCCATCAATTTGAAGGTCGCCCCCGACGCCGATGAGCGCACGATTCTCAATCAGGTTCAGGCCCTCCTGGTCTCCTATGGTGTCAAGGGTCTCACCCCGCCTGAAATCAAGGTCGGGCGATTCTCAGGTGATGCCGCCGACATCGGTCTCGATGTGACCATCACTCCCTACAAGCAGGGAGCCCGCATCCAGGTCAGGGCCGGTGACGTCGGGTCGGCCCGACAGGTCGCATCTACCCCTAAGGCTATTGCCCAGGGACTCGCTGACGCATGGTGCCAGGTTTCAGGAAGGGCCCCCCGCGAAGTGACGGCAGTAACCCTCGGGTCTGCCGGAGCTCTGGCGGTCGTGGTTTCCGACGGGCGGAGTGAGCAGCGCGGGGTGGCCGATGTCTCCAACGGTTGGGCCAACGCGTTGACCTACGCGGTCGGGTCGGCTCTGGGCTTTCTCGATGACAACGGGTCTGATCGAGCGCGTTTGGCTCCCACTGCTTGGTAACGTCACGTTGTCGATGACGACGTAACGATGTCCCGAGTTCTTGTACTCAACGCGAGCTATGAACCCCTTTCCGTGGTTGCAGCCCGGAGAGCGGTTGTCCTCGTCCTCAGGGAGAAGGCCGTGGTGGTCGCGGGGCGAGATGAGAAGTGGTCATCCGTCAGCGAGCAGGTCGAACTCCCTTCCGTGGTCAAACTGATCCGTTACGTCAAAGTTCCCTATCGGCGGTCGGCACCGGTGTCCCGTCGTGCGGTCTTCGGCCGTGATGGGAATCGCTGTCAGTACTGCGGCGGGCCGGCGGAATCAATTGACCATGTCCTCCCCAGATCTAAAGGCGGTGACCATTCTTGGGAAAATGTGGTGGCGTGTTGTCGGTCATGCAACATCCGTAAGGCGGATAGGACCCCACGAGAAGCGGGATTCGAATTGGCGACTGACCCTGCTCCTCCGCGTCGTTTCGCCTGGATCTATGCCTCGAGCGGGTACGATCTGGATCCTGCCTGGCAGCCTTTCCTGCTCCGGGAGACTGCTTGACACCCCGGGAGTAGGGGTCGAACCAGATCTCTGTTAACATGGGGAACACGCCGCATCGGGTGGAGGCCAGCGAATTTCGCTTCCCCGGTGATCACACGGTATTTCTCACCCGGTTGGACCGCCTCTTCGGCCGATGTTTCGATCTCATCGCGAAATGCGCGCGTTCGAAACGAGATCGGAATAACCAACTATGTCTCGATTTCGGGACAGGAGAAATGATGACTACTCAGACATTCGCGTCTTTAGGCGTGCCCGAACAGATTGTGACGGCGCTGGCTAAACGTAATATCACCGAACCCTTCCCGGTCCAGGAAGCAACTATCCCTGACGCCCTTGCCGGGCGCGATGTTGCCGGAAGGGCCCCAACCGGCTCGGGTAAGACACTTGCCTTCGGCCTGCCATTGCTCGCCAGGGTCGATAAGGCGACCAAGCGTCAGCCGCGTTCGCTGATCCTTGCCCCAACCAGGGAGCTTGCCGAACAGATCAAGGATGAATTGGAACCACTAGCCCGCGCGGTCAGCCGGTATGTATTTGCCGTATACGGTGGAGTGCCTTACGGCAAGCAAAGAAGTGCCCTGGCTCGCGGCGTCGATGTACTCGTCGCCACACCGGGTCGGCTCGAGGACCTCATTGACCAAGGACTCGTCGATTTGGGGCGGGTCAACATCGTTGTCGTCGATGAGGCAGACCGGATGGCGGACATGGGATTTCTCCCGGCGGTCCGTCGTATTCTCGACAAGACCGCGTCTCAGAGGCAAACCCTGTTGTATTCTGCCACACTCGACGGGGACGTCGCGGTGTTGGTTCGTGATTATCAGACCGACCCGATACGCCATGAAACCGGTTCGGCGGAGCCCGACACGATCGATGCCGAACATCACTTCTGGTTGGTCCAGCATCACGATCGGGTCGAGCATACGGCCGAACTGATTGTTCGGGGAGGACGGTCCATTGTCTTCACCCGGACCCGGCATGGTGCCGATCGACTTTCCAAGCAGCTCGACAAAATGGGTGTTACCTCTGTGGCCCTCCATGGGGGAAGGTCTCAGGGGCAACGTCAGCGAGCGTTGAAGTCGTTCTCATCCGGGCGGGTGCAAGCCCTGATCGCGACCGACGTTGCCGCTCGTGGCATCCACATCGATTCGGTGGAAACGGTTATCCATTACGACCCGGCTGCAGACCACAAGGACTATTTGCACCGCTCCGGGCGAACTGCCCGTGCCGGTGCCACCGGGACTGTCGTGAGCCTGGTGACCAGAGAACAGCGCAAGTCGGTTAGCCGTCTTCAGCACGATCTCAACATGAGGGCCCCCATCGGGGAACCCGACATCAACGCGATCGGAGGAAGTGGGCATCGTCCCTTGGCTCCTACCGAGGCGCCACGCCATGGTGCTTCCCGACCGGCCGACAAGTCGGATCGACATCAAGGAAACACTCTCGACAACGGCATTCGCCGGGACAAGGGTGCCAGCCGGGACAATGGTGCCCGCCGGGACAATGGTGCTGGCCGGGACAAAACCGGGCCGAGTGTCTATGTCGGCAACCTGCCCTGGTCTGCCACCGACGCAGATATCCACGCCCTGTTCGCCCGTCATGGCGAGGTCCGTCGAGCAACGGTCATTACCGACCGCCGCAACGGACGGTCAAAGGGCTTCGGTTTCGTGGAGATGCCGAACCAGGACGCTCGGAGTGCAATCGACGCGCTGCAGGGCTTCAACATGGAAGGAAGGGACCTCAAGGTGAGGTTTGCCCAACCGTCCGGTCCCAAACGCACCTGAGCTTCTAACGATCCAGATGGAGAAAGCCGGTCCTTCGGGGCCGGCTTCTTCTTTGGTGGGGTGGCGGGGGGTTGACGCGGGCAACTCTGGGTTTCTCGCGTCGTCGCCTCGAGCTTTGACGAGGCGCGGCGTCGCAGATGGCCCCGAGACGGGCAAGTCGACCTAAATGGAAGAAAAGGTTGACAAATGGGGGATAGTGGGTCATAGTGTCACGCACAGACCTCGTGATGGGGTCTGAGGACAGACACGGACGGACGAGAAGAGCAGAAGTGTTCCTTGGCGAGTACTTCCACAGCCTGGATGAAAAGGGAAGAGTGGTTATGCCCTCTTCCTTTCGACGCGCTCTCGATGATGGATGCGTGATCACCAAAGGCCAGGACGGCCAGCTCCTGATCTACGCACCCGGAGACTTCAAGCGACTCGCCGATGAAGTGGTCGCCGAACGCCCCAAGAACCGGGCCGGGCGTCGCTACAACCGAACCGTGTTTGCCGCCGCCGACTCCGCGGGACTCAACGCGGGAGGGCGGGTTGGCCTCAAGCCGGAGCTTCGTGAGTTCGCCGACCTCCAGGCCAATACCGAAGTGGTGTTGCTTGGGGTTCTCGACCATGTCGAGGTCTGGAACAAAGAGAAGTACCTCGATGACCGAGCCATGGGCGACGAGGTCTATCTCGAAGAAGATGAGGAGGACTAGATAGCCCGAAGACGATTGGCTGGCTTAATGCCAGCCCCCCGGACACCCAATGGAAGGCCCCTGACTCCGCCCGCTTCCCATTTGGTACCAGCGCCCGGGGGGCTGGTAATGAGCCAGAACCAGGACCCAGAACCAAGTGGATATCACTTACCGGTTCTGGCGGAAGAGGTAGTCGAGTTGTTGCGGCCGGTGATGCCAGGAGTGGTGGTGGACGCCACTTTCGGCGGAGGTGGCCATAGCAAGCGGATATTGGAAGCATTTGGAGATGATGTGAAAGTTGTAGGAATTGATCGGGACCCGAGCGCGGTGAAGAATGCCGCCATACTCGGTGTCGAGGTCGTCGAGTCCAACTTTGCCGACGTGGAAATGGTGGTCGCCACCCATCTCGATACTCCACCCGTGGGGATATTCTTCGATTTCGGGGTGTCCTCACATCAACTCGACACTCCCGACCGGGGGTTTTCCTATCGCAATGATGGTCCTCTGGACATGCGGATGGGCCCCGATGCCGAATTCTCCGCGGCCGAAATCGTCAATGACTGGCCGATTGAAGACCTGGCGAGGATCATTCGCCGTTACGGCGAGGAACCGTTGGCTTCGCGCATCGCCACTGCAATTGTCGCAGCACGACCCCTCTCCACCACGACACAACTAGCTTCCGTGATCGCCGATGCCCTCCCAGCAGCGCGACGTCGGGCGGGCCATCCCGCCCGACAGATCG
>JBGTGL010000200.1:0-10909 GCA_041746755.1 Acidimicrobiia bacterium | reverse complement strand
AGCCCAAGGGTCGGGGGAGGGCGGTCGATGTGGCGCCGTCAGGTGCGCTGTTAGTCGAAACTCGAACCGGGATTGAAGAGCTGGTAGCTGGAGCGGTCTCCCACATCCGCTAACCGAGATCCTCCACGACGGGCTTAGCGAGCGTCGCCTTGAAGAACGCGAGAATCCGCTCCTGGGCGTCGTCTGCTGCTGCAGGTTCAAAATTCTCATGCTCGACATCGAGGAATCCGTGCCCGGCATCGTCGTACAACAGCCACTGGCCGTGCTCGTTTCGCCGCTGGGCTTCATCGACCGATGCCGCATCGATTAGATCGTCGACTACTCCGTAAAGGCCGAGTACCGGGATGGGAAGGTGTGACAGGCTCTCGGCGACATGAAAGTCTCGTTCCTCATCGCCGGTCAGTGGTGCATACGCAACAACAGCGGCCTTGACCCAGGGGCGACGGGAGGCCGCCATGAGGGTGAATCTCCCGCCGACATCGGCGCCAAATATTCCCACTCCTCCGGGAAGGGTCCAGTCGACGTCGTCCGAAGTAACGAACTCGTGAACCTCATCGAGATCGGTGAGGGCCCGCTGGTCGCTGAGTTTGTTGTAGGCATCGAGCGGGTCTTCTTCGGAGCGATAGAAGTCAACGGCGATCGCAACAAAACCATGACGGGCCAGCCGCCGACAGAGGTCCTTTTCGAAACTGGTCAGTCCATCGAGGGTGGGAAGGACGAGGACGACAGGGAATTGGCCGGCGTTGTCAGGACGGGCCAGATACCCCGTCCGGTGGGCGGCGCCGACCGGCAACGGCCAACTCCCGTACAAAATCGAGAAAGTTCCTTCGTGTGAAAGAACTGCCAAAACTACCTCCGACTCTTAACGACGCTGGTGAGGATAACCCGCCGGGAGTGATTGACATCTGATAGCCAACTCGCTCTGCGAGAATATCCACCGGCGGGAACCGCCATCTCTCCTCAATCGTCTCAATACTCGATGCCCTCAAAACACTCAGAGCCCCGGCGCGGGCTACCTAAATGGCTGAAGGTCACCATCATCGTTTCCTTGGTGCTGGCCAATCTGGCCCTTGTCGGCGTTTTCTACGTGGTCAATGTAGGAGAGAATGCTCTGGCCGAAGCAGATACCAATACCGACGTCACCGATGTACTTGACGAGTCGACGGGCGACTTGACGTTTCTCGTCGTTGGCTCTGATAGCCGGGAGGGCCTTGATGATCTCACCAACTTCGGCGTCGCCGGCGGTGAACGAAGCGATGTAATCATGCTGGTTCGCCTCGATAACGAGGGCCGGGCCCAGATGCTGAGCATCCCCCGCGACCTCTGGGTGGATATCCCCGGCAATGGCAAGAACAAGATCAATTCCGCATACTCGTTTGGGGGGCCGCAACTGTTGATCCAGACCCTGAAACAGGAATTGGGCGTAGAGATCAACCACTATGTCGAAATCGACTTCGTCGGGTTCATGGAGTTGATCGACGAGCTTGGCGGAATCGACATCTTTTTCCCCAATCCGGCACGGGATGAGTCGTCAGGTCTTGACGTCGAGGCCGGGATGCAACGGCTCGACGGTAAACAGGCCCTTGCCTACGCCCGGTCTCGCAAATATCAGGAGCTGCAGGATGGCAGATGGGTCGGGGTCGACGCCAACGACATCGGGCGGACTACGCGCCAGCAGGAAGTGATCCGGGCGATCATGTCGGAGTTGAAAACTCCCTCCTCGGTTGGCGACGCGGGGAACATCGCCAATTCGCTGGCACGTCACATGACTATTGATAGCCGGTTGGCCGACGCCTCCGTGGCCGGTTTGTTCTTCCAGTTCGCCAGCATTCTCGGAGGCGACGTCGAGGGCGCAACGCTGCCTGTCGTCAGCGGGACCGAGAAGGGCTTATCAGTCGTTTATGCGGACGAGCCCGCAGCCACCAACATGCTCCGCAACTTCGGGGCGGGGGCGCCCTTCGCCTCCCAACCACTTCGGGTGCAAGTTCTCAACGGAAATGGTGTCTCCGGGTCGGCAGGCGATATGGCCCGACAACTGGAGGACCTCGGCTACATCGTCGTCGGCGTGGGAGATGCGCCCCGTCACTACGAAACAACCACTGTCGTCGTTGCTGCGGGCTCGGCAGTAGGTAGCGAGGTGGTATCCGCGCTCGGTTTTGGTGAAGTTGCCAACTCAGAAGTCGATAACTCAGTAGATGCGGTGGTCATCGTCGGGAGCGACGCCACCTAATCTGATGGTGGCGACAAACCGAGGATTATGAGAGTTTCAATTATTGGGGCAGGTTATGTCGGTCTGGTGACCGGCGCCGGCCTGGCTGACCTGGGCCACACGGTGCGTTTGGGAGAGGCCAATGCGGACCGGGTTGCCTCGCTCGAGAGAGGCGAGACTCCGATCTTTGAAAATGGCCTGCCCGAGTTGATTGCTCGCGCGACCGAACTCGGACTTCTCAGCTTTCACAACTCGAACCCTGAGGCTGTGGCGGGCGCCGAGCTGGTCTTCCTTTGCCTGCCCACTCCGGAGGGACCCAACGGACGGGCCGACCTTCAATTTGTGGAATCTGTGATCGATGAGTTGGCGAACCAACTCGATGAGGGTTGCTTGTTTGTGGTCAAGTCAACCGTCCCTCCCGGTACGGTGGCTTCGCTGGCGAAACGCCTTGCCGATCTGGGTAGTTCGTCGGGCGTAGTTTCTCACCCGGAATTTCTCCGCGAGGGTCGCGCCGTCGATGATTTCATGCGGCCGGACCGGATTGTCATCGGTGCCCTTGAACAAAGCCATGGCGAACGGGTGGCGGCCCTATACCAGACGTTGGAAACCCGGGTCATCGTGACCGATCCCACCTCGGCGGAGATGATCAAATACGCCTCGAACTCCTACCTCGCCGCCCGTCTTACATTCGTGAATGCACTCGCCAACGTATGTGAGGCCGTGGGCGCCGATATCGTCGACGTAATTCAGGGCCTGGGATCAGATCACAGGATCGGCCCTCATTTCCTCCAGCCTGGCCCCGGTTATGGGGGGTCTTGTTTCCCCAAAGACACATCGGCATTGATCGCCGTCGCCGAGGATGCCGGCTACGACTTCCAGCTACTTCGGGCAGTCATCGAGGCCGACGAGCAACAACGCCGTCGGATTGCTGAGAAAGTCCGTCTTGCTGCCGGTGGCGGCCTCCGTGGCCGCAAGGTGGCGATGTGGGGTATCTCTTTCAAGGCCGGGACCGACGATGTCAGGGAATCTCCTGCGGTCCGCATCGCCAACCTTCTGATCGAAGATGGTGCCGAAGTCGTGGCGTACGACCCGGAGGCGAGCGTGCCGGGCATCGCTGCAGCCGATTCGCCTGCCGCGGCCGCCGATGGAGCCGATGTCGTACTCGTCGCTACCGAATGGCCCGAGTTCAGCACGGTCGACCTGGTCGACGTGGCCAGACGGATGAGGGGCCCTCGCATAGTCGACGCTCGCAACCTGCTCGACCCCAAAGCCGTTCGCGCCGCCGGCCTGGACTATTGGGGACTGGGCCGCCCCCGCGCCTGAGCGATTACCTGAACAGGTCTTCGGCCGGGGGTCGGACCAACTGCGATCCGGAACCGTCACCGATCGGAACCCGGTAACCACGGATGAGAGCGGCGGGGATTCCGGAAGCTTTTCCCATCACCAGATCGGCTGCCGAGGCCAGTTCGTCGGCGACGGACACCTCGGTGACGTCGAGGAGATAACCCGACCAGTCCGTGGTCCCGACCAGGTCGAGAATCGGGTTGAACCCGGCGACTCCGATGGCGACGTCGGTCAATCCACGCCGCCAGGGACGTCCGAACGTGTCGGAAATGATGACACCGAGTTCGATTCCGAAGGCGTGGTCGAGGCGGTGTTTTATACGTCGCGCCGACCTGTCCGGGTCTTCAGGCAGCAGGATCATCGTCCCCGGATCGGCGTTGGACCGATCGATCCCGGCGTTGGCGCAGATGAATCCGTGTTTGGTCTCGGCAATGATCAAGTCGCCTCGGCGGCGAACTATTGCCGCGGCCTCCAACTCGACCAGGGCTCTTTTGAACTCCTCAGGATCGCCTTCGATGGTCACCACCTGGCCTTCTGCCTTGGAGACGATCTTGTGGGTGACTACAAGAACATCGTCCGAGACCGGCGACAGCGATTGCAGAGCCCCGACCAGTATCGACAACAAGTCGTCGCCGGGTCCAATGGGACCTATTCCTGCCACGGGGACGATCTCCAGCGTCATAGGCCGAGGATTTCCCCGACCAGGCGGGCCGCGCTGGGAACATCTGGCATCCTGGTATCCAGCGCCACCACCGGAACTCCGTACATATCGGCCCCGGCCTCATCGTCGACATCGACGATGAGAACGTCGAGAAGCCCGTCATACGCCGCGGCCACTCCGCGGTTACCTGGCGGGAGCCCGAGGGAATTCATAACCCGGTTGGCCGGGCCCTTCAAAGCTTTTCCGCCGAAAAGAGGGCTTACTGCGACAACCCGGTCGTGGTTGGCCAGCACTTCCCGGTATCCGGGTATGGCGAGGATGGGCCAGATCGACAGGGGAGGGTTGGAAGGGGCTATCAGGACGATGTCGGAGTCTGCGATCGCTTCCAAACTTCCCGGAACGGGTTTGGCGTCTCCCGCCCCTCGATACTCGAGAGCGGTCACTGTGTCACGGTGGTGTCTCAACACGAAATACTCCTGGAAAGAGATCACGCCTACTTCCTCGGTGGTAACCAACGTCGAGACTTTCTGGTCGGTGGCTGGGATGATTGAAGAGCGAATTCCCAGTCGACGCGCCATATCGGCAGTGAACACACTGAGGCTCACGCCGTTGCGGAGAGCTTCGGTGCGAAGGATGTTCATTGCCAAATCGAGGTCGCCGAGTTGGAAACGGTTGTCCGCCCCGAGGCGTCCGATTTCGTCGTTGGTAATGAAAGTGTCTCCGTCCCTTCCCCACCCCTGGGGTCCGGCGAGGCCAGCCAATGTGTAGACGACCGTGTCCAGGTCTGCCGATACCGCCAGACCGTGAATATCGTCATCGTCGCCAACATTGACCACAATGGTCGATTCAAGGTCCGGGATTTGTTCGATCCCCAGCCCAAGGCGTGCCCCTCCAACCCCTCCGGAAAGTTCTACGACCCTCACAATGCCGTTTCAAGATTGCCGAGACCGGCCGACCGGTTCACAATGACAGGCGCTATGTCCGACGACTCCCAATTATCGACCGATAACTCGCCGGTGGCCACGATGCGGTCGCCCTCGGTAAGGGTGATGCTCACGGCTGTCGAAGGTTCAGACCTCGGTGCTGCGTTGGCTGCCATAAGTCGGCAAGCATACGACCACGTGGTCGATGTGGTGGTTGTCGGCGAGCCTGAGGAGATCGACGGCGAAGTCACCTTCGTCGACTCGTTGGAATCGGCAATTTCTGAAACCGATTCATCAATTCAATATCTGTGGATCATCCACTCTGATGCGAGACCGCGGCCAGACGCTCTCAGCTCTCTCGTTGGCGAAATGGAACGTAACGACGCCGGGCTCGGCGCATCGAAATTGCTCAAGGCGGGGAGCCGGGACGAGCTGGAATCCATCGGGAGTGCAACGGATGTGTTCGGCGAGCCATACAGCGGGCTCGACTTGGGAGAGGTCGATCTGCAGCAATATGACGTCGTTCGGGAGGTTGCTTTCGTCGATGCCGTTTCGATGCTGGTGAGGCGCGACCTGGTGCAAGGTTTGGGAGGGATTGACACATCTTTGCCCACCGGTGCTGCTGGCCTCGACTTCTCGCAGCGAGCCCGAATCGCCGGTGGCCGCGTGATCATTGTCCCTTCGTCTGAGGTCTATCACCAGGGTAAATGCACCGCGGCCGGCCGAGGCTGGAAAGAGCGTGCCGGACGTCTCCGGGCGATGATCATTTCTTACCGGGCGCTGACGCTGGCATGGGTGCTTCCGCTCTCGTTTTTGGTGGGCCTGATCGATTCGGTCCTCAACCTCTTGCTATTGCGCTGGAGGCCATTTGTCAGCTTTCTCGGGACCTGGATTTGGAACGTCCTGCGTCTGCCCTCGACCCTCTCGCGGCGCCGACGGGCCAATTCGGTTCGCGCTTTTGGTGACGAGGAGTTGTTCCGGTTCCAGACTTCGGGTTCGGTCCGGCTCCGTCGCATCGGCGACGAGATTTCGGCCCGCACTCTGTCTCTCTTCGACGATGACCAGGCACTGGCTAAGGGTGCCCGCCGGCTGTGGCGAAGCCCTGGAATTGTTGGGGCCATTATCGCTTCGGCGATAGTTCTCCTTGCGATCCGGGGGTTCATCTTCACCGGTATTCCCAACATTGGAATGAGTTTCCCATTTGAGCCTCCGTCGTTTGCCCTGGGACGATTCCTCGGGGGATGGAACGAATCGGGGCTCGGTAGTCCGGCGCCCGTTCACCCCGCGTCCGGATTCACAGGCCTCACCAGTTTTCTCTGGTTTGGGGCTGAAGGAGCGGCGCGTACCCTTCTCACGCTCTCCCTGGGATTTGTCGCCGTTGCTGGCATGGGGCGCCTTCTCGGCAGGCTCGGCTTCCGCGGCCCGGGCCGTTACCTGGCAGGTCTGGTTGCAGTGGCCGGGCCGGGAACTGCTTTGTTGACCGGACTTGGTTCCTGGACCGCCCTGGCCGCTGCCGCCTTCTTACCCTGGGCGCTGCGGGCTGTCTTCGTCCATCCTGCCGAACGCCACCGCTCCCGGCTTGGCCAAATTGGCTGGGCATTAGTACTCGGGTGGATAGTGGCTGCCTTGTCGCCGGCCCTTCTGGTGGTCCCGGTGTTGTCCGCACTCATCTGGTCGGTGCAAGGCGGAACCAGGGCAAGGCTCGAGCTAGCTCTGGCTACATCCGTCGGCGGACTGGCTGCTGTCTCGTTTCTCTCTGGCGATATTGGCTGGTTGTTGGACGATTCCCGGCGTCTCGCCCCCGAAATCGGAACCATCGGCGCCGCCCTGGTCCTGATCTGCGTATTGCCCCAATTCATCGGTGAGAGCAGGAATCGGAGGACTGCAGCCATCGGTGGGCTCCTCGGGCTCGGTGGGCTACTTATCGCTTACCTGGGACTGGGAGGTCCCGGTGTCGAGGAAGCGGCCCTGGTGGCGGCCTCGATCGGAGGAGCAATCGCAGTTGGCGTCTCTCTCGACAGATTCCAACGGAAGATCTTCCCCATCGTTTCGGGCCTGGCAGGGATCGCGCTCCTGGTCATCTCGATGGGCGCGATACTCGGAGGTAACCTCGGTCTGCCTTCAGGAGATGTCAATGACGATCTCTCCTTCGCCGAAACTCTCGCTGAGGACGGCTCGGCGCGACGGATTCTCTATCTCTCCACCGATCGAGTCCTGGTCCCGGGCGAGGCCAGACCGGGCCCGGGCGTGTGGTATCGAGTCCTTGACGGAACCGGGACGACCCTCGATGAGGTCTGGCTCAGCCCGGAGCGTCCGGGTGATAAGAAGCTCGCCGCCACCCTCACCGACCTGGCCGGGGGTGGACTGCTCCGCCCCGGCGAAGCCTTGGGAGAATTCTCAATCGGCTGGATCGTTTCCAATGGCCCGCCAAACCCGATCGATACCGCCCTCGATAGCCAGCTCGACATCGTGCCGCTTCCCCTCGAATCGGTTGTTCGTGTCTATGAAAGCGATGGAGCGGCGCCTCTGGCGGTTACTGATAGCGGCGAATTGTGGGTCAAGGACGGGTTGGGTTTCTCGGGAGATCCCGGCTCGGGCCGGCTGGCGATCTCGTCGAACTACACCACCGGTTGGGAACCGAGTGGTGGCGCCGTTGACTGGTACACAAGTGTCGCCACGAGCACCGGTAGGGCTACATATGCGGGCCATGTCGTGAACATCGCGTTGGGATACCTCGCAATAGCGACTCTCCTCGGCGGTTTTGCGCTTGTGGTGTGGGGACGGAGGTCGACATGAAATGGGTCTCTCCTGCCCTGGTGCTTCTGCTCGGTGTAGCCTTGTTTCTCGCTGCTCCGCCACCCGCTCCCCAACCTGAACCGGCACCGGGTGCCACCCAACCAGCGGTGGCCGTTTGTGCCACCGAAGAGGGGGGTGGCAGGTCAACCAACCTTGCCGTCACGTCCACAGTTGTCGGCGACGGTCTGGTCACAGTCTTCTCCGGAGGCACCACAGCTGGATCCGGTCGGTTTGAGACGGGATCTTCGGGCTCGGTAGTAGTACCGATGGGATCGATTTCCGCCGTTGGCGAGGCAGCTGCCCTGGTCGAGTTTCCGACTACCGACTCGGCCGTGGCCAGCGTTACCAGCGGCTCCGTCTCCGTGAGCGCGGAATCGTGCTCCCGGATCCCGAGCCGCCAGACCGTTGTCGGCGGCGCCGGCACTCTGGAAGGATCGACGTTCCAGGTTCAGTTGATGAACCCTTACGCGTCCGAGGCGCAGGTGGATATCACGGCCTTTTCCGAGTCCGGGAGGGAAGCAGCAGAGGCCCTCTTAGGTGTAATTATTCCTGCCCGCTCATCGGTCACGGTCGATGTCGGGTCCATCCTCCCGGGACGGGCTGCCCTATCCCTGGTAATCGACACCACCCGGGGGAGCGTCGTCCCCTCGGCGCGTGTCGATATCGAAGGTGACTCGGCAGTGTGGCGGCCGGTGGCCCCGGCTGAGAGCTGGATCCTGCCAGCCCCTGGATTCTCTGACGGTGTTCGTGACCTGGTCATCGTGTCGACCGCTGCCGACGATGTTGCCTATCAGGTCGACGTTTTTGGCGCGGCAGGAGTAGAGGAAGCCGTCCTTGAGGGGATCGTCGAAGGTAGGGGCGAACAGGTGATAGATCTGAGTTCACTGGGCGATGGAGCGGTGGCCGCCCGGGTTGTTGCCGAAGCCCCGATTGCTGTGTTCGGCAGGTATGCCGCCCCCGGGGCAATCGGGCTCACTAACGCTTCAGCCGTATCCGGGTCGGATTGGTTTCTCCCCGGTGCTGGAAGCGTCGAGGGCGGCACAGCTGCGATTGCTGTTGTCAATGTTGGTGTCGATGACGCTTCGGTGACAATCACCCAACTACGTGGGTCATCCACGACAAGCGTCATTTCTATTGCGCCTGGTGCCGTATTCGAGTCTGCCCTGGGTGAGGCCTCTGATGGAGTGGCCATCGAGTCGGACGGGGACCTGGTGCCGGTGTGGTTCATGCGGCGGGGTACGGCGATCGCCTTGGGCGGAGGGGTCCCGGCTAGCAATGAATGATCCCGCAGCGCGACTGCTCCTGGTGGCAGTGGCGCTTGTGGTGGCATTGGTTGTGGCCGGCATTCTCCGCAGGCGGGCGATCGCGCCCAAGCGAGTTCTCAGGAACACCGGCCTGGCGCCCGGGACTTACTTCTTCACCTCCTCAGCCTGTATCGATTGTGGGCCGGTGCGGTCGCTGCTTGATAACCGGCTCGGTCCCGATCGTTATGTGGAGTTCACATGGGAAGCGGATCAAAAGATCCTTGAATCACTCAAGATCGATGTGGTCCCGGCCACTCTGGTCGTCAACGCGGATGGGTCCGGGACCTTGTGGGCCGGTGCTCCGGACGCGATGTTTTCTGCCGTTGATCCTTGAATAAAAGCGCAACAACACCTACCGTCTGGTCCATGGTTTTGAGCTGTAACCGCTGCGGGTCGCCCGCTTCGACACACATGACATTTTCATACAACGACAGTGCGGTATGGCTCGACGAAATCGTGGGCCCCACCGAACCCTACGGGTATTCTCTCTGCGCCAATCATGCGGATCGGATGACTCCACCCCAGGGCTGGACGCTTACCGATCGCCGCCGCTCGACAAGGCTGTTTGCGCCTCTCTCTGTAGCCTGATGGCCCTCGACCGCGATTTATTGGACGCGGTCAAAGATCTCGACGACCACGAACTGCGCCGTCTGATGATCCTGACCCAGGCCCAATTGCATCGGAGCGGCGCCCTCCCGGTGGAAAACGAACCGGAGGTCCATCTCAGGCAACAAACCGTCCAATGCGGAAAACGCGGATGCACGAAATGCCCGCACGGGCCGTATTGGTATGCGTATTGGACAGAGAACGGCAAGCGGAGAAGTCGCTACGTGGGGCGTCTCCTCGACGAAGAGTCGTTGTTGTAGCGGCGACCGGCATTTACAGTATCCCCTAATACCCGAAAACGGAGCCATATGGACTGCCCCCAGTGCTCAACACCTGATGTAATCGAAATCGAACACCTGCTCCCCGATGGGACCGGGGTTCAATTCTTCTCCTGCCACCATTGTGAGGAGAGGTGGTGGAATCAGGGAGGTCAAGATCTTGACCTGAGCCAGATCCTGGAGATGGTTCGCGACCAAAAGACGTGAGTCTTCCCACAATCCGGCGCCCCGGCATGGGTTGGCCGGCCTTCTTCATAATCACCGGGGTTTCCGTCGTCATTCTCTTGATTCTCAACCCCTGGTTGGTGTTGTCCTCGACTACTCCGACAGGTGGAGACATGGGCGCCCATGTCTTCGGCCCGGCTTATCTCCGAGACAATCTCCTCCCCGCCGGGAGGATCATGGGTTGGTCGAATGATTGGTTTGCCGGATTCCCCGCTTTCTACTTTTACTTCCCGCTTCCTTCGCTGACAATCGTTCTTCTCGACGTGGTGCTGCCGTACGGGGTCGCTTTCAAGCTGGTCACTATCGCCGGACTGGTTGGCCTCCCTTTCGCCTCCTATTTTCATGCGAGCGCGATTCGTCTTTCCCGGACCGTGGCGGTGGTCGCCGCTGGATCGGCCGCGGTCTTCGCCTTCATGGAGAGTTTCAACATTTACGGTGGAAACATCGCATCCTCCCTGGCCGGCGAATTCTCTTATTCGTGGTCGTTCGCTCTGTCGTTGGTCTACCTTGGCATGTTGGTTAAAGGCCTGCGCGACGACCGAAAGTATCTGAAATGGGCGGCC
>JBGTGL010000199.1:0-26056 GCA_041746755.1 Acidimicrobiia bacterium | reverse complement strand
GGGGTGCTACCGCCACCTCTTTTCGCGGGTGAGGGGTACACGGCGGGGTGGTCGTCGATTGCTGCTGTGGACCTCGACGGTGATGGCCAGGATGAGATGTTTTTCTACCGCGATGACGGCCTATTCCGCTTCTACGACGTGAAGCCGAATGGCGAACTCGGCTCGCCGATTCTTGCCGGGTCCGGATATACCACGGGATGGACCGCGATCGCTGGGGTCGACCTGGACGGGGGCGGCCAGGACGAACTCTTCTTCTACCGGGAAGACGGCTTGTTCCGCTATTACGACGTCCGTCCCGACGGGACGCTGCCCGCTCCAATGCTGGCTGGTTCCGGCTACACCCAGGGTTGGGATGTGATTGAGGCGGTTGACCTCGACGGTTGAGAGTCCGCTAGAGAGCCGAGGCGAGAAACACCAGGCCTGCTAGGACGGCGATACTCCCGGTGAGCCGAAAGACTGGGTTCCTTCGCCGTGCCATCGTCGCGTGGAAAGACACCAGCGACTCGGGTGTCTCAATGCGTCGGGACAAGTAGAGGAGGATCCCGCGGCCGAGGCCGAACATCGCTCCGATGACCGCCCCGACCGCCGCAGAGCCCGTCAGTAAGGAAATGACGAGCATTGCGTAGTAGCCCCAGCTCATGACGAAGACGGTGAAGCCAAGCCCGAGCTGGACGCCGAACCCGGCGCCGTAGACCCAGCCCCGATACCGGCCGATCCAGTTTTCATTCACCTGTCGGCGTGGTGTGGGAGGGCGCCACGGGCTCAGGTCGAGTGCGCCAGCGGTGAGGGCCACACTGGCCGCGAGCCATAATGGAGCCGGCTCGTTGAAAGCTATCCCGCCGATCGTTCCGGCCACCGCCCCGAGAACAGCACCGGCAAATGCCGATGCCATCGCAAATGAGACGATTGTCACGATCCAGACATTTCCTCTGGACTTCTCGCCGAGGGGGTGGAGTTGCGCCTGGAGCGACTCCCCGCACGGCGACCAGTTTCCCCTCACGGCCGCGCTTAGGGCGACCACCAGACCAATAATCAGAAGCGGGTTCATGTATGTCCTCTCATTCCACGGTGAAGGCTCCCAGGATCTCATCGACCCGGGATACCAGTTGGTTACGAATAGCGAACGACCCCAAAACCGCGTAAAGACAAAATGGGCGTCCGGAGTAGGTGAAGAACACCTGTTTCCCCGCCTGACCGGGCAGGGTGCGTTGGAGTTGGCTGGGATGGAACTGCGATGCTGGAATCGACCCGGGGAAACGTTCGGTCGTTGGAAACAGGGCCGTGTTTGCCGCCTCGGGCCCGAACTCGATCAGGCTGACGAAGACGTCCGTCGCAGCGAGCCGTTCGACAACGTTGCTGCCGTAGTCTCCTCGATTCATAGGGAGGGGGATGGTTGCAGCATGGACGACGGCGTAACTGTTCTCGACCTTCTCGTCGGAAGGCTTGCGACTGATTCTCGCCTCCCATCCCGATGGAACCGCGACAGCAAGACCACTCAGACGGATGGTGTTGCCAGACGCCGGCACCTGGGTCCCTATCGGGTCGACCGGCATCAGTCGCCGTGCGCTTCGTCGGGATCGTGGTACAGCCTGGGATCGCCGGGTAGGAGCCCGGCACGGCGTAACTCGTCATCGACCATTTTCTCGCGATCGGCATCGGTGCGGTCGGATCCTCTTGACGCGTCCCAACGCAAGTCGCCGGCGGCATCCCCTAGGAACGTACTCAGTGCACTCATATTGGCCGCCGTCCCTTCGCCGATTATTCGGCCGTCGGCCGGGTTCACAACCACGAAGTACGGAGCGCCGGGGACCTCGAATCGGGACCAGGCGTCCGAAGACATGATGACATCGACATCTCCCCGACTCAGTTTCATCGCCCGGGTGGGGCTTTCCTCGTCCGGTCCCAGCGTGACCACCAATACCCGGTATCGGGCGTTGTGGATCATCATCTCGTCACTATCGATCGCCTCCCAGAACTCGCTGCAGGACGTACACGTGGTACTGAGGAAGGACACCAGAACCGGATCAGAACCGGTTACGACCGACTTGACCACCGGGTCTCCGTTCGGATTGGCCCCCACTATCTCATGAGCGGCCGAGCGTCCGACTGGTGTAATGACTATTGGTGCGGCAGATTCTTCTTCATCAAGACGGACACCGAGCTTGTTCAACGTCTTCAGGAGCTCGGCCTGAGTGCGCAGCAGTCCGACCGTCAAGATCGCGAGCAAGCCGACCAGGAGGGCGAGTCCAATGATGGATGAGTAGACGAGTGTCATGCCGGCGCCAGACACGGGGCCGTCTGGTTGGCTGTGTTGTTATCGCTGAGCAGCGTCGACCCGCAGCTGTCATAGAGAAGGTAGGGGGGAGTGCAGGTCACTACCCGACAGGTGACAGGGCCACTTTGGGCTATATGTGTGTTGCATTGGCCATATCTGAATCTGGCACAGCAAACATGGCGTTGATCGCAAGAACCGGTTTCCGGGCAGGTGCAGCTGCATGGTTGACATGAAGGGTTACAGAAGTTGCCGGTCCCGGAGCAGGTGCAGCGAGCGTGGCAATCGAGGTAATAACGCGACCCGGACCCGCAATAGCTAGACCCCGCGGCTCGCCACCAGCCCCCGAGAAAGTGCCCCGGTGGACAGTTGTTGATTCCCCTGTTGATGGTGCAGCAGAAGGCCGAGTAGCCGTCATTGCAACCCGGCTGCGGCCCGCAGATGGCGGTTTGGGCACTTATCGGGCGGAGAATGAACTTCATCGGGGCAACTGATAGAGCCGTCGATGCAATCGCCAACCGGTAGAGAAATCCCCGGCGGCTGACCGAACGCTCGGCCAGTCCGACTGCGGAGCCCACGAATCGGCTCAAGGTCGAACCTGGCCTGCAGCTTGGGCTCCGACTCCGAGAACGGCCCATGCCATCGCTGCTCCGATGCCAACGATCAGTAGGTGGGCCGTGGCTTCGATCAGTCCATTGGGGGACACCGGGCCAAAACCGATGGATCCGAGCGATGCGATGACGGCGAACCCATTCAACATCAGGTGACCCCAATAGGGCGGGGTGTCGTCCCGCCCAATGCAGCCGCATGAAACAATCGGGACCTGTTTGACCAATGCGTATCCGATCCAGATCAGGAAAGCGCTGTAGAGGATCGACTGTGCTGCCAGGGTGGGAACGCTGGCTGTGATCAACGCCAGGGCACCCGTAGTCACCTCCGCAGCACCGATCATCAAAGTTGCGGGACGCGCTGCGGGAATGCCAAGCATGCTGAGGGCCCGGGCGGTGTCGTTTGGACGGAGAAGTTTGACCAACCCGGTGGCCACAAGGAGGAGGGAAAAGATTGCGGCCGCTGCCATCGGCATCGGGCGATAGTAACGGAGGAGACAACTTGGTCAACCCGGGGTGGCTCCATTGCCGCGAAGTGCGCCTATGGTGACCGTCGATGCCGAGACTGATAATTGTCACCGGGGCCATCGCTGTTGCTCTGGCTTTTGCCGGGCACGGCCTTCCCTCGGACGAGCCCGGACCCGCGAGCCTGTCGGTGCCGGTCGCATTTGGGCCTGGCGGGGAAGCCCCGGCCGGTGTTGATGCGACCGAGGCACGGGTAGCGACGATCGAGGCGAATTTCGACATGGTCGGCCTGCTGTGGGACTCAGGAACGGTTGAGAGCCTTTGGGCGCAGTTCCGTAATCAAAACGGCGAATGGGGCGATTGGATCGAATTGTCGGCTGACGACGACCATGCACCCGACGACGCCGAAGGAAGACCCGGCGCCGACCCTGTCTATACGGGTGGGAGCACGGCGGTTCGGTTTGTTATGTCAGGCGATGTGTCTGGGGCCGAGGCGATGATGCTCAACACGGGGGCGATTAGCAACTCCTCTCCCTCCCCACCGGTCGGCTTATCCGAAACAGGTTCAAATCCGCCGTCCCCTTCCTGGCCAGGAGCATCGTTCGTGCGCAACCGGTCGACCTGGGACACCAACGGGTGTCGGAGGGCTGGAGCGGAGACGTCATATAGCTCCGCTCGGGCCATCGTCATCCATCACACTGCCGCGTCCAACAATTACACCGAAGCAGATGTGGCCGGGATCATCCGGGGACATTGTGAGTTCCATGTAAACGGACGGGGGTGGGATGACATCGGTTACAACTTCCTTGTCGACCGGTTCGGCAACGTTTGGGAGGGGAGGACCGGTTCGAAGTACGCCCCGGTTTCGGGTGCTCACACCGCTGGTTTCAATGGTCAGACCCAGGGTGTAGCCATGCTGGGGAACTTCGACTCTGAACCACCTCCGGCCGAACTCGTTTCGGGACTCCGCCAAATGCTCGATTGGTTGACGGGCTGGCACTCGATCAACCCGACTGGCACGCTGATGCTTACAGCCAAATCATCATCCACCCGATTCGATGAGGGTGACGAGATAACCGTTCCGAGCATCATTGGCCATCGCGATCTGGGCTCGACTTCGTGCCCCGGCGACTATTTCTACACCACCCTTGCCACCCTACGCACTCAGATAACACCTATCGGGTTCGGCTTCGTGCCGTCACAATTGCGGTGTGACGGTTTACCCGTGACCTTGTTCGGGACGCCAGGCAATGATGTCATCTATGGCACCGATGGGCCTGACGTGATTCACGGCATCTTTGGAGACGACTGGATTTTTGGCTTGGGAGGTGACGACCGGATTTGCGGTGACACTGGCGCCGATCGTCTTGTTGGTAGCTCGGGGAATGACCGGGTGTTTGGAGGAAGCGGGGTGGATGCCTGCGGTGGCGAGAATCGGACCGGATGCGAGTCGCTGACCAACGACGAGATCTTTTTCTATCGCGAAGACGGCCTATTCCGTTTCTATGACATCGCGACCAACGGCAAAGTCGGATCGCCGATTGCCGCAGGAAATAGCTTCCCCGCCGGATGGTCGACAGTTACCGCTCTCGATCTCGATGGGGACGGTCAAGATGAGTTGTTCCTATATAGATCCGACGGGCAATTCAGCTATCGGGACGTAAACCCGGACGGATCGCTGGGGGCAACGCTGAGGTCGGGGACCGGTTACACCACCGGCTGGGACGCAATCGTGGGGATCGATTTGGACGGCGACTCCGAAGATGAAATGTTCTTCTATCGATCCGACGGGTTGTATCGATTCTACGACGTCGGGCTTGACGGAGCCTTGCCGCCCCCATTCCTTGCCGGTTCGGGATACACGACAGGGTGGGACGTAATCCAGGCAGCGGACCTCGACGGAGATCGTCAAGACGAGATGTTCTTCTACCGGGGCGATGGGCTATTCCGCTATTACCAGGTCAATCCGGACGGGACATTGCCATCGCCGCTCCTTGCCGGATCGGGATACACGACGGGATGGAGCTCGATCTCGGCAGTCGACCTAGACGGCGATGAGCAGGACGAGATGTTCTTCTACCGCGATGATGGCCTATTTCGCTACTACCACATCAATGTCGATGGGACGTTGCCATCGCCGCTCCTTGCCGGTGCGGGATACACGACCGGATGGGATGTAATTGCCGCATTCGAGCTCCGGCCAGCCGGATGATCAGGATTCGGGGTTTGGTCGAGGATCGGTATCGTGTGTCAATGAAACGATCGTGGCTACTCGTGACCGCGGTCATCATCGCGGTTGTCTTTTCGGCGATGCAATCGGCCACAGCTCGTGATGGGTACGTCCAGCTCGAACCCGATCAGCAACAGCGATACCGCCCGGTCCAGACGGCATCGGGCGCGGTAGCTCTCCTCGACAACAGTGACTCATTCACGCCACCAGCAGTCTCGCCGGACGGCACCCGGGTCGCCTATTCAGCCTTGTTGGGCAACGAGTCACTTGGCCTGTATGCGATCTTTCTGGCCAACTCGGGCGGTGGTGGCGTCAGCCAGCTCACCACCGGCTCATACGGAGAGTTCGACCCTGCATGGTCGCCTGATGGCCAGACCATCGTGGCCAGCCAGAACCCGAACGGTTCTTATCTGCTGGGCTCTTGCTGCCGGATAATCCGGATCGACGCAGGCACGGGAGCGACCTCTGCCCTTACCAGCAACATCGGTGCAGTCAGACCGTCGGTATCGCCGGATGGATCGCTGGTCGTGTATGACAATCCGACGGGGGCGTGGACTATCCCGATCGCGGGTGGCACGCCAACATTGCGGGCCAACTCCGGCTTCGACGCTGTGTTCTCCCCGGATGGAACGTCCATTCTCTATGTGATCAAGTCAGGTGCGACCCATTTCCTTCGCACGGTTCGACTGAGTAGCGGCGTCGTCTCCACTCTCTACAGCACCTCACGGACGATTGAATCTCCGCAATGGAAGGGTGGGACGATCAGGTTTCTCGAATACTCCGGATCCGGGTATGAAGGGCGGTCGACGGTTCAGACCCGGTCGATCAACACGTTCAACTCCAGTTTCCGTATCGACCAATCTCACTCTTCTTCCCGGATCGGGTTTTCATCGTTTAGCAACGACGAGATGGTCTTCTATCGCGGCGATGGCCTGTTTCGCTACTACGACATTCGGGCCGATGGCTCAATACCGTCTCCAATCCTCGGAGGGTCGGGTTACACAACAGATTGGGACTCGATTACAGCCGTAGATCTCGATGGCGATGGTCAGGACGAAGTGATGTTCTACAGGGAAGATGGCCTGTTCAGGTTCTATCACATCGGAAGTGATGGCACACTCCCCGGTCCACTCCAGGCAGGTTCCGGCTTCACCAATGACTGGAACTCGATTTCGGCAGTTGATCTCGATGGCGATGGACAGGACGAATTGTTCTTTTACCGTGATGACGGACTCTTTCGCTACTACCACGTGCGATCTGACGGCACTTTGCCTGGTCCACTTCTGGCCGGCTCCGGCTACACGACCGGATGGGACGCGATCGCTGCGCTGGATCTCGACGGCGATGGCCAGGACGAAATGTTCTTCTACCGGGCTGACGGAATGTACGCCTTCTACGACATCGGAAGCAATGCCCAGATCGGGACGCCGATTGCTTCGGGAGACGATTTCCCGACGGGTTGGGAGGTCGTCTCTCCGGTCGATCTCGAGGATGACGGGCGCGAGGAGATTTTCTTCTATCGATCCGACGGTGTGTACGAGTATCGCTCCATCGATAGCGATGGATCACTGGGGACGGTACTTCGTGAAGGCACCGACTACACCGCTGGCTGGGCTGTTATCGACTCAATCGAACTAGATACGGTGCCTGGCTAGCTTTCTCCGAATCCTCAAGACCCCTTCCTGTAGGGTCGATACAAGATCGTGGGATTTGCAGAGCGCTACCGAACCAAATCGCTGTCGCTGGTGCTCGTCACCAGCCTGCTGACCGGTGTGGCGGTCGTCGCCAGCCCGGTGCCGGCTCAGGGCTCGAGCGGCTCCAGTGTTGTGTTTGAAGGATCCGGCTGGGGACATGGTGTCGGCCTTTCCCAGTGGGGGGCGCGAGGCATGGCCGTGCTCGGTAGCTCGCACGGACAGATCCTCGGCCACTACTACCAGGGAGCGACAATTGCTCCGGCGCCTTCCCCCTCCCCGATCTGGGTCAACCTGGAGCGGAACTTTACTGTCAAGACGCTCACCGTTGGCGACACCGGATTGCCCGGTAGCGGCGGCCCGGTCCAGATCACATCACCAGCTGGTACAACGCCTGCTCAATCCGGCGCCTCGATAGCGATTTCTCACACCGGAGGGGCGGCCTGTTCGGTAGGGGTGACTAATCCTGGCGGGGTCGAGGTTGTCATCAATGATCCCTCCTGCACCTTCGACTTCAGTTGGTATGACTGGTCAACAGTTGGTACGTCTCCTACGACAAAGCTCTCGATCGACGGATGCACCCAACCAGACTGGAATGTATCTGAACCTGCGGATCGCCCATGTCAGTACGCCCGCGGAACGCTCCATCTTCGATCCGGCGAGGACCCGGCTTCTGGACCGCCGTCCTGGGCCCTCGATCTGTCGGCCGAGATGCTTTACGACGACTATGTGTCCGGGACTTCGGAAATGCCTTACGGCTGGCCAACCGACGCCTTGAAGGCGCAGGCAATCGCCTCTCGCTCCTACGGGGTAGCCATGCAGAAGGCACGGGGCGCTCCGGCGAGCAACAGTTGTGATGGATGGTGTCACGTGAAGGACAGCACCTCAGACCAGCGTTATGTCGGCTGGGGACACGGTGCCAACGCTCCCTGGCTCAGCGCCGTGGCGACTACCGCGAACCAGGTGCTTACCCATGCCTCCGCCCCCAACGGGGTTGTGGAGGCATTCTTCTCGTCTTCGTCCGGTGGGGCAACGGAGAATGTCGAGGAGCGCTTCACAGGTGGAGCCAAACCATATTTGGTCTCGGTAGACGATTCGGTGGCAACAGATGGAACTGTTGTTAATCCCATGGGGTCATCGTGGACCAAGAGTGTCAGTGTCGCGACCATCAAATCGAAGCTCGGTTTTGAGGAGCTTTACAAGGTATCGGTAAAGACTCGAAGGACCTCAGGGAGCGCCTGGGTAGTTGAATACATTGGCCGGATCGCCGGTTCGGTGGTGGCTGTCGAGAAGAGTGGGACGTGGACGCGCACCGAACTTGGCCTGAACTCGGAATACATCGATGTTGACTACTCCGCCAACCCGGCGGCTGATGAGATGTTCTTCTATCACGATGACGGAGCCTTCGTTTTCCAAAAAATGAATTCCGACGGAACGACACTCGAGACCATCCTTGAAGGATCCGGTTACACGGCCGGTTGGACCGCAATTACATCGATCGACCTCAACGGCGACGGCCAGGATGAGATGTTCTTTTACCGGGCCGATGGGCTCTTTCGGTTCTACGACGTCAACTCTGATGGCTCGCTTGGGAGTCCGATCCTGGCCGGTTCCGGCTATACGACCGGTTGGGATTCGATAACTGCGATCGATCTCGATGGTGATCGCCAGGATGAGATGTTCTTCTATCGGGAGGACGGGTTGTTCCGTTTCTATGACATCAAGACAAACGGATCGCTCCCATCGCCAATGCTTGCTGGTTCGGGGTACACCACCGGGTGGGACTCGATCACCGCGGTCGACCTCGACGGGGATAGCCAGGACGAGATGTTCTTCTATCGGGAGGACGGTTTGTTCCGGTATTACAACGTAGGATCGAACGGGACGCTGCCGTCACCGTTGCTGGCCGGGTCGGGTTATACCAGCGGGTGGCACTCGATCCTCGCCGTGGACCTCGATGGGGATAGCCAGGACGAGATGTTCTTCTATCGGGGCGACGGCGAGTTCCGGTATTACAACGTCAATGCTTCGGGCAACGTTGGCTCACCTATCCTCTCCGGTTCCAACTACGAGACTGGATGGGACTCGATCACTGCGATCCAGTTGGACTGAGTGGCCCGCGGGTTAGCGGATCTCGACTCTGATGTCGCGCCCGGATCCAAACTCCATAATGGTGGGAACATCGAAAAGATCGAAGGCCACTACGCGGTCAACGGTGTGCTCCTGATCGATTGACCTCAGCGTTTCGAGCAATAGTGGTTGGACCGCGCCGAGGCTCCGCGACTCCTTTATCGACCGCCCTCCAAGAACCATTCGATCCAAGTATCGCAGGCGCCACATCGTCGATCTCGCCGTTCTTTCGAGGAACCTGCCGAAGCTGCTCCCCTCACGAGAATAGTTAACGATTCGTTGTCTCAGCCTGCTCTTAACCAAGCGGGTGGTGGGGAGGACGTCCTGTGACGGCCGGATCTCCACGACCTTCACCAGGTCGGGAATCTCCGATCTGGCGAGTACAGCGCGATCGGAGACCACGATGATCACATCACCGAGCGAGCTCAAGGCGTTGGCAGTCGAAGCACAATATTGAGATCGCATCCCTTGGGTCATGGTGAGCACAGTGGTCATAGCGTCACCCGGCTATATATGTCCATCAGGTTCTCACCTATTGCGGCGTAGGAATAGCGATCTTCGATCATTCTCCTGACCCGCGCCATATCGAGTTCATCCCGTCGCTGTTTGAGTTGGTTGACTGCCTTTGCAACTGCCTTAGCCCGGGTGTCGATCGGAAGCAGGACTCCGGCATAGCGCTCGTGATCGCCCCAGGCCGTGTCGGCACCGCCATTTCGCAAGGAGACGACTGGGAGCCCGGCGCCGAGGCCTTCCAGAGATGCAATTCCAAAGGTCTCCAGGGGGCTGAGATGGACCATTACGTTGGCGCTCTCGAGCATCGCCCCTACCTCTGAGTGTGGTATCGCTCCGACGACGTCTACCGCGCTGCGCATCCCTTTGGAAGCGGCGAAGCGTCGGACCCAGGACTCGAGAGGACCGCTCCCAACGATTGTGAGGGTGGTTCCCTGATCGAACTCGCGCCGGTAGGCGAGAAACGACTCCATCAGCAGCGGAATGCCCTTGTGGGAGGCTATCGCGCCGACATAAATCCAGCGATCGAAGTCGAGTGAGCCATGCTGCGCGAAGGGAAGGTCTTCGAGGTCGACGACATTCGGAACCAATTCGATTTTCTCAGCGGCCAGATCGCCGAATCGGTCGACCAGTCGATCTTTCAGGGCGGGGGAGACGCATAGGAATGCGTCAGCCCGGCGAAGCACCTCCTCATACATCCGGGTTGCGGCGGGTTCGACGAATATCTGATCGAGAGTCGACTGGTGCTCAGACACCACCAGGGGCGCATCGCCGAGATGGGTCAGGGCCCAACCGGTGGGGACCGCGAGATGTGCGTGGTACACATCAGCGCGCACTGGCACAAACTCTCGCTTGAGTCTGATGCTGTCGGCGAACGCTTCCGAGCGACCAGCGAATCCCGAACCCGAAGGCACCGGAGTCGGGATCCACGTCGCGTTTCCAATCTGATTGAACGCCGCAGTTATGTCCTTCGCGGCCAGGGAGCGCATCCCTCCTGTGACTGACTTAGGTATCTTTCCAGGAGGTGCCGGGTACAGGGTCGGGACTTCTACCGTCACTTCGGCACCCAACATCTCGACAGCTCGTACCTTCTTCGCCACGAAGATTCCCGAGAAGACCGATGTTTCGTCGGGATACCATGGGGAGGTGACGCTGACTCTCATTTCCCGGTAAATTCGCTTGAGACAGGCACATCCGGCCAGAGCCGAGCACAGTGCCAGGCGAGAGTCAAGGCGTAGTCGTCACAATAAACTACGACTTCGGGTGTCCTTGAAACAGCCAGGCTTTCGAGCATGCCCCGCATGATCCTGTAGCCACCCCGTCCCCGCAGAGCACTGGCGACGCGTCCAAAGAACTTCGCAAACAGGGCATTGCCGACTCGTCGGGAGACCCGACGGACTCTCCGTCCGAAGTGGGCAACTGCCTTCGACTTCGAGGTACCCAGGACCTCGGCGGCCCCGGACCCTGCCGCATAAACCACTCCCGACACCCACGACGCTACGCGGTTGTAGGCCAGGCGCTGTTCGGCATCTCGGTATCCCACGATAAAGAGTCGGCCGTTGACAGTCTCGACCTCGGTAGGAACGCGCGTGCCGGCTTCATCCTCCATCTGCTCCTCGAATCCGTCCAGCCAGACCACGTCGCGCCCCGATTCGAGAGCAGAAGCTGCGAATCGTCGGGCTCTGCGGTTCCCGCTCCTACCTACGCCACCGAGCAGCAGAATCCACGGGTCCTTGACCGTGACTGGATCAAAAGAGTTGGAGGTGACGAAGGTCTCGAATGCATTTGTCACTGGGATATCGCCTCGTCGGCTATTTCGACCATTCTCCTGATGCTCGCGGACCGCTCCAAAGGAGCCATCGCGGCGCGCACGGCTCGGGACTCCTCCTCGGTCCGAGCAGCTGCAGAAGCCGCTGCTTGCGCGATTGCGTTGCCCACTGAAGTAGCGGTTGGCTCGGCGAAGAACGCAAGAGGATGATCGGCGAGAACTTCTCGCGCCCCGCCTCCCTCAGCCTGTACACAGATAACGGGAATGCCGAGTGCAGCCGCCTCAAAAACCTTTCCACTGGTGACCATGGGACCGCCAGGAACCGGGACGATCACCACATCCAAACCCGAGTAAAAGTCAGCGATGTTGTTCTTGGGGATGGGTCCGACGTACTCGAACCCGTCGTCCTCATCCGGGAGCAGGACCTTCAAGTTCCCCTCGCTACGGGCGAAGTAACCAAGGTGGCCGCCAAGTAAGAGCCGACTTCCCTGTGGAAGGTTCGCCCTGGTATAGATCCACGCCTCAAATATCGGCTCAAGCGGCCAACGGTCGTTAACGGTGCCGAGAATGCCAAATGTCAATGATCCGCGCCGACTGGGGCGGATTGCACCGAGGCTCTCAGTGTCGTATCCGTTCAAAACGACCAGTTGGCGGTCGGCGGAAGCGGGATACTTGGCCCGGTAGGCGTTTGCGATGGGTTCGTTGACATGGATGGATGCCGCGGCACCTTCAATTACTCGAGCCTCGGTTTCGAGCGTCCCTCGTGGGAAGTCAATGTCATCACCAGTGAAGACATCGATCGTCCAGGGATCGCGATAATCGACGATGAACGGAGCCCCGCTGAGCTCGCCGACAACGCGGGCAATCTCGAATGAGCTGAACGGATTCCCCGTGGCTAGGACGGCGTCGATCGGACGGTCGTGGTGAACTTTCATCGCTGATGCGACTGCGGGGTCAATCCAGGTGACGTAGTTATCGGCGAGGGCGAATGCCCCGGGTGATCGGCCCAGCATTATTCGCAAGGCCTCACGGATTCGGTGTGTGAGTTGGTACCAGAGAGACCACAACCGCGGGTAGTTGCCGTGGAACCAGCTCATCCGTCTCACGTTGACTCTCCTGGCGTCGTTGATGAATGAGAATGGCACTCGAACGACCGCTACCTCTCTGGGGACGCCACCGAGAAGGCTCCGGTCGGTAGACCCGATCTCTTCATCCAAGAACTCCTCGGTGGTGGTGATCACGGTGACGTCCCATCCGGCGTCTACGAAGGCTCTCGTCGCAGCGAGTGCGCGGTACACCCCCGAAGCGCGGGATGGAGGGAACCAAAATGCTAAGTAAAGAAGATGTGGTTTCCTCATCGATCCGCGATTTCGCGGTCCAGCTGGGCGGTCTCGTGTTTCTCTGCCTGGAACTTTATGTATGCGTCAGCTACCTCGCGGACCTCGCCCTGCATCTTGACCGTGCCCTGATGCAACCAAACGGCGTCAGTCGCCATCTCCGAGACCAATGATGTCGAATGGGAAACAACCACAATGGTCTGTGCGGCCTCGCACATCTCCCTCACTCGAGCAACGGCTCGTTCGCGGAAGGAGGCGTCGCCGGCCGACAATGCTTCGTCGATCAGGAGGATTTCGGGGTCAACATGGGTTGCGACGGCAAATGCCAGCCGGCCAAACATGCCCGACGAGTAGGTGGTTGTAGGAAGGTCGATAAACCCGCCGATATCGGCGAACTCGATGATCGAGTCCTGTTTCTGCCGAGCTTCATCGATCGACATACCCGCTGCCAGTCCACCCAGGATCACATTTTCCCGCCCGGAAAGCTTCCGATTGAAACCCATGCCAGGAGCGAGGAGATGTGCTCGCCCCCAGACATCTATCTTGCCTTCCGACGGTTTGAGGACACCGGCGATCGTCTTGAGCAGCGTTGACTTTCCTGCACCGTTGCCACCGATGAGACCCATGGCCTTGCCTGATTCAATGTTGAAAGTTACGTCTCTCAGGGCATTGATGTTTCTCTTCTTGGTTTTCTTGCTGATTCCTCGCGCCCTGTCCTCGATTGGTGTCTCTATGACGGCTGAGTAGGCAACCGAGAGGTTTTGAATCTGGACGGCGTCAGTTCCTGATTGCAAAATCATCCTCCCGTGATACGAAGACAAGAAAACCGATCACCAGCAGAGACGTTGCCCAAATCGCAAACACTGCGACCGAGCCAACCATCGTCGGAGATCCATCAGTCAATGATCCACCAAAGGCGATAGTCCATGCCGTCATTCCGGAGTACATCGGGTTGAGACGTCCGAGCACGTGATGCCAGTCACCTTCGAGGAGCCGGGTGTAAGCCCAGATCGCCGGGGAGAGGTAAAGCCACAGTCTCAGAAGGTGGGGCAATAATCGAGACACGTCCCGAAAGTAAACGTTCAGCACGGCCATGAGAAGGCCGATTCCGAAGCCGAACATTCCAGTTAACAGGATTAACAGAGGCAGCCACAGCATCTCGATATGTAACCCGCGGGCCGCGATCAGATGAAGAGGTATATAGGCGACTAGAGACTTCAAAAAGAGGTTGGTGGCGGTAATCGTTGAGGCAACGGGAAGTATCGCCCTTGGGATCGCAGACTGCGCCATGACGCCGCCTGCTCCATCTTGAACGGCCGACACCGCGGATGTGATCGTTGAGCTGAAGTAACCCCAAACGTAGAGGTTGCCGACGATGAAGGCCAAGCGACTGGTGTCGCTGATGTCGCCATCGGAGAGGATGACGACAAAGACGAAGTAGATAAGCCCAAAGAGGAAGGGGTTGAGGATGTGCCACGCCCGGCCGAGGAAGGTTTCGAAGTTCCGCGCTTTGATATCGGCCCTTGACCAATAAAGAGCGAAGGTTCGATAGCGCCATGCCTCCGTGAGGTAGTGGCCCAACGGAGGTATACCCAGCCGGGTTGCCTGGCGGGTCACCGTGGGTGGGCCCTGTATCGATTGTTCGAGTTCGCTCATTTCGTTCCTATCGTGTGCAAACGCACGCGGAACCCCGTATCTGAATTGGCCTGGTAGGGCGGTAAACCCAACTGATCATGGCTGGAGGCGGGGAAGCAGTCCGGCGACGATTTTAGTCGCGGCTTCCCCGTTACCGAAAGGTTTCGACGCTTTGCCGGATGGGGTTCGGCTCACCAGATCTGCCAATTCGCCCAGCCGGGAGCCTGCCAGGATGTTCCACGATCCTTCCAGGGTCTCTGGCCACTCGGTTTCCTCCCGGATGGTCGTGCAGGGTATTCCGAGAACAAATGCCTCCTTCTGTAGACCTCCAGAGTCAGTGATCAGGCCCTTGCTCTGGCGAAGTGCTGCGAGCATCTGGCCGTAGGGCAGAGGTGGCCCGATGTGAAGTGAGCCTTGTCCGTCTTTCATGTGCGGGTTGAGACGATCACGAAGTCGAGGGTGAGCCAAGAGATAAGTCGGCAAGTGAACGCTGGCGAGGGATTCGAGTATCGCCTGCAACCTAATGGGGTCGTCTGTGTTCGATGGTCGATGGATCGTGGCCACATAGAAATCCCCATCCGCCCAATTCGGCAGTGCGACCGAATCGAGGTCTATTGAAAGGAGTGCATCAACCATCACGTCCCCGGTTAAGACGCTCCGATCCGCGAGGCCCTCATTGGCGAGATGGTCCATTGCCACCTGAGTCGGGGCGTAAAGCAGATCGCTGATGTGGTCGGTGGCAACGCGATTTAATTCTTCTGGCATAGCGCGATTGAACGACCGTAAACCGGCTTCGACATGCGCTGTCAGAATATGGAGTTTGGTGGCGGCGAGAGCTGCAGCGATCGTCGAATTGGTATCCCCATACGTGAGGACTGCGTCCGGTTTGGTCTTCAGAATCAGAGACTCAATGGCTTCGAGCATGAGTCCGGTCTGCTTTCCATGGCTTCCTGATCCGATCCCCAGGTCGAAGTCTGGCGTGCGCAGCCCGACGTCGACCATGATCGAATTGGACATCAGCTCGTCATAATGCTGACCGGTATCGACCAGGATTTCGATGACGTCGGCACCAGCGAGTGCCTTGCTCACTGGTCCCGCTTTCACAAACTGGGGCCGGGCCCCAACGACGTTCATTACCGTGGGCATGATTCTGCTCCGGTACGCAGCTTCGCCCTGCTTCGGAGACGGCTGTGAGTTTGATTGGTAGCTTCGACGGCACAATTAGTCAGCGCTTGACGCATTTCGAAATTGACCTTAGATCTATCGCGGGCCACACGGGCGTTCCATCTCGCCGTGACAACCCGATAGGTCACGGGTGGAAAGGCGCGCCGGAAGTCGTTGCATTGTGCAGCATTGGGAATGGGACATCGCCGCTACAGGGTCGAGTATTGCTCCTGGCCATAGCCGTCCACCCGTCTCGGTTTACCAGCCTGGACGCCTCGGCGAACACCACCGATGATGCCGATGAGATGTTTTTTTATCGTGAGGATGGTTTGTGTCGGTTTTATGACGTGAAGCCGAATGGTTCGTTGGGTTCGCCGATTTTGGCGGGGATGGTTATACGTCGGGCCCGTCGGATACAGGTTTCCATTCCGACGATTGTGGAGTGTGGCCTTTCAGGGCGAGTAGTGGGCCGACTTCGTCCTCAGGTCAAATCTGCGTAGAGATGGTCGAGGCGACGGGCAACTGACTCCTGACTGTGGAATAGCTCAACGAATCGTCGCGTTCGAATTGCCAAATCGGTCCGCTCACTAACCGACATGTCGAGAACCGATGAGATGGTGTTGCGAACTCCGTCCACGCCTAACGGAGTGTTGAGAATTGGAATGTCTTGGATCTCCTTGACCCCCGCACGTTCAGCCCCTTCGAGAGCATTTTGGGACATGTGCGCCACCGTTGGGATCCCGAAGACGGCGGCTTCAATGGCGCTGTTGCCGTACCAACCGATCACCGTGTCGATACCAAGTTCCTCTTTGACCTCACGCCCCGCTTGATCGAAAAAGAGTCCTAGATGCTGCTTTCTATTCATAACCTCCGAGTGAGATACGCCTTCGATCAAGTCGAGTTCTATCTCGTAGTCGACGCGCAGCAGATCGATCGCTTTGAGGAAATCATCGGTACCTTTCCGGGCGCGGGTCGACGGCGAATGACCGATGAGGGGTTTGTCGCTCCATCTGAATGGCATGGAGGTTGAGTCGATCGAATGCGGGATATACGAAGGCGTGGGTCCCAGCCATTCAAAACAAAGGTCTGGGGTCATCGAGACTACCTGGTCGAACTCCGATAGAAATTCTCGATATTCGGCCTGATCCTGCTGCAAGCGCGCATAGCCGCCATATTGTGTGAAAACCTTTGGTCCCTGAAAGGATGTCAGCATTTCTTGCGGCAGGACATTTGGGCCGCGAAAAAAACCGATTTCATCCTTCAGATGGAGAACGTCCGCTTCCCCCCAGAGTGAGTCCCAATTGCTCTTTATTAGGGCCGGGTTTGGCAGCAACAGGTCAATTTCGTACCCATAATGATGGGGAATGGTTACGACAAGACGCGCGGCGTGCTCGGTGTGATCATTGATTGCAGCGGTCCACTTATAGAAGGAACCTGCATAGTCGCAGTTGGCGAACATGAGAATCCGGAGGCCTCGGGTGTCACGCCATTTTCTTGACCACGCTTCCACCCCTGGAACCAAGCTCCCGTACTCATGTTTGGAAATGCGATCGAAGGTTTGGGCATATGCCCCCGCCGCTCGACGGTTCGTTCTGTAGAGGTACTCCGCCCTCTCTGCCCTCGAGCGTTGCAAGGTGATCTCCGACATAAGTGCATCAATCTCAGATCGATACCGTGCATCTACCGCTTCTGTTCTTCGTTTGATTGCAGCTTCCACCCCGGTAACCCGAGCGAGCGATCTCTTGATGTTACGTTTCAGATGCACTCTTCCCCACATCGATCGGATGCATTCGACGGGACGCGATTACCTGACGGACCACGTCGTGCCAATCAACGTTGAAGGCCGCGCCGAGCGCCACCACCTTATCGTTCGCTACGTCGAAATTGACTATGTCCCCGGGTCGCCAGTCCTCATAGACGATCGGCACATCAGCATCCATCTCAGCCCGTATGAACTCGGCGAGCTCCTGAATCGAGACTTGAATCGCTGATGCGCAATTGTAGAACTGACCCTTCGCCATCGGATGATCCGCCACCAGAAGATTGGTGTTCACAACGTCGTGGACTGAGGTAAATGAACGAACTTGCTCGCCTGTCCCATAGATGGTTATCGGCTCCGATTCTTCACAATTCCGGATGAAGATTGGGACCACGCCGCCTGTATCTGAATCGTCCTGTCGGGAACCAATCACGTGGTAATACCGAATCACCGTGGTGTCGAGGCCGTAAATCTGCTCGACGACGCGGCAGTAGCTCTCGCCTGCCAGCTTGCTGACTCCGTAAAACGATCTGGGTCGGGTCGGATGGAGCTCGTCCTGCGTTTCATCGAGTTCACCAAAGACGGAACCCGTCGAAGCATGCACGAATTTCCGAACCTCGGCATCGACGCTGGCCAGCAACAATCTAAGAGTACCCAAACTGTTGACTGCCAGGTCCTTCTCAGGGTCACGGAGCGAAACGGTGTTCTTCGAGGCTGCCTGGTGGAAGACGGTGTCCACTCCTTGTAAATTCTCGGGTGTTGCCCAGTCGAGAATGTCTTCCTGAACGAAGGTGAGCTGTGGGTTGGCCAGATTGTGCTCAATATTCTTCCGTGACAGGTGGGTGCCAATCAAGTTGTCGACGGCGATGACACGGTCTCCCCGGGCGAGCAAAGTGTCGACCAGGTGTGAGCCTAGAAACCCCGCACCTCCAGTCACTACTGAAGTTCGACTCATCGAAGGGATTCTGATCGACCGGGAGGGTGGCGCTTAATGAAGATACTCAAACCTCGCTGCCCAAAGGGCAGAGTTTCGACGTTTGACACTCCCATTGGTTATCCCTTCGTCTGGCTCCCGAGGGAGGAACCGCCAGGACCATTGCTTCAATACGATGAATTGCCATCCTCTAGAATTTCCGTGCGAGTCTAGACGTGAATTGAATCGGATACTCGCGGGAAACAGCGGGGCGGCGGCGACCCTCCAATGCCCGCGAAACCGTCCCGCCCCGAAGTCTGCTCCCCTGCGGGAGTGGCGGTTGCTCTGCCGACTTAGTGGGCCAGCGAAACGATCTCCTTCAGATTCCGTGGTCCCGTCTACCATCGGAGTCGATCCAGATGAAAGCCGAAACAGCAGATATAGACCCACGCGCCACAGTCGCCGAGACGGCGAGCGTGTGGCATCTCGCCCAGATCCGGGAAAACGCCATCATCGGGGAGAACTGCATCATCGGCCGTGGTGCGTACATCGATGCGGGGGTCGTGGTTGGAGACAACTGCAAGATTCAGAACAACGCGCTGGTCTACGCTCCGGCAGTGCTCGAAGATGGCGTTTTTGTAGGTCCGGCAGTCGTATTCACCAACGACACTTTTCCCCGAGCAATCAATTCTGACGGATCGCTGAAGTCGGCTTCCGACTGGGAGTCTCGCGGTGCCACAGTTCGTCATGGTGCGGCGATCGGAGCACGTTCGGTTGTCCTCGGTGGTGTCGAGATTGGGGCTTGGGCATTGGTTGCAGCTGGTTCGGTTGTCACCAAAAATGTTCCTGCGCACGCCTTAATGGTCGGCAGTCCGGCACGCCAGGTCGGTTGGGTGGGGTTCTCTGGACAGCGACTGGAGACCGAAGGTGATGAACTCATCGATCCGGTTGACGGGAAGCGATTTGTCGAGATCGACGGAAGGTTGGAGTTGACTTGATCATTTTGTCGAAACCGATGATCGGTGAAGAGGAGATCGAGGCAGTCGTCACCGTGCTTCGCAGCGGAATGCTCGCCTCCGGGGCAAGAGTGAAGGAGTTTGAAAGTAAATTCTCCGAGACAGTTGGTTCGGGGCATGCTGTTGCCGTTGGTAGCGGTACCGCGGCCCTCCACATCGGCCTACTCGCCGCCGGAATCGGTCCCGGCGACGAGGTCATCGTCCCTTCGTTCACTTTTGCAGCTTCCGCGAACTCGGTTCGCATGGTGGGGGCCGACCCGGTATTCGTCGATGTCCACCCAGACGACTTCACAATCCACGCCGAGAACATCGAACCGGCGATAACCGACAGGACGAGGGGAGTAATGCCTGTGCATCTGTACGGTCAGATGGCGCCGATGGCCGAGATAATGGAGCTGGCATCCCAGCATGACATCGACGTCATTGAAGACGCTGCACAGGCGCATCTGGCGACGACTGACGGCTTGCATGCCGGAAACGTTGGACGCTTCGGGGCATTCTCGTTCTATCCCACCAAGAACATGACTACCGGCGAAGGAGGGATGATCACAACAAACGATGATGGCCTCGCGGACCGGGCACGAATGCTCCGCAACCAGGGGATGTCGGAGCGATATGTTCACCCGATGGTCGGCTTGAACGAGAGAATGACCGAGATCGAAGGTGCTATCGGCCTGGTTCAGTTGGCCAAAGTTGCAGATTGGACTGCCCGTCGTAGGGAAATCGCCGCAATATATCGAGAACGGCTGAATCCGGCCATCGGCCTTCCTTTCGAAAGAGACCTCGCTGAGCATGTCTTTCATCAGTACACACTTTCTCCCCTGGATCGCCAACCAGTTCTCGAAGCATTGCAAGACGCCTCGATCGGTCATGGCATTTACTACCCGACCGGCACCCATGAACAACGGCCGTATCAGGGCCCGAAATACGATTTGCCGGTGACCGAGAATCTCACAGGAAGGGTCGTTTCGATTCCGATTCGCCCTGATCTTGCGGACCCGGAGATCGATCTCATAGTTGAGACCTTGAATCGGGTCGAATTTTGATGAGATTCGGCTTGATTGGACTAGGTCTGATGGGGAGACATCACGCCCGGATACTCTCTGAGTCGAAAGATGTCGACTTCGTTGGTGCCGTCGACCCGATGGGCGATCGTCATTCGGCAGTGCGGCGGGGATCGGTCTTCTCGGAGATGGACGAATTGATCGCGAGGGGGGTGGATGCAGCCATCGTCGCAGTTCCGACAATTCACCACCGCGAGATTGCCCTTCGGTTGGCCGATGAGGGTGTCCACACGTTGATCGAAAAGCCATTGGCCGATTCTGTCACTGCTGCCAGAGAGGTACGCGACGCGTTCGACCGGGACGGCATTGTTGGTGCGGTCGGTCACGTCGAACGCTTCAACTCCGGGCTACAAGAGATGCGTCGACGGCTCGAGCAAGGACAACTCGGCCGTGTGATTTCGGTCGCTACCGAACGGGTTGGACCATTCCCGAGCCGAATCAGCGATGTGGGAGTGGTCAAGGATCTCGCCACGCACGACATCGATATAGCGTCTTGGGTCGGTGGGGCACCATTTGCCGAGATATCGGGAAGGATCGCCCACAAGATGGGTCGACCGCATGAGGATCTGGTGGTTGCAGTAGGAGCTTTGGAGAATGGCGTCGTCGTCTCTTTAAATGTGAATTGGCTCAGCCCCGTCAAGCGTCGGAAAGTAACTGTGTTGGGTGAAAAGGGAGCCTTTGTTGTCGATCTTCTTTCCGGAGATCTCCGTTTTCATTCCAACGCGGACGTGGTCGACCGGGAGTGGGATCAGCTGGCGATCCTGCGCGGAGTGAGTGAGGGTGACACGGTCACCTATGCCTTCTCGAAGCGGGAGCCTCTGATCGTGGAGCATGAGGCATTTCGGGAGGCGATTGCCAACGGTTCTGCCGAAGGGATCGTGACCCTTGACGAGGGCGTGGCGATTCTCGAGGTGGCAGAAGAGATCATCGGAGGCGGACAATGAACGTCGCGGTAGTGGCGTTGGGGAAGATAGGCCTTCCCCTGGCAGTGCAGATAGCGTCCAAGGGCCATAAGGTTTCTGGGGCCGATATCTCTGAGCACGTTGTCGAGCAGGTAAATGGAGGCGTGGAACCTTTTCCTGGCGAAACCGGTCTTCAGTCGAAGTTGCGTGAGGTGCTTGCATTAGGGCTCTTGACTGCCACCACCGATACCGCGGCTGCAGTAGCGGAGTCAGTCGCCGTGATTGTTGTCGTGCCTTTGATGACGGATGCCGACGGAGTCCCTGACTTCAGGGCGATGGATGCTGCAACCCGAGATATCGCCTCAGGATTGCAGCCAGGGACGTTGGTGTCTTATGAGACCACATTGCCGATCGGCACCACTAGAAACAGATTTGGCCCGATGATCGAGGATCTAACCGGGATGGTCGTGGGTCAGGACTTCTTCCTGGTCCACTCACCAGAGAGGGTGTTCTCGGGGCGTATTTTTGCCGACCTTCGTCGTTACCCGAAGCTCGTTGGCGGTGTTGATGACATCTCCACAAGTGCCGGAGTCGAGTTTTATGAATCAATCCTCGACTTCGACGAACGGCCCGATCTCGCCCGTCCTAATGGCGTTTGGGCAATGAATTCTGTTGAGGCCGCCGAGATGGCCAAGCTCGCCGAGACTACGTATCGCGATGTCAACATTGCCCTGGCCAATGAATTTGCCCGGCACGCGGAGGCTTCGGGTATCGACGTAATTGAAGTAATCGAAGCGTCGAACAGCCAGCCCTTTTCTCACATCCATCGCCCGGGTGTCGCCGTCGGCGGCCACTGTATTCCTGTCTATCCGCGCTTTTATCTGGCAGGTGACCCAGAGGCTCGCTTGGTGTCGACCGCTCGGGAGGTAAACCTTGCTGTTCCCGAGCGGGTGGTGGCATCGGTGGCCACCGCCCTTGGCGGGATCGAGGGCAAACGGGTTCTCATCCTCGGTGTCGCTTATCGCGGTGGGGTCAAGGAGACAGCATATTCGGGTGCCTTTTCAATCAACACTGCCTTGTTAGCTAGCGGGGCATTGCCCCTTGCGACCGACCCCTTATACGACGAAGCCGAAATCGCCGCTTTGGGTTTCGAGCCTTGGGATGGAGGTCCCATCGCCGCCGCTATTGTTCAGGCCGATCACAGCGAGTATCGCGCTTTGACAGCGGACGATCTCCCTGGAGTCTCGGTGGTCTTCGACGGTAGGGGAGTTCTGGATCGAGAAGCGTGGGGCGACTCAGAGCCACTACTCATCACGATTGGGAGAGGCTGACAGCGCGAACAACAGCCAGGTCGGGCCGAGAATCCGACCAGTGTTCGACCACAACAGCGCGTGCCGTTTCTGTGACCCGTGCCCGAAATTCCTCATCCTCGGCCAGACGCTGGATTATCCCGGCCAAATCGTCCAATGACTGCCCAGCTAGGGAGCTATCGACGGCGGACACGAATCGGTTTTGCCCGGGCAGGTCGGTAACCACTGGAGGTATCCCGGCGGCCGCGTATTCCCAGAGTTTGGTAGCGATCGCTTCTGAATAGGCAGGCAATGGGCGGAGCAGCGAGAGCCCGGCGATCGACCCTCTGGCGCGCTCCCACGCGTCCTTGTGTTCCAATCGACCCACGAGCTCCAGGTTCGGTGAGTTTCCTGATCGGGATGTCATCTCTCGGAACAGGTCAGCATCGGCTCGTCCAATTACCAGGAAATGAATGCCGGGAAGGCGTCTGGCGAGATCCGCAATCTCCAAAGCGCCTCGCTCCGCGGTCACATCGCCGACATACACTGCCTGGATGATTTCCAGGTGGTTGCCGGATCCATCGAAATCGTCCGGGTTGGGTATGTTGAGCACGACATGGGCCCCCGGTGTCGCCAGCTCCTCGGCTGCCACCATTGTCGCACCTGCGATCTTTCGCCCCAACCAGTCGTTCGTGCGGGCGAGCAATCTTGCTATCGGTCTGAGAAGCACCGGTATCCACGCTCGTGATGTCACCGCTTTTGGGTAATCCTCATGGATATCGATCACCGGGTGGATACCTCTAAACCGCGCCGCGATCGAGCCGGCGACAAAGAGCTCCGGATCAGGGAGAAGGACGATGTCGGAGTTTGTGTTCGTGATGGCCGCCAGTGCGCCAAACGCTTTCGAAATCCTTCCACGATTTCCTGAGGCGAATGTCCGCAGCTCAGCCTCGAAGCCAGCCTCCCTCAAGTATCTGACGTGCCGGTTGAGGCGAGGATCCCCATCCCAGTGGCCCGAGGTAACGATTGTCACCTTCATCTCAGGCTCCCACCACTCGCTTCGGTTCAGCGGTCAAGAATCCGAGTCCCCACGAAATGTGCATCACCGCAAGGGCGGGAATAGTTCCTGCGTTTCCTCGGGTGAAAAGGGTCCCAAGGGTCAGCCCAACTGCATAGCCGGCAGGCACCAACAGCGCCCACGGGACCCAATATGCCGCTACCAAGCTGAGCAGCAGAGCGATCACGAGGAGAGGTGGTGCCAACTGGCGCCAGCGGAGTGATCCGGGATGACGTCGGGCAAATTGCTTCTTGGCCCGCCCGTATTGGTAGTACTGGCTCCACAGTTCTCCCAGCGAACCACGTGGCCGGTATTCCACTTGGAGTGTTGGGTCGAACCAGACGATGCCGCCTGATTCGATGATGCGATGGTTCAATTCGTAGTCCTGGTTGCGGGCAAATTCCGGGTCGAATCCGCCCAGATCTTCGATTTGCTCCTTATCGAACACCCCGAGATAAACAGTTTCCGTCGAGCCCTCGCTCCCACCGGTGCGATACCGGGCGTCACCTGATCCCAGTGGCGAGGACATCGCCGCTGCGATTCCCCGTTCCCAAAAGGTGGTACCAACCGGAATTTGCATGCCGCCGACATTGGTAGCTCCGGTCCGAACCATCGTCTCCACTGCCCTCGAAACGTAGGTGGACGGCAGCATCGATTGGGCATCGCAGCGCACGACAACACTTCCGGACGCTCGAGCGATACCCAAATTCAAGGCATCGGGGGTTCTGGTGCTGGGATTGGAAACCACATCTGCACCGAGGTCCGTGGCGACTCTGGCGGTCTCCGCATCGCCCGCGGCAACGATGACCTCAACTATGTTCGCGTAGTCCTGATTACGGACCGATTCGATGGCCCTCGGAATCATCGATGCCGCGTTGAATCCCGGGATCACCACTGACACCGATGGCTGCGAATCGTTCATTGCGGCATATGATGCCTCGCCGTGCCCACTGAGTTAGCGACCATTGCCGATCCGCAGTTCATACTTCTCGCTTGGGGTGCCGGCCTTACCCTCGTGGTGGCCTACATTTCCCTGGCACAGATCGTCGGTCCCGGGTTCACCTGGCTGACAGCTGGTGTCGCCTCCGTAATCGCCCTTCCCGCGTCCCTCGCCGATGGTGCCTGGTGGGGGAGAGCCGGCCTCCTTCTGGTGCTCCTCGGTCTGGTATGGGCCCGAAATCGCCCGTTCGCCGGTGTCCTCCTCGCCATTGGTGGCCTTTCCCTGTTGATCGAGGCGTCACTATTCGGTGGTTGGATACCCACTTTGTCGGCGGCGGCGGCACTCGGTGGGGTCACCGGCGAAATGGCTCTGGGACATTGGTATCTGGTCGACCCGCGTCTCCCCAGATGGGCGTTGCGGTCGTTGGCGATCGCAGCCATTGTCGGTTTGGTACTCGACGGCCTCGTCTTGTCTGTCGGATTTGGTTTCCCCGGTGGTGGGGGCACTGTTGCCTACTGGGCCCTGGTTGCCACTTCAGTGATTCTCATGGTTGCCGTGATCGCGTCACTTCGCTATCCGGCATATTCCGGTGTGATGGCAGCCACCGGTTTGTCATATCTGGCAGTTCTGACCACGCTTGGCGCAGTCTTTCTGGGCCGCGCCATGGTGGTCGGTCTGGGGCCATTCGCATAGAGAGGAACTCAAGTGGTTGAAATCAAAGGTGTCTCGTCGGAGACAGAACTTGCAGATCGCACAGTCATCATCGGTGCAATGTCGAGCCTGACCCCTGCTCCTGGTTCCGAGGACATCTTCGGTCAGATAGATCAACGTCTCATTGACGCCAGCGGGTTTGAAGGTAAAGCCGGCCAGATTCTCACCGCCCCTGTTCAAGCGGGGATAGCTGTGGTGGTCGGTCTTGGTGACGAAATCACTTTCGAATCGCTTCGGGCTGCTTCCGGAAACGCGGTACGGGCGGTAAGGACGAAGTCGGCGGTGTGCCTCCTCGCAGAGGTTGAACTGGATGGCACCGTCAGAGCTGTGGTGGAAGGGCTTTCTCTCGGCAGCTATCAATACCGGGCCTACAAGACCAAGCCCGATGGCGAGCTCAAGGTAAAGGTGGTCGATCTCCCAGGAGTGGATCAAGACGACATCGACAAAGCACTGATCGGAGTGGAGGCAACCAACCTATCCCGTACCTGGACAAGCACCCCGGCGATGGACAAGGCGCCTGCCGGGATTGCGAAGGTCATCAAGGCGGAAGCCGAATCGGCCGGACTCGATGTAGAGATTTGGGACCTGGCGAAGA
>JBGTGL010000198.1:0-25597 GCA_041746755.1 Acidimicrobiia bacterium | reverse complement strand
ACGCGATGTCGTCACCCGATTTGAAACGAACAATCTTCATTGGAAAGAACGGTAGTTAGGCGGTAGTGCTGTCGGACTTCGAAACCTGATTCGGATGGCTCAAGAAAACGCGAATCTGGTCGAGGCTCTTAATGAGAACGTCGGAATCGACATCGGCCACCGCTGTTTCGCCCGGCCGTTTGTCATGAGGAGCCGCCGCCAGCCACCGCTCACGACGTTCCACGACCCATTCCGGTGCTTGCGGGTCATAACCGCACAGAGCCAACGCAACGTCGATATCTCCCCGGACCGCGGCCCGACCTAGCGCGGCCGCTCGGGCCATCGTGAGACCTGCGACCACGGACTCCAAGTTCGGATCGTCGGCGGGCAATGCATACGCCGACAGAAGTCTCAATGCCCAACCGGGGTCGGGCCCTGTATACCCGAAAAGGCCACCGCTTGGCTTCTCCTCGGGTGTGGTGATCAGGCCAACCTTGGTCGGCCGCCACCGATCCGGCGGTGCCGGTTCTGCCTGTTTTCTCGGTAGATCGGACTCGACCAATTCGAGGTTGGGCTGCTGGCCCATCTCCTAAACCGCCTCGAGCCAGTGGCGATATTGCTCGAGTTCACCTCGGGCTGCTTTGGAAAATAGATCCTTTGCCTTAGCGGTGACAGGCCCCGGCGCTCCAGAACCCACAACACGATCGTCGATTTCGACAACAGGGGTGACCTCGGCAGCGGTCCCGGTGAGAAAAACCTCATCGGCCATGTAGAGAAGGCCGCGGGGAATCTCTACCTCAGTCACGGCATAGCCGGCATCGACCAACAACTCGACAACCGAATCCCGGGTGATTCCCTTGAGAATCCCAGACGAAACCGAAGGAGTGATCACACGGTCCCCCATTACGAGGAAGATGTTCATCCCGCTTCCCTCGGAGACCATGCCGTTGCCGTTGAGCATGACGGCCTCGTCATAACCCGACCGGACCGCCTCCGACTTGGCAAGGGCCGAGTTGAGATAACCCCCGGCGCCTTTTGCGGTGGGTATGAGTTCGGCGTGAGAAATACGTCGCCAGGAACTGACCTTGGTACGGATTCCGTTGGCAACCCCGTCTTCACCGAGGTAGCTGCCGAGCGAAAAGGCAGCCATCATTGTGCGCACCCGACTCCCCGCTGGATTGAGGCCGAATTGGCCCAATTCATGAAACACCAACGGGCGGATGTAGGCACCGGTCAGGTCGTTGGCCCGGAGCAGATCGAGGGTCGCCTTGTTGAGGTCGTCCGCCGACCAGGCCATCGGAATTCCGTAGGCCCGCGCTGAAGCCTCAAGCCGCACCATGTGTTCTTGGAGACGGAACACCGCGGACCCGTCGGCTGTCTCGTAAGCCCTGATGCCCTCAAAGACACCCGTCCCATAGTGGAGAGTGTGGGAGAGAAAATGAACTGTTGCCTCTTCCCAGGGAATCAGTTCTCCGTCATCCCAGATGTACTTTGCCTGTTCCATCTTCTAATCGTAAACGATGCGGAGACCTCCCCGTTCGGCCCTACCCTGTCGTCGGTGAAAAGAGTTGTCGCCTCGTGGTTTGGAACGGGACTGATCCTCACCAAGGTGCGAGGTTCCGCGTCAGGATCGGGGACCGTTGGTTCGCTCTTCGCCTTCCCGCTCGCGGTTTGGATTGGGACCTTCGGAGTTGCCTACCAGGTGGGAGCGACCGTCGCAGTGACCTTGCTGGCCCTCTGGTCGATTAGCGGTCTGGTCGATTCTGAGGGGGATGCGGGTTGGATCGTCATCGACGAGGCTGCCGGCGTTTTCCTCGCAGTGATCAGCCTTACCTGGATACCCGCCATGGTTGCGTTAGTCGTCTTCCGTCTGGCCGACATCTACAAGCACCGATTCCCGGGAGTGGCTCGGGCCGAGGATGTCTCAGGCGCGGTCGGAATCATCGCGGATGATCTCGTCGCGGGTATTTACGGTCTCGTCGCTGGTCTTCTCGCGGCCCGGTTGATCGACTAGGCCGAAACCCGAACACCCCGCCAAAAAGCAACATAGTCCTTGATATTTGCGGCGGCGTTCTTGGGCTCGGAGTAGTACCAGGCAGCTCCCTTGTTGACTTCACCATCGACGACGACGTCGTAATAACTGGCGGTGCCTTTCCAAGGGCAAACCGTCGACATTGACGACTCTTGAAAGAACTCAGTGTTAATCGTGTCGGCTGGAAAGTAGTGGTTGCCCTCGACGACCACCGTGGTGTCCGACTCGGCTATCACTTTTTCGTTCCATATTGCCTTGGCCATGGTGGGGAATTCTCCTGGTAGTTGTACCCAGTGACAACGAATCGCTGGCCCGGCTATTCCTTCATTAGCCTTTCGTCGTGCCGGTTACCGCCCTGATCCCCATACGCTCGTTCGCCTCCGGGAAGGGGCGACTCGCCAGGGTGCTCTCCGAGGATCAGCGATTTCGACTTGCCACGGCATTGGCTGAGAGGACCATCGAAGCAGTCGAATCAGCAGGTCTGATTCCCGCGGTGATCACTTCTGACCCCGACGTCACGGATTGGGCGATAGTCGCGGGCCTCGTCGTTATTCCGGAATCGGGACCTGGCCTGGACCAAGCTGCCACTGATGGGGTGGGCTGGGCCCGGTCGATGAGTTTGCAGTGGATCGTCCTTCACTCCGACATACCTCTCATCAAGTCAGACGATCTGACCACTCTTGCGACGCTGGCAGGCGAAGAACGCTCGGTGATTTCCCCCTCGTCCGATGGCGGCACGACCGCAGTCTCCTCCTCCGGTTCAATTGACTTCTCGTACGGGCCGGGGAGCTTTCATCGCCATCTCGGGCGCCTCATTGAACCGGCAGTGGTGATCCGAACGGGACTGCTCCATGATCTGGATTCCCCGGAGGATCTCAACTCGGCGCGAACCCACCCCAACGGTCTCTGGCTGGAGTCGTTCGTTGATGGTGGTGTTGTCCACTAAATGGTCGCCGGCAAATCTAGAGTGGGTTTAGATCAACCAAGGAATTCAGTGAAGAAAACGATTGTGCTCACCGGTGGCACCGGCGGCTTGGGAACCGCCTTGGTCAAACGGCTGATCGGCGGCGACTACCGCCTCGCCGTCACCTATCTCCTGCCCGAGGAAGCCACCAAATTCGAAGAGGAGTTCGACACCTCCGACGACGAACTGACGCTGACCAGGCTCGACGCCACCAATTCCGGCGCAGTCCGGGACTTTATGGCCGAAGTCTCGCATCAATGGGGCGAAATCCATGGCCTGTGCTCTCTCGTCGGCGGGTGGGCAGGTGGGCGTGACGTCGAAGAGACCGACGATGTCAGGTTCGAGCGGATGCTCGATCTCAACCTGCGCTCCGCTTTCTACGCAGTTCGGGCGGTTATTCCCCACTTACGTACTGCCGGGTGGGGTCGGATCGTTTTGGTGGGGAGCCGGGGAGCTCTCGATTTCCCCACCGGCCAGGGGGCGTTCAACATCGCTAAATCCGGCGTGGTCGCGTTGGGGAAATCAGTCGCTGACGAAGTCGCAGACGCCAATATCACGGCGAACGTGATCATGCCCTCGGTCATCGACACCCCGGCGACCCGGGATTCGCTGCCCTACGCCGATTATGTTCACTGGCCGACTCCAGATGAAATCGCCGCCGTTGCCGAATTCATCCTCACCGAGGAGTCCGGCGTAATGACCGGCGCGTTAATCCCGGTCTACGGCCGCACCTAAAAAGCGAACCGGCGGCCCAGAGCGCCATATGTGGCGCTATACGAGAAGAGAACGGCACTTGTCGTCGCCCTCCGTGAGCTACGACCCCGCACCGTATCGGAGATCGATCCACTCACCGTGGTGGTGCGCCGTGCCGAGTTGGACCAGGGTGGGCTCCTCCCCGATCTCCAACCGGGGCAACGGGTCTTCGATCTGGAGAATTTCTAGCGACACCCGGAAGATCCGTCGTTTCGCTCGTTCCTCGTCGATCAGATCGACCAAGGACTCGCGCTGGGCCGCTTCGAATTGGTTGAGAATAAAGCTATTGACGATGATCGCTGGTTCGTCGCCAGGTAGACCTCGGAGAACACCCGAGAGAAGGTCTAGAACATCACCTTCGATCAGTTCCACTTCTACTTGCGTCGCTACGGCCATTGCAGCTCGTAGCCTGTGACGTCGCTCATGCTGTTCGGGCCATATCAAAGCGTCGAGCCAGAGCCGATCGTCTGGGTTTCCAGGCCTGAGCACATTCAGATCGAGACCTGTCCGGCTCAGGATCTCGATGTTGTGCAATTGGGGCCGGTCCCCTCGTACCTCGGTTGCCAGGTCAACCGGGGATTCCGGGCCCCACTTCAAACCATCCCAGTCATATCGATAGCGATCCATGGCGAGATTGAGCCCCGCACTGGTGCCAAGGTCAATGAGGTGGAAACGCCCGAGCTGGGCGGCCATCACGGCTGGAAGCAAGGCCACACATCGCCGACTCTCGTTGGTCTGGGTGAGTCGGCTATTCGCGATGTCGACAATCTGATCCTCATGAGCCAGTACAAACTCGCGGAACGGCTCCGCCACCCCGGCTATTGGCTGAGGGTCATCCACGATGGACGGATAGAAACCCCGAAGAGGCGAATCCGCCCCCTTCATGAGCAAATAGTGAATCGCTCCAAGAAACACGTTGGGCGGCGGCTGGCTGTGGATCCGGCGGAGCACCGACAGGAGTTCTGGAGAGTCGACAACACCACCAATCAATTCAAAGTACAGCGGCGAGTCGCGAGCAATCTCCAGCCATGACAGCAGATATTCCCGATCAACTGACCCGGCTGCGGTCAATGCCGGTCCCGCCGGTATGAGGTTGCCAGCGAGTCGGCATACTCATTCCACCGGTAGCCACTGTGGGCTCGAATCCACTTGACCCTGACGTTCGGGCGTTCCTCGGCCAAGGCAAATGCCTCCTTGACCAGTTCGAGGTTCGCCACCGGGCCGGACTTTTTCTTCCATCCGTTGGCGCGCCACTTCTTCGCCCAATCGTTGAGGGTGTCGACAATCAGCTTGGAATCGGTATAGACGTCGATGTCCGCGTCTCGGGGGAGCATCTTCAGGCCGGCGATCATGGCGGTCAGTTCCATTTTGTTATTGGTCGTATAACCGTCGGAGCCCATCACTTCACCTGCGATCTCTCCGTCGACCACCAACACGGCACCCCAGCCTCCGGGACCGGGATTACCTTCCGAGGCACCGTCGGTGAAGACACCGGTATCGGGTCCCTCCGTGAAAGAACTAAGGACTTCCGCAATGGTTAGATCGCGATTCTTGCTTTTCGAGGGCGGGCGGTCCTTCTTCACAGAGTCATTGTCGTTGCTTCGGCAATCGAGGCATTGACGGGGGGTCCAATCGGGATACTTTTCTCGAACTGACTCGGGAAGGTTGAACTGTTTGCCACAGTCCTCGCAGGTGAACACTGGATCAACCTACCTGGAATCGGTGGGCAAGTGACTAGTCACGCGATCTCTCCGCGCATAGTGCCATATGTGGCACTCTCATCCGCCGGTTCGGGATTTTTCAAAGACGGAGACGAATTGGGGTGACTTCCAAAGGTTGAACTCGTGGTGGGTTTCGGTGAGGCCGAGCGGTTCGGCCAGGGCCCGGACTTTTTTGGGAGACAGTTTGTGGCAGTGAACCTCACGGGCCTTCAAGGGATTGCCGTGGAGAATCACCGCAGTGGGGATCGCGTAGAGACCCATGATGGGCTCAGCCGGATAGATAAACAGCGCCTTCCCACCCGGCTTGAGAACCCGGACCATTTCGGAAAACGCTTCTTCAAGGGGAGGGATGTGCTCGATGGCGTGGACCGACACGATGGCGTCGAATTCGTCGTCGGGAAACTTGAGATCCTCGGCCATCATGTACAACACCCGATCGCCCTCGGCCAACTCTGACGCATTGGGGTTGGCGTCGATCCCCACGATGTCAATCCCCCGCTCCCCGAGATGGTTGGTGAGATGACCGCGGCCACACCCGACCTCGAGGACCCTGGTTCCCTCGGCCAGGGGGAGCAACCTATCGATCTTCTCCAGATGGGAAGGATCCCACCGGTTGACCATTGCATACTTCTTGGAGTCGTAATCAGCCGTCGACATCGAGACCTTCTATGTGGGGCGCAACCGAGTAATCCAGAATCATTGGCCCGTTGGGAGTAAGGGCAACATGGGAGACGCTGGTATTGGCAACGGTGTACAACGACTCGGCGTGGGTGTCCTTGGTCGCTGTAAGCGACGAAATGTAGGCCCGGATGGCGCCTCCGTGCGCAACAATCACCGTGGGCTCACCCTCGGCGACGCGTACAGCATCAACGGCCGACCGGAATCGGGTGGTGAGTTGGGCCCAGGTCTCCCCGGTCTCGCCGCGGGGCAGGTCGTTGCCGCCCTGGTAGATACTCTCCAGCACTCCGGGGAACTGTGCGTCGATCTCGTCGCTGGTGAGATCCTCCCACTTTCCCATGTTCAATTCCTGGAGATCCTCGATGACAGTTGGGATCCCGGACGCAATGTGGTTTGCGGTGTGGTGTGCCCGTTTCAGGGGAGAGCTGAACACGGTGCCCCATTGCCCGTAGTACTCCGCTAGTGCCTTGGCCTGGACATATCCCAACTCGTCGAGGTCCCAGTCACGCTGCCCCTGCCATCGTTGTTCGACGTTGGCACGGGTCCGACCATGCCGCACCAAAGCGAGTACGGGTTCTCCGGATTCGAGAGACTTCTTGACCTCGGCTGAAAGCGGCCCGAGGTGCCCGGTATCGTTGAACACCGCCAACCGGGGACGGTTGTTATAGGTCTTGATCCTGGTGATTGACGTGTTGTCAACGAAAGCGTGGACCCGATGTCCGCCTCCAGGGAGAAATCGATTCAGATAGGTCTGGAGTAGCCCGCCATGTGTGACAACAGCGGCCGAGCCACCGTCCGGCATCGACTCCACCAACCGGTCGACCGCCGAGGCGATTCTCCTTCCCCCTTGCTCGAGGCTTTCTCCATTGTCTCCAAAAGGCTGGCTCTTATCGCTGACGGCCGCTTGGAGGGCTTCACCGTCCCGGCTCCGAACCTCATCTCCTGACGAGCCCTCCCATCGACCCAGGTCCAATTCGGTGAAGCCATCGTCGATGACGACATCATCGGCGAAGGATGCAGCAGTTTGTTGCGCCCGTCGCAGCGGAGAGGAGACCACAACATCGAACTGATTCAATGAGAAACGTTTTCCTAGTGAATCGAGTTGTGCCAAGCCCGTCTCGGAAAGAGGGCCGTCGGAGCGTCCATTCCATATACCGGCGGCGTTAGCCGCAGACTCGGCGTGTCTGACGAACGTGACCGTCTTCATGGCCGCAGAGCCATCAAACGAAGGCGGAAGCGAAGATGAGAGAGACAATTGTCATCACCTTGATGACGATATTCATTGCGGGGCCGGAAGTGTCCTTGAATGGGTCACCCACGGTGTCACCGATAACAGCTGCCTTATGGGAGTCGCTGCCCTTGCCGCCATAGGCACCGGTCTCGATGAACTTCTTTGCGTTGTCCCAAGCTCCTCCGGCGTTGGCCATGAAAATGGCGAGGAGGAAACCGGTCACCAATGAACCCCCGAGCAGACCACCGAGCATCTCGACGTCATAGAACCCGACCGCCAGCGGAAGGACTATCGCCAGCGCACCCGGGATCACCATCTCACGGAGTGCACCGGTGGTGGCGATATCGACACAGGTGGTGTAGTCGGGCTTGGCATCCGGGTCTCCTTCCCTGAGCCCCGGGATCTCACGGAACTGCCTGCGCACCTCGTCAATCATCTTTCCCGCTGCTCGGCCCACGGCGTTCATAGTGAGAGCGGCAAAAAGGAACGGGAACATGGCGCCGAGGAACAGCCCGATCGTGACCGGCGCCGAAGCGATGTCGATCTGCTCGAGACCCACGGCGCGAATGAATGCGTTGAACAACGCAAGGGAGGTCACCGCCGCAGAAGCAATGGCGAAACCTTTGGCGACTGCGGCGGTTGTGTTACCCAAAGAGTCGAGTGCGTCGGTCGCCTGCCGAACCTCGGGGTCGAGATGGGCCATCTCGGCGATGCCGCCGGCATTGTCGGCGATCGGACCGTAGGCGTCAACCGAAATCGTGATACCCAGCGTTGCCAGAACGCCGATAGCTGCAATAGCCACGCCGTAGATGCCGCCACCTTCTCCCATGGCCCAATCGCCGGCCCAGAAGGCGGCCCCGATCCCGGCGGCGACGACCATTACCGAAAAAGCAGCCGAGCGCATGCCTTCGGCGATTCCCGAGATGATGACGGTGGCGGGGCCAGTCTGCGACTGACGAGCTATCTCTTTGACCGTCTTGTAGTGGTCTGAGGTGAACCACTCGGAGATCTTGCCGACAAACCAACCCACCACAAGACCGGCCAACACCGCGATCCAGATGCCGACCCAATTCTCAATTAGATCGCCAAACACCCAGTAGGCGAGCCCGGCGACACCGGCGGCGGTCACGATCATCGCGAAGTTGGTTCCCCGATGGAGCGCTGCGGCAAGATGACTGGCGTCCTTGGCCTTGACCAAAAACGATCCGATGATTGACGCAAACATCCCCAGGGCGGCGACTGCGAGAGGAAAGATGATCGCTTCGGCCTGGAATGCCAGGCCCCCAAAAGCGAGGGCGGAATAAGCAACGGGAGCAACTAACGATCCGACGTAGGACTCGAACAGGTCAGCACCCATCCCGGCGACGTCACCGACATTGTCACCAACGTTGTCGGCGATAACGGCTGGGTTACGGGGGTCGTCTTCGGGGATCCCCGCTTCCACCTTGCCGACGAGATCGGCACCGACGTCGGCAGCCTTGGTGTAGATACCACCGCCAACACGGGCAAATAGGGCAATCGATGATCCGCCAAGCCCGATGGCGGTCACGATATCAACCCAATTCGGGTCCTCGAGTGGGCCACCCACCCCAAACAGCCAGAACCCGACGCCGACGCCAATTAGCCCGAGGCCGGCGACGGTGAATCCCATGACCGCACCACCCCGAAAGGCGACGGGCAGCGCGGCAGTGATGCCGCCCGTACGGGCAGCCTCGGTGGTTCGGGAGTTGGCCGCGGTGGCGATTCTCATTCCGATAAAACCGGCGGTCGCTGATAGGGCGGCACCAAATATGTAGGCGACGGCTCCCCAGGGAGCACCCCAGTCGAGGAGGGTGCCGATGAGCACAGCCATCACCACCACAAACACGGAGATCCAGGTGTATTCGCGTTTTATGAAGGCCATCGATCCGGCGCGAATCGCGTCGGACAATTCGATCATCCGTTCGTTGCCACGCGGGGCGGCGAGCACGACCCGGGTGTAGTAGACCGCGAGGAGAAGGGCGAGAACGCCCGCGCCAAGCGCGATGTACAGAATTGTGTCCGTCATTTTGAGACAACCTCCGAAGGAAAGAAAAGGAATGGGAGCGGCGGCGAGTATAGGGGAACAAGCTTTTTCAGCTAAAACGAGTGGAAACATACGAAAGGTTGTTTACAGCCTATCGTATGTAAACAACCCTTTGTATGTGATAGGATTCAGTCTGTGAGCAAGTATGAACCTGCACCAACCCTGGCCGCCGGATTGCTTCGGCTGGCTCGGAGCAAAGCGAAACTCTCCCAACAGAGTCTCGCCGAACTCGCCGGCGTCAGCCAACAAGCGGTGTCAGCATATGAGACCGGGAAGAAAGACCCGACGATGGAGACGCTCCAACGTCTGATTCGGGCTGCAGGGTTGGAACTCCGGATCAAACTCGAACCTCTTGAAACTCACGATGAAGACATGTCCAATTATCTAAAGATGCTGAGCCCTCGCCAGCGCACGGTCATTGAGAGGAATCAGAAAGAGCGCTTGGCTAAGGCCCGATTGCAAAGAGTAAAAGGGAAATAGTTGCCAACACCTGATGTCGACGCCAAACGGCTGATCGAGGCTCTGCAACGCCACGATGTGAACTTTGTCGTGATCGGAGGCTTTGCCGTCGAACTTTGGGAAGTGGCGGTCCAGCCGACGCTGGATGTCGACGTCACACCAGAAAACTCTCCTGCGAACCTGAAGAAATTGGCCTCGGCGCTGAACGAATTGAAAGCGGAAATTCGATACGGGAGTGAATCAGTAGGCGTTCCTGGCGGTTTTACGCACCAGAACCTCGAGGGACTAATGGTTCTCAATGTCCTTACCTCGGCAGGACCTCTCGACATCTCGCTGCAGCCAGCTGGGACCGGCGGCTATGCCGATCTAAACCAGCACCGGGTAGACATCGACTACCAGGGTGTCTCCGTACCCACTGCATCATTGGCCGATGTCGCTCGTTCCAAGGAGGCAGCCGGGAGGCCTAAAGATTTGCGAACACTCCCGGCCATTCTCGCCCATCTCGACCGACTGGAGCGAAAGCCAGACTCAGACGAGTAGTGGGTCGGTGATGATTTCGACTATCGCCGGGCCGTCGAATCTCAGACCCTCGGAGATCGCCGACTCGAGTTGTTCGACCGTTTCTACTCGAACTCCCAAACCCCCACAATTGTTACCGAAATCAGCGAAACCGGGGTTGAGGAGCTCGGTCTGCCAAACGTCATAGTGAGCAGCTCGCTGCTCCTTGGAGATCTTCCCTAATTCTGAATTGACCAGAAGGATCAGAGTGATGTTCATGTCGTACTTCACTGCGGTCGTGAACTCCATGGCGTATTGGCCAAACCCTCCATCACCGGCAACAGCCACCACCTGACGGTTCCCGCCAACCGCCGCCCAGGCACCCATCGCCGCTGGAAAACCGAATCCAATCGAACCCAGGTAGCCCGACATCAGGACCGACTGATCTTTGGTTTCGAAGTAGCGGCCAAAGGCATATGTGTTGTTTCCGACATCGACGGCGACCACAGCGTCATCATCGATGAGACGGCCAAGCGTGTCGAAAATAGCTGCGGCGTTAACCCCGTTCCCGCGGTCGTCCGCACGGCGGGAGGCCTTCTCCTCCCTCCAAATGTCCCACCTATGGGCCACTTCTCCCTCGCAATCGACCGTTTCGTATTCTGCCGGCAGCATCTCTATTAGCCGCTTACTGGTGGCCGCAACATGACCGAGGACGGGCAGGTCAACCGGATGGAACCTGCCGAGGGCCATCGGGTCGTAGTCGATCTGGATGGTCGGCTTGTACTCAGCAATACCGGTGTGGTTGGAGAAACTGGCTCCAAAGACGAGCAGAAGGTCGCTCTCATTCATGAACCACGAGGCCACTGGTGTACCACTCCTACCCAGAGCCCCACACCCGAGGGGATGGCTGTCAGCGATCTGGCCCTTGGCTTTGAAAGTAGTGACAACCGGAGCACCGATCCGTTCTGCCAGAGCGATGACCGGGGCCATATCGAAGCGTGACCCGGCGCCCACGATGAACAGGGGACGTTTCGAGTCCGTAATCAGCTGAATCGCGTCATTGAGCAACTCGTCGCTGGGTACCGTCTCCCGATTCCCGACACGACCCTCTGGTCCACCCGCCGCTTCCTTGCAAGGCATCACCTGCACTTCGTCGGGAAGCATGAGATGGCCAACGTCCCCTTCCACCAAAGCCTTCTTACAGGCCATATTCATGATCTCGGCGTAGTCGGAATCAGCAGCAACGATCTGCGAGTACACGGCAACGCCGGAAAAAGCAGCCGCAAGATCTAGGTCCTGGAAGGCGCCTCGACCCTTGTCCTTCGAGGGGACCTGCCCGGATATCGCCAATACCGGGGCACCGTCGACCTTGGCGTCGTAGAGACCTGTCAGAAGATTGGTCGAACCGGGCCCGGCGATCGCAAAGCAGGCGCCGAGTTTTCCCGTCAGTTTTCCGTAGGCACTGGCAGCGAAAGCAGCTGCCCCCTCGTGACGAATCCCGATGTAGGTCAGTTCGCCCCGACCCTCGGCCTCTCTCATCGCATCGGCAAATCCGAGGTTGGAATGGCCCACCATCCCGAAGACATGGGTGACGCCCCAGTTGACCATGGTGCCTACGAGGACATCGCTCACAGTCCTGACCCGCTCGGGCTCAGAGGGAAGTGCCACGTATACGCCGTCGTCGCGAATCTCCGTTGCGAAACATGGCGGAGCGTCATCGAAACCTTCGGGCGGTTCTCCGGTGATCGGGTTGTAGTCGTAACCGTGCCACGGACACCGCAGCCACCCTTTCTCAATCGAACCCTCACCTAGCGGGCCACCCTGATGGGGGCACCTGTTGTCCAATGCTCCATACGATCCCTGATAGTTCGCTAATGCGATAGACCGTCGGCCGACGGTCACGGTCATAACTCGACCCTCAGGAAGCTCGTCGAGTTCGACGACCTTGTGCCATGACGTTTCGGGATTCGAGCAATCGGTCATGCCCGAAAACTAGTCGACCCCTACGACTTGCGCGATAGGGTGGCGCCAATGCGACGGACGATCGCCAGTTCGACACCGAGACCGCCGACGGCGACCTGTTTGTCGAAGAGATCCTCAACCAAGTCCAAGCCCAAGGGTTGCCTTAAGCCTCACCCCGAGTCACGGCACCCAATCCCCTAAAAACCCGCCCGGAGGGTTTGTTTCCCTGGGTGATATACAAGACGACCCGCTCGTAACCATCCGCCTCCAGGCTCGCCAGGGCACGACCGGCCACCTCGGTCGCAAGACCCCTCCCTTTGTGGTCGGGATCGGTCATCACGTACCCAATAAAGGCGTCGCCTTCGATTTGGCTGACAAGAACGGCCGATACGGGGCGACCATCTGATTTGATTTGGAACGAATGGTCGAGCAAAGGGGTGTCTTCAAGATAAGAGGAGACCTCATCGACCGCGTCCTCGTAGCTCTCATCCTCGGAGTCGATTGTTCCTCGATAGGCGTCGAGCATCAATTGTGCCAGCGGATGCAAGTCATCGGGGCCAATCGTGTGACCTGGTTCCCGGAATACGTCAAATTTCGTTCCGGTCAGGTCGATTTCGTAACGGATCTTGGGAGGATTTGGCACCGCCCGATGCTAGATCGGTGACAGAAACGGCGCAGAGATTTCTGTCATACCCGCTCCGTACCATCTTCCCATGGCACAGAAATGCACTGCCGCCAATTGCAATCGAGATAGGACCTCTCGAGGGCTTTGCGAAATGCACTATCGGCAAGCGCTGAGAAATGGCGGTGTACTCCCGCCAGAGTCACCTCCCATATCGGCGAGTTGCGCGGTCGATGGCTGCATGGCCGCAACGGACGCCAAGGGTTATTGCCATGGTCATTACCAACGATTGCTCAGGACGGGAACAGTCGGAGAAAGCCCGCTGAACAACACCGCCCTTATCTGCTCCGTGGAAGGGTGCGAGAGACCGCATAAGGCACGAGGATTCTGTCAGACGCATTACAAACGGGTACTTGCGACCGGCGATCCCCGCCCCGACGAGCCAATCCGGATCGCGACCCGCTCGAGGGGTGAGGGGTCGATCAAACACGGGTACCTTGTGGTCCCGATTCCGGAGGCCCTCCGGCATCTAGCCGACACAGAAAAGACGCATCAGCATCGCCTGATCATGGCCGAGTTTCTAGGGCGCCCCCTTCTGCCCGACGAGCAGGTCCATCATCGCAACGGGGAACGTCTCGACAACCGCCTCAGCAATCTGGAGTTGTGGTCGACGTCGCATCCGAGCGGCGCACGGGTCGAGGATTTGATCGAATACGCATTCATGATCCTGATCCGATACGCGGCATCAGGCGTGTCTCGGCGTCTGACAGCAGCCTCTCAACCCGTCCCCTGAAGAGGGGCATGCTCTGACAAAACATGGGTTGTACAGGGGTTTTGTAGTCCCGACCGGATTTGAACCGGCGTTACCGGCTTGAGAGGCCAGCGTCCTAGGCCGCTAGACGACGGGACCGTGTGAAACAAGAACTTACTCTTGTCTCGCTCGGGGGGAAGGACTTGAACCCTCAACGACAGGACCAGAACCTGCTGTGTTACCGATTACACCACCCCCGAAAGCAAACACCCTGCGGTGGTTGCGGGGCAACCACAGAATAACGGAACCAACCATTGATTGAGAATTCCTAGATTTCGAATGAATCCGTCTGCGACGGCGTCAGTGTCCAACCGACTTCGGTTCGTCGCTTGGATCGGGGAGTCCGGTCCTCGGAACTGCCATCGCGCGGGTCCGGTCGAGGCGCCCTGCCGTAGGTAGAGAAATCAACGCACCGACGGTTACCAGCAGTCCAGCAGCGATCAGGGTGGGTTGGATGCCTATCGAAGCCGCCAGGGCTGGAGCGATAGCTAGCGGCAGAAGATGCCCTACTTCCGAGTGAATATGGGTCACGCCGGAGATCCTTCCGATCATGTCGTCGGGTGAGTTGAGCTGGATCAAGGTTCGGTGGAGTGGCGCCATCACGCCGATCACGGATCCCCACACAACTCCCGCAGCAATGACGACGGGGAGACGGTCGGTACCAATGTAGAGGATTGTGCCGAGACCGGTAAGAGCGACCACCAGGGCAAGCGTGCGAGCAGTGCGATATCTGGCGGGAAGACGTGACGCGATAAGCGTCCCGGCAACAAGCCCGATACCGAAGATCGAATTGACCCATCCCATGGTTTCGATCTCAACGCCGAGAATGTCCCGATAGAACAGGGCCTCAAGCGAACTGAATGCCCCGAACATGATCCAAACCGTCGACCCGAGCAGAATGTAAAAACGGAGCCGGGGATGGGAATACGAATACTTGAATCCGTCGATGATCTCTTGCACTCCGCCGGCATGGCTATCGGCGCGCTCCATCACCCGGACCGTGACACCCATTACGAGAAGTGCCGCCACGATCGACGTCGCGGCATCGAGGATGAAGATGGCGTCGATGCCGACCGACCCGGCAAGAATCGCGCCGACCGCGGGACCGACCACGAACGCAGCCCACGAGGCACCCTCGATATATCCGTTGATCTTGGAGAGACGATCGGGGTTGTCTGTCAAGTAGGGGCCAAACGACGAAATCGCGGTGAAAACTGGCGTTCCGACCAATCCGACGAAGAAGGTCATCACAGCCAAACTCGGGATCGTCTCTACGAAGACCATCCCGATAACGACGGGAACAAACAGGAACTCACCGGCGATCAACACACGGCGAGGATCGAATCGATCGACTAACAAACCCGCAATTGAGGACCCGATGAGCGACGATACCGACAAGGCAGCCATCACCAGCGCGACCTCGAACGCAGTCGCCTCCAACTCAAAAGCAGCCTTACCCCAGATTCCAACGAAGAAGGCTGCCTCACCGCCGACACGCGAAATAAAGCGCGCGGCAACTACTCGAAGAACGTCACGATCGGCCCACATCCCGTTGAGTGTATGTTCAGGATGAGGTCAGCTCGACGGAATTATCAATGAGACGCACGGATGAGGTTTGGTCGACTCAGCGGACCGAGCCCCTGGAGCACGTGACGTTCAACGACCTGCTACTCACGGATCCAAACTCCTACAGACGATGGCTGTAGTGCGTCAGTCACAACAGACATCCAATCGTCGATGAGGATCTGGACGTCTGTCTGATCTCGCACCCTGCCTCCAAACGCATCCACTAAGAGCTCCATGTCATAGTGGGCCCGGAAGAATCGACGGTCGACTCCATGAAGAATCGCTCGACGCGCAGGATTGAAGGCTGCTGCGACCGCGAGTGTGGACCCGGCCACGAATAATGGTGAATCGGCGGCGATCTGACTGGGAAGCCATACCGCCCCGGTCGCGTAGAGCAGCGTCAAAAGACCGATTACCAGCGCATAACCCACTGTGCGAGATACGAACCGATCGATTTCAAACAGTCGGTATCGGAGAACTCCGAAAGCAATTGCGACAGCCAGAAAATTTACTGATAATCCGAGGAGTGTGTCGGCGAGGCGGCCGACGGCGAATCCGGACAGCGCGGCCGCAGCAATATATGTAACCCCGAAGTTGACCACCGCAATCAACACCCACTTGATTTGTTGGCGTTCAACCCGCCCAGCACCCCGGAACCTAACAACGAGCGCCAAGATGCCGAATATCGTTAGGAGGACCAAGCCGGCGGCCCAAGCCACTCCCAGAAGACCTCCATCAGTGTCCCCATGAATGAAGCCAATCGGGTTGGGAACAGTCCATTCGGCCCCATCTGAAAGGCCGATCTCCACCGTGAAAGTGGCGATCATCACAATGGTCAAGATCATTATCGCTTCCAGAGCAACGAGAATTCGCCACCGGGGCGACAAAAGCGTGCCATTGGGAAAGACCATCATCAGGTGGAAAAGGGGAAAGACAACAAGGGCCCATCCGAAATTCTCAAAAATGAGGGCAACAAGCTCCCAGGATGACAACGACACAGGAACTGGTGTAAGCCCTCCGAAATATGTTGCGATCAACGAGCTTGAGACAAAACTCACGGCTGGAATCATCAGAGCCCAACCCACGACATTGCGGGGCTGACGCGACAGAATCGCGGCCGAAGTGATCGCAAAAGAGGAAGGAATCAAGGCGAAAAAGATCATCCCCGCCCAATCGAGCACAGAAGTGGTGGCAGAGTCCCCCGGTGGACCGACAACCAAGAGGATGATGACCCCGCCAGTCACGAAAGCTGCGATCACCCATGCAATGCGGGTAACGATTCGTTCCACTAGCTAATTATGACTATCTGGAAACACGGTGGATCGGATTCTTGGGAATCAACGTTACGAATTCGTTACGGGAGAGCCATGCAGAGAATGGCGTCGAGCAATGGCCTAAGGGACGAGAATTGGTGAGGCCCGCGATGTGGCACGGACCTTCAGTCGACCGTCGTCTCCAGTGAAGAACCCGATGAACCCGGCATCGATGCTGGCAAGGACAGTCAGTTCAACGGCCGACCCGTCAGGCAAGATCGAAAACACTGCCGAGTCGAGAACCTCGTTCTGGAGTGCGATCGACCTGGCCCCAAGCGCCCGGGCCCGGTCGGCGTCGAGCAGCAACTCGCCGGTGGTTCGGTAGTGCAACTCGTCGATCCCTGAAGCGGCCGCAACTGTCGCCGCATCGGCTATTGCTGCAACCTCACGTTGGGTGGACAGGGCGCGCCAGAAGTCGAGGGCCACTCCGCCAAAGCCAATGATGACCACGCTCAGGCCGAGCACCCAAAGCGTTACTGAGCCTCGCTCACCTCTCACGGGAAGCTCCGATAGAGATCCACACTTTCGGTGTGCGAGCGAGCAACCCATAGCCCGCCCATCGAACCCCACGGAGTGGCCACCAAAGGCACCCATACCTCGACAGTGGCTTCAACGTCCGTGCCTCGGGACATGGGGCACGATCCGCTGCCACCCTGGGCGGGTGGAGAGCCACACCAGCCGACTCTGATCTGGGCGGGGTCGAGCCCGTAATTGGCACCCATCTCCCCTGCCACCGAGTTGCCGGCATCGACGGAGAGGGCGAGGACTGCGGCCCTACTGGCTTCCGCAGCCGCCGCCTCGGCAAGCACTGCCCGCTCCGTCCAGGGGCCAAATCCCAAGACGACCAGCGCGGCTGGGATCATCAGAAGGCCAACTCCGAGTGCCAGCTCGATCCCGGCGTGGCCGCGCTCGGAACGATACCTGCCGGGCACGCCCTCAGACATCGGGCTCCAGAGTTGCCGAGGCCTCGATTTGCACGGGAAAGTCACCGGTGAATGGTGTCCACGACTCCACTGTCAGAGACGCCGACGCCGCCATTGCCAAACCGTCGACCCGGCACTCGAATCGAATGGTGTCCCCAATCGAGCCCGACAAAAGGCCATCGAGAACGGCAGACACCCTCTCCTCGCAGTCGTGTATCGACCGGGTAACCGCGCCGGTGCGAACACCTTGGTCCAGAGCCGATCGAAGCGATCCCCTGGCGTATTGCACGATCACGACGTTGGCCAGGGCTACGAAGAATATCAGCGCCAACCCCGACGCCAGGAGGAACTGGACCGAAGTCAGCCCGCCCTCGCTCAACCGCCGATCAGGGTTCCGCGTATCCACCCGACGAGGTCCACACCCAACGCTTGAAGCGCTCCCCAGATCACCACCAGAGCTGCAATCGCCAGTGCAGCGTTGCCCATCAACTCGGCGGTGTTCAACCCCCGATCGTCCTCTCTCAGTCGCTCAACCCAGTAACGGATAGCAGGCATATTTTCTCCTTTCATTGCCAGCCCGTAATGAGGTACGGCAGAGGTGCCGCTACGAAAATGATCAAAACCGGAGCCAGGATCGCGATAGTGGGGACCAGCATTGCCGCCCGACGTTTGGTGGCCGATCGTTTGATTGACTCGCGGCGCGTTTCCCTTACATCTTCAGAAAGGGCCAACAAGGAGGCGGCCAGATCGGATCCTCGCTCTTCAGCACTGGCGAGAAGCCGGTAGGTGCGGGCACAGTATGGCTCCGGGGTCAGCTCGGCGATTCTTCGGAAGGCATCAGACGCCCTCCATCCGGCTCGCTGGAGGCGCAAGGCCGTGCTTAGTTCCTCGATGACCGCACCCTCGCCCCGGGCGACAGTCGCACTCACCGCATAAACCACCCCACCTCCAGCGCGCACCCGCATCGCCAGGAGCTGATTGACGGTGTAGATCTCAATTCGCATCAGCTCACGCCGCTCTTCGATGGCCTTTTCGAGACGCCCGCGTTGCCGGGTGATACCAATCACGAGACCGAGGACTCCCAGCGCGATTCGAGCCGGCATCGACAACCCGAGCACCCAGGCCACCCCAAACCCGCCGACGGTGGCCACAACAACACTCCGCAACTGGGCAAGGCGATAGGCGTGGACCATCTGCTCTTCGGGGAGCTCCCGGAACCACCCGGCCTGGCGAATCCGGAGCAGGGTCACCTCGCCACTGGTTCGCTCGACGAGACGACCCAGGACCTCCGCGAGGTTTCCCACCATCGGGCCCAAGATCTTGCCCAGCGCGCTCGATGGCTGAGAAGGCGTCAAGTCAGTAAGGGTGGGGCGCAAATACGGCCTGACCCGGCTGGTAAGTGATGGAGGCGGGGGTGCAACTAGGTAGACGGCGAGACCGACGACCAGGGCTGACGATGCCGCAGCGAGGATGGCGGCGCCCGATATGGGAATCATCGCGACGCTCCCGTAAAGACCCTCGGCTCGTCGGGCTGGGAACCGAGTCGGCCAGCGATCAAAAGGCCGATCAAACTGAGAATTCCGCAGACAGCAACAATGAGCACACCGGCCGGAGTCGAATAGAACTCACGGAAGGCACCAGAGCGCATCGTCATTACAACCAGCACCAGCCAAGGCAGGACGAAGACAACCCGTGAGTTGATCTTTTGCTCGAGCGCCTCGCTGCGCACCTGCTCGAGGGTCCAGACATCCCGCGTGGTCGCGTCGGCCAGATCGGAAAGGATCTGGGGTACAACATTGCCACCCCGCTCATGGGCCAGAATCAAGACTTCGATCACCCGATCTGACGTCGGGTCGGCGAGGTCGGCACGAACCATTTCGAGTGCCGTTACGACACCGAGGCTCCGCGAGTAGACCCCGAATCCCCCAAAGGCTTCTCGAAGCGGTGCCGGCCCGAACCCACCCAGGCTCTCGATCGCCGAGGGCAAAGATGCCCCGGAACGAACCGAACTAACCAGGTCGCGGAGACCATCTGGCCAGGCCTCCTGGATAGCAGCCACCTGCTGCGATCGCCTTCGGGAGTAGAAGGCCTTGGGGAGTGTCGAGACAACAACCGCTGGAACAAACGCAACCACCAGCAGTCCAGTCATCGCGTAGACGAGGAAAAATGTGACCAGGCCAACCCCCAGCGACGTGGCCCAAAACTGAAATGGGGACACATCGAGACCAATACCCGTCTCCGAAGATGACTTGATCGGCCGAGACCTTTTCCGGGGCTTGGAGAGAACGTTCGAAAGGACCAAACCCAACGCCAGGGCCGTCACCGTTGCGGCGAGAACCGTCATGCCAACAACTCCGCACTCCGCACCAGAGACCCGAGAGTCATTCCACCCGGAAGACATCGCTCCATTCGTCGAGTCAATCTCTCTGGCGGCATCGCACCGGTCCACTCCAGGGGTGAACCCGGTCTGTCTCGGACAAAGATCGACTCCGAAGAGAAGTCCTCGTGTAACGACGGGACCAGACTCCGGATCTCCATGGTCTCGCGGCGGACACGTCCATCGCCGTCGACATCGCGGTCGAGGTGGACCACGAGATCTATCGACGATGCGAACACGTTCCGTACCACCCGTTCCGGCACGTTTTCTCCAGCCATCAGCGCCGCATTGACAAGTGCGTTGAGCGCGTCTGAGGCCGAATTGGCGTGGACCGTGGCGCCCATCCCACATCCCGCGTTCACCGCTCGCGTCAATTCGAAGGCCTCGGCTCCACGGACTTCACCAACCACTATGTAGTCAGGCCGCATGGCGAGAGTCATTTTCACGAGATCCCGAAGGGTGATCTCTCCGCTCCCGTCGAGCGACGGCGGACGGGCCTCGTAGTAGGAGCCGTGGACCAACGGGACATGAAGCTCGCGGACTTCCTCAGCTGCCCTAATGCAGTGATCGACGGGAACAGACGCGATGAGTGCTGAAAGAAAGGAGGTTTTGCCGGCACCGGGCGGTCCGGAGACGATGGTCGACGCCGATGCCTTCATGGCCGTGCCGAGGAAATTGGCAGCCGGTACAGACAGCGAATTCAGCTCGACCAGGGAACTGAGCGATTGTCTGCGCAGCGCGTAGCGTCGAATCGTGGCCGAGAGATGATCGGCAACCGGAGGAATAATCGCCGTAAGCCGGGCAGTGCCGCCGAGTATTCGCGCCTGGACGATTGGGTTGGAGGCATCGAGCCTTCGGTCAGTCGCGGCGACCAGGCGTTCGATGACATGACGGTTCTCCGCCTCACTGGTCGGTATGTCGAGAGCAACCAAGCGGCCACTCGCCTCGAGAAACGTGACGTTTTCTCCTTCGATGAATATCTCCTCGATGTCCTTTCGTTCCAGGAGTTCTCCGAGGTGGCCGTGCGCACTCACCGAACGGAGCAACCGATCGATGGTGGCGCCGGGGTCGGCAAGGGAGCGCCCATCGCCGAGGTGAGCCAGCCTTTGATATTCGTCGACGGTTCCTGCGACTAGATCTCGAAGCGCTTCCGGCTGATTCTCGGGGTCGATGCCGGTGCCGTCGATGCGGTCGAGGGCGCGACGGCGGATTGTCTCAAACGCGTCAAGACTCATGACGCCGGCACCCCATCGAACAAGGACGCCAGCCTTCGAACCTGGCGATGGAAGGCCCCGCGGGAGACTGTCGTGCCATTCCAGGAAGCCGAATTGAGACGTCCGTCCTCGTTGATCAGCACTACCGGAACACCGGGCGCTAGCACTGCCATCTGCGACTCGATTTCGAGCCGTTGTCGGGGAGATCCAGAAACACGATTGAGCACGACGCCAACCTCAACACCGTTGGCCGATTCGGTGACCATCTCCAGAGCCCGCACCACCCGAGTAATCCCCACCGGGTCGCCGATGCCGACCACCAACAGCGCTTCGAGGCGTCGATACAACACCTCAGACCTGCGATCAACCGCACCAAGGTCAACAACGACATGTGAACGTCGAGCGCCCAACGAGGTGACCAAGCCAGCGATGTCTGAGGGCGGAAGCTCTCCAGAGGCCGGGTTGGCCAAACCCGCGACTACTTCCATCGTGCCGGTGGAATGCATCGCCTCCTCGATGCGGTCGGGTTCATGCAGCGCGAGATCTGCCGCAGTGCGGAGGTTGGGGTAGACCGGAAGCCCGAGCCGCTGGCCCACCGCAGGCCAGGTTTGGTTGAGGTCCACCAGGACAACCTTATGCCTCTGCGAGAGGTTCTGAGCCAGCCCGATTGCGATCTCGGTGACTCCGACGCCACCGGGTGGGCCGGTGACTCCGATTGTCATACCGGACCTGGGCCGGGACATCTCGACCTGCGCAACCTCCGGTGTTCCGACTACCGCGGTCCGCGCTACGTTTAGGAATTCTGTTGGGCTCGCTTCCGACTCAGCCACGTCGGAGATCCCGACCTCGAGAAGTCTTCTTTTTCCCTCGGATCCATCGTCAGGTGAGAAGACGCCGACGATCGCTTTACCCGAGCGACGAAGTTCGTAGATGAGATGGGGGGTCAGGAAAGAACACACATCGTCGATGAAAAGAACATCGAATGCGGCGTCGATCGCCTGATCGCCTGACATCACCCGCCCAACCACGGTAGCTCCACCGTGGTCGAGGACGGAGCGGTGAAGCCGATCGCTCCAGTCGCGTGCCGAGGCAGCCAGGACGATTGTGATTTGGCTCATGGCCCTGCCACCCGGTCGGCACCGGTGGAACGCACCACCTCGATCGACCCGGAGTCGATGGCCCGGGACAGGCTGAGCGCTTGGTCGGCGGTCACCGAAACCACAATGTGATAGGGCCCGAACCCGCCAATCCCACCCGAATCGGCGGCAGCGACCGTGACCACAGTGAGACCCGATGCGACGAAGACAGCGTTGCCGTCGTCGACCGAAACCACATCGACGAGATCTCCTGCGGCGAGCAGTCCGCCCGCCGCATGTTCGACGGGCACCGGAATACTCATCGACCGCAGATTCCCCGCCGAGGCCGGTGCGCTGAGACTCGAGCTATCCACGACGCCATCAGTCGCGATGGCCCGGGTTAGGACCCAGCCCTCGACGTCTTTCCAGGCCGTCTGGTTCACGAGGCTGTCTACTCCGGCGAAGTCGGCAGCTACAGGTACGAAACGGACATCGGAACCCGATATCCGGTGGCCGGCCTTGAGGTCGGATGTGGCGACCGCAACTAATGTGGTCTCAGAACGGTCTTGCAGGGCAAGGAAATTGAAGACAAATGCAAGAGTGGCGGCGACAGCGATGAGGATGTGCGACAGGGAAGGTCGCCAGCCGCGCTTCCGTTGTATCTCCGGTGAGGTGCCCGCTTCCCTCGCCCCTAAGGGTGTCACGTTCACGTTTGGCAACCTATCCTGAAGCCAACAAACAATGTCGAGAGCGCGAAATTCCAATGGAAAACAACAACATACCCGATGACCTGACTGCGGAGTTGCGGCAAACCGCGGGCCGTGAATGGGCCGAGGAAGCCGCTGAGGATGAACAACTCACTGAGGAGTTCCGCAACCGTCAGCTGACACTGATAGCCGCAGCAGAGCAAGCGGCAAATCGAGGCGACCGGGCGACCGCCGAATTCGACGGCAAAACTCTTAGTGGCCCGATCATCGCCACGGGTATCGACTACCTCACGCTGGCACTCTCCGAGCAGGAGGCCGAGATAGCCGTCGACGTAGCCGCCTGGTCTTTCGTGCCTGCCATCGCCACCAGGGAGTCTCCTCCACAAACCGGGATGAGGCTGAGGGCCCGACTCAGCGAGCACGCTCGAGACCAAACCCGGATACGGCTCGAACTGGCAGGCGGCAATGCGTTGATGGGAACTCTCACCACCGTGACCGAAGACCATGTCCGCGTAGCCGACGCAGACGGGCGGGATGTCTACGTGTCGCTGGACCTGGTGAGGGCTGTCATTCGTTCCACCGCGCTTCATTAGCTTCGCTTTCCGCGGAGACCGGGTGGGCGCGAAGGAATTCGAAGATTTCTTCCCTGAAGAACTTGAAGGTGCGGCCGCCGGGAAGTTTGTAGGCGGGTAGACGCCCTTCCCTTGCGTATCTGCGCACCATCTGCACGTTCATACCCAGTAGCTCCGCCACCTGCGCAGCGTCGAGGATGGGGGGGAAATCTCCCTTCCGATCCTCAGTCATTGTTCGTCCTCATAGTTACTGCCTCCGATGCTACGGCAATCCGGAGACGATTGGAATGAGGGCGTATTGACAGAACGCGAGCAGGGCGCACACTATTGGATCATGCTCCCATTCGTACTCGGCTATTCAGTCGCTTCCCAGGGCCAGGCCCGCGCCGCATCGCTGGCGAGGTCGATGGAGTCGGCCCAGAGCGGCAGGCACTCAGAGAGATTGGAGCAGGTCAACGAGCGTGTCGAGAATCTCAGCTTGATAGTGAAGGCGATGTGGTCGCTCCTCGAAGACAACGGGTACACCGGCGACCAACTCATGGACCGAATTGAAAGGATCCAGGCCCAACTGCTCGCTGAGGCCGAGGATGGGATACCCGCCGCAACGAAATGCCGGAGCTGTGATTCGATGGTGGCCAACGGGTTGCCCAATTGCCAGTACTGCGGGGCGGCAATGCCTACGGTCGAGCGCCACCCGCTATCCGACCTGTAGGAATCAGGCCTGATCGATCCCGAAAGGACAAGCCACGCCTAGTTCGGGGCCAATGCGCGCCCAACGTTGGTAGAACACGTCAAGGGTGTTGAGATCGAGCGTGTCCATCTTCAGCATCCGGGTCCAGCCTGTGATCACAATTGGTGCCGGCAGCTCTGCCCTCGGTGCCACCAGTATGTGAGTCCCTGTGGAGCGGGCGAAGCTATGGAGCGAGGCTAGATCTTCCTCGGGCAGGTCTGGTTGGTACTGGACAACCACGGTGCCGTGCTCGAGATTGTGTACCAGAACGACGTCCTGAAGCTCCTCGGTGTATATCCCACAGGTCGCCGGCGATAGAGCGTGGGGCCCACTGGTTGCGGGCGAGGAGTTGTAAGCGGGAATTGGATCGTCGGGCCCGAGATGGCCCCCGCCGAGGTCGGCGAAGACCTCGGTCGCTTCGAGTTCAGGAGGCTCCGGCCTCGTCAGCGAGTAGACAAGCAGACCCGCCACCGCCACGCCGATCCCGCCAAAGATAAGCCAACGGTTTCTCTTCTTCCTCGCTTCGAGGGCCTTCTTCTTTTCTTGAAGGCGAGCCTTCTTGCTGGCAGATGTCATCAGGTCCCCTCTAACTGGCAGCGGATCCAGCCAGGATGTTCGGCGGTTGTTTACCATTCAAGATACGCCAACCCGCGGTAATAGGCTTCGGAGTGATGGAAGAAACAGTAAAGCCCGACGTCGTAGTAGCTAACGTTGAAACTGAAGAAGAAGCGTCGCCGGTCTCCGAACCAACCAAGCTGATCCGGATCGCCTCGATGACCCGGGCAATGCTCGACGAAGTGCGCCAGGCTCCTCTTGACGACGGAGGACGGGCCCGTCTTGCCGAAGTCCATGCTCGTTCTATTGCAGAGTTGCGGGGCGTTCTATCCCCGGATCTTCTCGAAGAATTCGACGAGATCATGATCCCGCTCGCCGAAGAGCAAGTCAGTGAGGCCGAATTGAGGATCGCCCAAGCTCAACTGATCGGGTGGCTCGAAGGGCTGTTCCACGGAATTCAGGCATCGTTGTGGTCACAACAAATGGCGGTACAGCACCAGTTGGCGGAGATGCAAAGGAAGTCCTTGACCGCCCCTTCTCCCGAAGAAGATGGACGGTCGGGACTGTACTTGTAGTTGGGATCTGTCCTAGCTGACCTTGCGTTCGCGGAGAGCACGCTCCCGACGAACCCGACGTCTTTCCCTTTCTGAGAGCCCGCCCCAAATCCCGAACTTCTCGCCCATATCAATGGCGTAGTCGAGACAAGCTCCCTTCACTTCGCACGCGCCGCAGATAGCCTTCGCCTTCCGGGTCGATGCCCCCCGCTCAGGGAAGAAGAGGTCCGCGTCG
>JBGTGL010000197.1:0-9547 GCA_041746755.1 Acidimicrobiia bacterium | reverse complement strand
CCCATCTCGAGGCGATCCTTTCGGACCGGGGACATCTTTGATCGAATTTCAGATCGCCGACCCCAACTACAAGGAGCGAATCACCCGCAGCTTTGAGTATCAGCCGATGATGAAGACGATGGGTGTCAAGCTGGTTGCAATCGAACCGGGACACGTCGAGTTTTCGATGGCCTTCGCTGAGCACCTCACTCAACAGAACGGATTTCTCCACGCTGGGGCTTTGAGTACCGCCCTCGACTCCGCTTGTGGGTTCTCCTCCTACACCCTGATGCCGCCTGATGCTTCGATTCTCACTATCGAGAACAAGGTAAACCTGCTTCGCCCGGCGAAAACCGGGCCATTCCGAATCGTTGGCAATGTGATCAAACCGGGACGGACGATCATTGTTTCAGAAGGTCACGCCTACGACGGTGACGGGAAACTGGCCGCCACGATGACCGCAACCAACATGACGATCGTCGACCGACCCGATGTGGAGATCAAATGGAGAGAGTGAGTGACGGCGTCTACCTGAGTGTCTCGGGCTACGTCAACGCCTACCTGATCGACGGGGACGATGGGGTGACCGTGATCGACACCGCTGTTCCCAACAAGCTGGAATCGATTAGCACGGCCCTCGTCGGTATCGGACGCTCGCTTGCCGACGTAACTGCCATTGTGATCACCCATGGCCACGACGATCATTTTGGCAGCGCGGCGGAGGTCAAGGCAGAGTCAGATGCGCCAGTGATCGCCTCGCGGGTCGACGCTCCTGTCATAAAGGGAGAGACAAGGTCACAACTCCCGCCATTTATGGAGAAGTATCGGTTCCTCAAGCCAATGGCCCGATTCGCCCCCTCGGCCGACCCGGTTTCAGTGGATCGAACCGTCGCCGGCGATCAACCGATCGATGGGGTCTCAGACCTCTCCGCGATACAGACCCCGGGCCATTCCGATGGCCACATGAGCCTCCTACTCGACCGTGCCGGCGGAATCCTCTTCGTGGGGGATGCCGCCGTGGCCACCAGGGCGGGAGCGGTCAAACGAGGTTTTATCAACGTCGCTACTGAGACATTCGATAACAGCCTGCGAAAGATCGCCGGTCATGTGTTTCAGACCGCCTACTTCGGCCATTCCGGACCGCTCAGATCCGACGCTGCGGGTGCGTTTCAGAGGTTCGTCAACTCGATCTAGAGCTGATCTTTGATCTCCGAGTAGCTCTCAATTCGCTGGACATGATCGGCGCCTTTGTTGAGGCGATCACCAATCTGCTCGTACGATTCTCCATCGGCTCGAAGCCGTTTGACGACTTTCTCGACAGGACTGTTCCCGGAGCTTTCACTTTGCTTCTGCTCGGGAATGTCAGACTTGTGGTCAATCATTTCGAGAAAGCGGTCCACGGATTCCGGCTTCTTGGCAATCCGTTCGGCAATCTGCTGATTATCAAGTCCTTCGGCGCGGAGTTTGAGGATCACGGTTTCCAGTGGGCGAAGATTTTCTTGTTCAAGCATGGACAGCGTCCTTTTGGTAGGGCTCGATCATGATGCACTCACCAGGGCACTCCTCGGCGGATTCAATGGTGTCCTCGATCAGGGAGTCGGGGACCCGGGCCAGACCGCGGGCACCGTCGGGAGCGTCCTCTCCATCAAAGATTGTGGTCGTGCCGAAATGCTTCGCTTCTTCTTTGACGACCCAAAGCCCATCATCGCGACCGAGAAACACATCTGGAGTAATTTCCTCGCAGATCCCGTCGCCGGTGCATAGGTCCTGGTCGATCCAAACCATCAATTTCGTTTCTTCGGCCATTGGAATCACCTCGTCGGATAGGGCCAGTAGAACATGATGACCATACCCGAAGCGGTGGACTGCCAAACGACTGTATGGGTCTTCCGACCTAATGGCGGAACCTAGGTCCAGGGTAACTTGTCATGGGGACGCGCTGGGATAGAGGAGTCAAAGTGCGTCATTTCCGTCGGATCGGCCTTGTGCTCGGTTCTCTCGCCCTTGCATTGCCGGCCGTGGCGGCTGTCATACCCGCCGACCTCTCGCTGTGGACTCCGTACAGCCAACCTGTTCCCGGCGCTGCCGGCGCCGCGGCCGGGGAGTGGATCCCCAATGTCGACGGAACCGTGGTGATGCAGACAGTCAACGGTGCTCCCACGTTCCTCCAATCGCCTGACGGGGTCGACGGATATCGCCTTACAGCCCAATTTGAGACGCCGACCTTTGACGACGACTTTCTCGGGATCGCCCTCGGATTCTCCACCGACCCTGCCGACCCGACGACCGACTATTTGCTTGTTGACTGGAAACAGGCAGATCAAGACATCGATTGGCTCGATGGGACCGGACCCGTGGTCGGGACCGCAGGGCTCGCTGTGTCCAGAGTCACCGGTGTCCCAACACTCAATGAGTTCTGGGGGCACATCGACTCGCCAGGCAACCCCGGTGGTGGCGTCACCGAGCTTGCCCGTGGGGCGACACTGGGCTCGACAGGCTGGGTAGATGCCACCAACTACTCATTCGTCGTTGAATACACGACCACGCGTCTCGATGTCTGGGTCGACGGATCCCACGAGATCTCTATCACAGGATCATTCCCGGTAGGCCCGATGGCCTTCTACGACTTCTCCCAACCAGGACTCGAAGTTTCTGGTGTTACCACAGAACAGCTCAACCAACCACCGACCGTCCTAAACGGCGGCGCAGCCGATGTCGTCCGCAACGAAGGCCAAACCGGATCGACGTCGGGTGCGTTCGTTGACCCGGACGGCGACCCTCTGACCCTCTCGTGTGCCACCTCCTGCGCTGGTTTCGTCAACAACCTCGACGGCTCTTGGTCGTGGTCGCAGCTCCTCCCCGAAGGGCCAGACGCCCTCGCGGTAACCGTCACCGCCTCGGATGGGGAGTTCACGGCGAGCGACAGTTTCAACGTAACCGTCCACAATCTTGCTCCCGTCATCACCTCGACCTCCGGAGTGCCATCAAACCTCCCGCTGGACACTTCCCTATCGGTGTCCGCCAACTTCACCGACGCTGGTGTGCTCGACACCCACACAGCCGTGTTTTCGTGGGGTGACGGCACGTCTAGCGCCGGATCAGTCAGCGAGGTCCCTGGCTCAGGTTCGGCGGCAGGCAATCACACCTATGCAGCCCCGGGCTTTTACACGGTAAAAGTGACGGTGACCGACGATGACGGCGCTTCCGACACCGCCACCCTCGGCGAAGTTTTCGTTTACGACCCGAACGACTTTGTAACGGGTGGTGGATGGGTGACTTCACCAGCCGGCGCTTGGGTTGCCAATCCCGGCCATACCGGCAAGGCCACATTCGGCTTCGTCGCCAAGTATCACAAGGGCGGCGTGGTGAAGGGCAATCTCGAATTCCAGGTCCACAAGGGCATCAACCTCCATGCCACGAGTTTCGACTATCTGGTGATCAGTTCCGGAATCGCCACGTTCGAAGGTGACGGCCGCGTGAACGGAGTCTCCGGATATCACTTCAAAGTTGTGGCCACCGACGAGCGCTACGCGACCTCGACAAAAGACTTGTTCTGGATCACGATCACGGGGCCTGGTGGAGTGGTCTATAACGGGTCGACCTATCCCGCGGGCGGACTTCCCATCGTCGGTAAGGGAATCCAGGTCCACGACAGGTAGTTCTGAACCGTTTCCACTCCTGCGACGTATGTATAGGTAGCGCCTATCTCAGGAGGATTGACAATGCGCAGGGTAATTTCGTTCGCCGTCGTTATGGCTCTCGCCATCTTCGTAGCCGTCCCGGCCCTTGCCGGGGGACGACCGCTGGCCACCAGCCTCGAAACCTCTAATGAGGTGCCCCCGACCGCTTCCGACGCCCGCGGTCACGCCAGGATCACCTTGAACCAGGGACTCGGTGAAATCTGTGTCGACATCACCGCCGGCGGGTTCGAGGGCGTTGTCCTGATGGGGCATATTCACGAGGCTCCGAGCGGAGTCAACGGACCGATCGTGGTGAATCTCGGAGTCAATAGCGCGAATTACTCGGCTTGTGTCGAGGCGGACGCCGACATTATCAAGGCAATCCGCCAGGACCCATCGGGCTTCTATATCAACATTCACACCACTGCTTTCCCCGGTGGTGAGATAAGAGGGCAACTCTCCAAGTAGACGACCCCTTTTCCCGCACAAAGAACCGCCTCCTCAGAGGCGGTTCTTTTCTCTCCTCTGGTCCCCGACACTCAGGCGATGCCGAGTGCCAGCAATGAAGACCTGCTTCTACTGGAGCGGTCGTTTGAAGAAGGCAGTCGTGATCTCTCGCCGGTCCGCACTCTTCATCACTTTGCCCACGACAACGACTGGAGCAACCGAGACAAGTTCCCAGCCCTCGGATCCAAGCCGGTTCATTGCATCTGCGAGGGACGCTATCTCAACAGTGCTGGAAACCTTGGTCCTGCCCATGAACTTATCTCCGAGGTGGACTCCCTCGGAGCGGTATTCCCATCGCTGAAACTGCCTTTGGCTAGGGGTCGATGTGATGTCACTCATGTTGGTCTCCTTCGAGTTTGAGGTCGTTGCCAAATTTTCGCACGAACATCGACACACCTCAAGCGGATGCACCGATTTCCGACGATCGTGATCGGTGGGTGTGGGGAAGGGGCTACTTCGGGGGCGGTGATCGGCCGCTTTTGGTGTAGGAGTGGCCGAGTCGGCTCGTCCAGAGGTAGTCGCCTCCGTCGATCCGTTGATAAGTCCAGCCGAAACTGTGGCGGCCGGTGTGGTCGTGACGGCAGACCGGAGCCGAATCGTGGGTGTTGGTGCGCCGGGTGTCTGCCCAGGTTTTGGTGTGGTCGATGTCACAGTCGGTGGCTGGCATCCGACAACCAGGAAAGACACAAACCCGGTCTCTGAGTTCGATTTGTCGTCTCTGCTCGGTGTTGTGACGACGTGCCCTGGTGGTGCCGGTGCGGACGGGGAGGCCGGTTTCCGGGTCGGTCACCCGGTACCGCCACTCGGCTTTGTCGGAGGTTTCGGCGACCTGACGGGCAATGTCGGCAACTACCGGGCCGTAACCGGCGAGTTCTCCTGGTTCTTCGCTAAGCCGGGCCAGGGTTTCGAGGTTGACATCGACGGTGACGGTGCCGGCCGTTGCTGCGAGATGATTGTTCTTGCCACAGAGCAAGTCGATGGCGATATCGGCACGGATTTGGTCGAGGGTCCTGGTCTCGCCGTCGACTTTGAGACTTCTGGCGAGACGGTTCAACCGTACCATCGCCTGAGCGGCCCGATCAGGAGCGATATCAGCGAGTTGGAGGTTGGCAGTGCCGTCAACAGTGAGTTCGCTGACAACCCGGCGCTGTTCGATCGCAGTTTCGTAACGTTGCTTGGCGTTATCGGGTTCCACCGTCAGACACAACCTGGCGACTTTGGCTCGTAGCTCGCCCGTGGTGAGCTCAGAAGCACGATCGATCACCCGGTCGACCACCCCACGGGCCGAGGAGCCGGTCAGGTGGATGGTCCCATCGACAAGCACTTTCGCCCGGCGCAAGTCGATGCCGCCCGAGCCAAGGGCGCTGGCGACAACAGGAAGCCTCTCGGCAAGATCCTGAGCGAACGTGATCTCGATTTCGGCCATCCGACGGGTCAACCGAAGCGCCGCCCGCAACTCCATAGCAGTGGCATGAGCCGCCAACTCCCAATCCCCATCGATTTCGAACATGACATCCGCCAAAGCAGCAACATCGGAATAAAACTTCGCCTGGAAATGAGAAATCAACTTCTGGTGAGCCCGAAGGACCAGCACCTGGTCATGACCCGACAGTTCGTTGGGGTCGACCACCGACAGAAAAGCGGCCAGTTCCGGGTCCGGATCCATCGCAAACAGACCCTCAGGAAACACCGACCGTTCGCTCTCCGGTGGTGCTACCGGACCGCCCGCCACCAACCGGTCGTAGCGCTCTGAATCAAAACTTTCGTTCACGACATTCTCATTCCCGAACATATGTTCGAATCATAACGGGCGGCCAAGACAGATTCCATACCCTTGTTCGGAGAATTTGAGAATTCTTTTTTCGAGAGCGCCTGCCGTCCGATCACGATGCTCGATTGGCTCGATGCGACAACGACCGAAACTTCCAGCGAGCCTGACGTCAGTAGACCACCTCCGGTGGCATCGAGCCTTCGGGCCATATCGAACCGACGCAGGAAGGTGAACGGGAGCACCACCTATTCTGATATTCCGACTGCCTGAGGTCGCCCCGGAGGAGTTCCGCCACCGACCAGATCAGCGCTGAGTTGTTATTTGACTGCGTCCTTCGCCACTCGCCGTCCACAGGGAGTAATCGTCCGTCCGGTTGGAGACCATGCCATATCGGCCCGACAGATTCAGGTGTTGAACCAGCGACCGGTCGACTCGGGTTCACGGTCTCTTGAAGATCGAGTGGTCGCCAACGCGCCGCCACTTGATGCAGGGGACTGTTAGTCCGTCCTCGTCCACAACAGTGATCCACTCCCAAGTGGCTCGACCATCGGGACCGGAAAAGCTCCAAGTCATCTCAAACAAGCCTTTGGCACTCTTGATCGGCTTAACCCTCAGCGAGGTAGGCCAGCTGAGTGATCCGGTTTCTACAACTCGATCGGCGGCATTGCTGAAGTCCAACGCGGCTTTTCGAAAGAGCGCCTTTTCCTCGGAGGTCAGCCTTTCATAGTCAGAACGGAAGGCGTCAGACCGTCGATATCGCACGAGCTATCGGATCAGCTGTCGAGATCGGCGAGAAAGCCTTCTACGTTGTCGAAATCGCGAAAGCGACCAGTTGCGAAATCGGCGTCTGCTTCGCGCTCCATTTTTTGCCAGCGCTCGGTCCAGAACCAGGCCTGATCGGGGTCGATGACGATTTTGGGCGTAATAACGATTCGACCGTCGACAATCTCGAACTCGAGGATGTCACCTGCTTTGAGTTCGATCGCTTCCCGGATCTCAGCCGGAATCGTCAATTGGCCCCTCTCCCGCATTGTTGTCGAAAGTGTCATACTTTCAGAATATCAGATATTCCTACGATGACAAACCCTATCGCCAGCCGAGGGCGGGGGCCACGTATTTGAGAATGCTCTCAAGGGCGTGCGCGTTGTAGTCAACACCGAGCTGGTTGGGAACCGTGAGGAGAAGGGTGTCAGCGGCGGCTACGGCCTCGTCCTTGGCTAGCTGCTCGACGAGGACGTCGGGCTCATCGGCATAGGAGCGTCCGAAAATCGCCCGGGTGTTCTCGTCGATGTAGCCGATCTGGTCGCTCTCCTCTCTCCCGACGCCGAAGTAAGCACGATCGCGCTCGTCGACGAGGGCAAAGATGCTCCGGCTCACCGACACCCTCGGCTCCCGTTTATGGCCAGCGGCCGCCCACGCCTCGCGGTAGAGGTCAATCTGTCGCTTCTGCTGGATGTGGAGCGGTTCCCCACTCTCGTCGAACTTCAGGGTCGAGGTCTGCATGTTCATCCCCAGCTCTGCGGCCCATACGGCGGTTTCGTCGGATCCCGATCCCCACCAGATCCGGTCCTTGAGCCCTGGCGAATGGGGTTCGATGCGGAGCAGACCCGGTGGGTTGGGGAACATCGGTCGGGGATTTGGCTTAGCGAAGCCCCGACCTTCGAGCAACATGAGATAGGCCTCGGTGTGGCGCCGAGCCATGTCGGCGTCTGACTCCCCCTCGTCAGGGTCATATCCGAAGTAGCGGTATCCGTCGATGACCTGCTCGGGTGAACCGCGGCTGATCCCGAGTTGGAGACGACCATCGGAGATGACATCAGCGGCACCCGAATCCTCGACCATGTAGTGGGGATTCTCGTAACGCATGTCGATCACGGCGGTACCGATCTCGATGCGACTGGTGCGGGCGCCGACCGCGGCGAGGAGCGGGAAAGGCGAGCCGAGCTGCTGAGCGAAGTGGTGGACTCTGAAATAGGCGCCGTCAAGGCCGAGTTCTTCAGCTGCGACCGCGAGATCGATCGACTGGAGGAGGGCATCTGAGGCGGACCGGACCTCAGAGCCCGGCGAAGCGCTCCAGTGGCCGAATGAAAGGAATCCGATTTTCTTCACGCCATTAATCTTAGGAAGCTCCCACGCTCAGAGAGCCGGGTGGGAGGTAGGCGGGCAGAGAGTTGAGCAGCGTTGGTGAGAACGGTCCCCCTCCGCCTCGACCCAAAGCGGTCTCGGCACCTCCCCCGTCGTTCCTCCGGGGGAGGAGCAAGAACAACACCGTCGTTCCTCCGCGGGAGGAGCAAGAAAAAGCACCGTCGTTCCTCCGCGTGAGGAGCAAGAACGACTCCGTCGTACCTCCGGGGGAGGAGCAAGAAATCGGGTGGCGAGGATTCAGGCGGTGCGGGCGAGGAAAGCTTCCAGAACCTCGGTATAGCGAGCGCGCGCCTGATCTACGGTGATGCTCTTTCCGAACGCGTTCCAGGCCGGAACCCATATCCCGATGTCTGGCATCGGGCGGCACAGTGCGATTGATTCGGCGTGCTCCAAACCGGGGAGCCGGTCACCGCTCATCTCGCGGTAGGTCTCGATGAAACGTTCGGCGACTTTGTCCATACCCAAGTAGCGGATATCCATCGAGCAATAGGCGACATCTATCCCTCTCACGGCCGTCGAGGGAGACTCCCAGTCGACGACTGCCTTGAGCTCGCCGTCCTTCCACAAGGTGTTGCCCGGCCAGAAGTCAGTGTGGCTGAACACTTCCTCGGACTCGGGAGAAATCTGGCCCAACATCACTCGACGACGGAGGAGCGCCTCTCCCAATGGGTGTTCGAGGATCACCTCGGGTTTGTCGAGAAGGTTCTGGATGTCACCGCCCGCACCGGGGGGAAACAGATCGAGGTCATCACCATTGAGTTTTATCTCGTGGATCCTCACCAACACCTGAGCCAGCTTCTCAGCCCATTCGAAGGGATTCGCCGGCCTGATGTCGGGCTGGGCATCGATATAGGAGATGATGATTGCAGGTTCATCAAAAACGCCCTCGGTGTCGAGCCAGATGGGAGCCGGGGCGGGGATGTTCGCCTTTTGCGCCAGTTCCAGAGCTCGAATCTCCCGGGAAGCGACGTCCTCTCCCCGCTCGGCGTACCAGTCGTCGTAGCGACGTAGCACCATCCGGCTTCCCGGCTCGGAGATCAGGTCCAAGGTGCAGCTCAGTCCGCCCTCCATTCGACCGGCGTGAATCAGTGAAGACGCTCCGATGGCATCACGGACGCGAGCTAGCTGCTCCTCGGTGGGAAGTGGGGCATATTGCATGAGTTGTGGAGGTGCGGGGAGTCGAACCCCGGTCCGCTGAGCCATCGGCGATGGCATCTCCGAGTGCAGTCGTCAGCGAGTTGTCGGGAACAGGAACCCTGACAACAAGTTTTCCTGTCCGTATCCAGAATTGATCTTTGCCTCACCGTCCTGGACCCGGTGGGGCGCATCCCGACAAACGACGCCCGACCCCGATCGTGCGGGAACCGATCGGGCGGACGAGCTACTTATTTAGGCAGCCAGTGCGAAATTATCTTCGGCACTTATTGGTTTTTCCGGTTTGGTAACGAGGTCCCGGAGACCCCGA
>JBGTGL010000196.1:0-8586 GCA_041746755.1 Acidimicrobiia bacterium | reverse complement strand
CGATGGCCTTGCCCCCACTTCGTGATTTCTTCGCCCTCGACCTGCCCCGCCCTGTGGTGCTGCTCTCGGCGGTGGGGATCGTCGCCTTGACGGGATTGGTAATGGTATTCGCCCTTCGTTTCGTGGGATGGGCCCGCGTGGTGCCGGAGCTACTCGACTTCCCGGCAACCGAACCAGACCCGTGGCGGGTGCTCACAGAACGCGTCGTGGAACGCTCAGGTTGGGCGCGCTCATTTCCCACAACGACAGAAATGCACCAACCTGTTGGCGACCAAATCCCGGACGCGGACGACTGATCTCCGCCCCGTCACAGGGACCGCGAATCTCAGTCGGTGCGGATCAACACCAGGTGGTCGGCTGCGGACTCCGCCCCCCAGACCTCGCCGGGTCGGCCGTGGATCTGGCGCACCTCGCCTGGATTGTGTGGCAGCGGATAGACGTTGAATGACTCAGTGGTGGGGTCGAATCGCACCAGTGCGTTGGCTCCGAAGTCGCTGAGCCATACGATGTCGGCATCGTCGACGTAGACCGCATAGGTGGACGCATCACCGGGCAGGGCCCATGTGTCCCACGTTGCGGAGTCCAATTCGAGACGGCTCACGTTCCCGCTGTTCCATTCGCTCACCCAGATCGCACCCGACGAGTCGGTCCATACCCGCCGTGCCCCCTGATCAGGGGTGGGCGGCTCGAAGACCGCTGATTCGCCGCCATCGAGGATCTCGGCAACGAACGAGCCGGCAAGCGAGGCGAACACAACCCTGCCCCCAGGTGTCGCGGTGATTCCGTACGGCCCGCTTCCTTCCGGGGACTGGAAAGTTTCGGTCTCGCCTGAGGTGACATCGAGCGCCCCGTAAACCCCGTTCTGGCCGGTGAACCAGAGCAGCCCATTCTCATCAAATACTGCGGTGTTCAGGTTCGCCGGATCATCGTCGGCAAGTGGATAGATAGTTACCTCATCGGTTTCCGGATCGACGGAGACGATTGAGTTCAATCCGCCATCGGTGATCCAGGGGGTTCCTTCATCATCGACGATCACCCCATGGGGGCGCGAACCAGGTCCGAGCGGGATATGCCGGGTCTCGCCGGTCGCCGGGTCCAGCCAACCCAGTTCTCCCGAACCCTGGGCGGTATACCAGACCCCTCCGTCAGCAGCCGGTGCCACATCATGGGGGTGGGAGCCTGCCGGAACGGGGAACGACTCGATCATCAGATCGTCAGGACCGAGGGTCGTCGTCGTCGTGGCATCCACATCAGTCGTGGTCGGTCCAATCGGGCCTGACGATGTTGTCGACGATTCGGTGGAGGTCGAAGGCGTCGCGGCGGTATCAGACGTGACAACGTCGACGGATATTGTGCACGCCGCCGCAACCATCGCCATCGCCATCGCCAATATCAAGATCCGCATGCCATAAACCTAACGACACGGTCGATCAACCTGATCATGGCGACCCCTGGTCGCTAGGAATCCCACCAATCCAGCACCCTGAGGCTACGAAGAGTATTCCATCGGCTCGGAAGTCGCCCAGTCTCCATGTTGAACCAGACACTGCCGGCATAACCCGCATGCAGCGGCCACTTCCCATCCTTCAACCGGTGACTCTTCAACAAATCGATAGGGTCGGCCAGACGCTCATCTCTCTCCGCTTCGACGGCTCGGTAATAGTCGAGTCCCCGGAGAATGTCATGATGCCAACGGGGAGGAAAGGCGAGGCGAGTCATTCGATCGTCAGGAATACGACCTGTTCGATGTGACCGGTAGAGATGATGAGTCGAGAAGAATTCACGCCCTCCAGCCTGAGCTTCCTCGACCGCCGTTCGTTGACTTCCCCCGCTCAGACAGTATTCATTGAGACCTTCCATGACGTTCATCGTCGTATGAAATGAACCGTGTCGTGAGGGTTCCCTTCTCGCTCGACAGTTCCACCCGCCGTCCTCGAGTTGTCGGTCCAGGATCTCTTCGACGAGCTGCTCCCGCTTCACATCCTCAACGGTGAACCAACTCGACAATGCGAGGCCAAAACCAGCGACACACTCGTCACGCTTCGCCTTATCGCCGTCGCCGAATACCCACACCGGCCGTTCCATCAGCAACTTGACAGAGGCAATCGCCTCGGCATTGCTCCGCGGCAAACCCATCCGCCACAACTGCAAGAGTGTGTATGTAGTCGATTTCCACTTCGGCGAATAGAGGCCGCCCGCCCATTTCCCGTCGGTCCCCCTCTCACCCAGAAGCCGCGATCCCCACCCATCCGTCGCTACTAGCTCCTGGGTCTGCGACCAGACCGACTCTGGGGCCCCAAGAAGGTCCCTCTCCACCTGCCAGCGGATCGAGGGGTCATCTTCCAGGAGCCATTCGACGAGGTCGGGATAGTTCATCAGACCAGGATATGCCGAACCAACCCCGATGCCCGATGACATCCGCCCTGGTGCCCCTGATAAAGAGCCGATCGACCTCAGAACACGACCCCTAGAGCTCCGATTCGCCACAGGACAAGGAGATCCATCGTCATCGCGACGGCCACGTGCAAGACGAATCCAGGCACGAAGCTCTTCGACCGCACCGCCAAGTAGCCAAGGATCAGCCCGGCAAAGATGGCGGCGACCGCCTCGGGCATCGGTTTGACGAAGTGAATCATCACATAGGGAATGGTCATGATCGGTATGGCGAAGGAACCGAAACGGCGGAGCAGGCCAAAAGTCATGAATCCCCGGAAAAAGGCCTCGACACCAACGAACTGGACCGCGTAGCCGAGGGCATAGAGCCAATAGGCGGCGCCTCCCTCGGCGGCCCGGTCATAGAAGGGATACGTGTCCTGAAACGAGGTCCAACTCGATGCCCAAAACAACGCGGGGACGATGATGAGATAGAGAGCGCCGTACATCGGCACATGACGACCGATGCCGCGAATCCGGAACCCGTATTCCCGGGGCGACCGACCAATCCACCAGACGATGATCGCCAGCGGAGCAAGCGTGAGAATTATCAGAGAAGCCGCCCCCCACCATAGGTATCCGCCGACGTGAGAGAACTCGACGAATAAAGCACCGAAGTTTTCGGCCACCCAGTCGCTTACTCCGCTGACGTTGTAAAACGCGGGGCGGCCCCAATACTGAAAAACCAGGAGCAGACCGATCGACGTGAGCAGCACGATCCCGGCCTCGCGGTCGGTTTCGGCATTGATCTCGGGCTCGAATTCAGGTAGCCGGAGTCGCTCGGGAAGCATCGAGCCCGGATTGTATTAGCCAACGGATCTCGACCACAGAGCCGTTGACTTCCCGGTATCTCCCAACAGTGGCGAGGCTAGTCTCGAAAGGGACCGAGAAGGATGTCGATCTGGTGCCCCCTCGTCCCTCATCTGTCATGACGACCCGAGTCGGAGAACCAAGCGAAAGGATAAGAAATGGCGAGGTACATGCTGCTCTACACCGGTGGAATGGGGATGGACGTTGCCCCCGAAGATCAGGAACGAATCACGGAGGAGTGGGGCGCCTGGTACGCCAAGTTGGGCGACTCCATACTCGACGGTGGAGCTCCGTTTGGCGCCTACAAGAATCTCACCGGAAACGGTGTAGGCGACGGTCCGCTCAGGGATGCACCAGCCACCGGCTACACAGTTATCGAGGCGGATTCACTCGATGCCGCCGTCGCCGCATGCGACGGGCATCCACATCTGAGTCACCAGGGTGAGTTGCAAGTGTTCGAATGCATCGATATGAACCCGGAAAGCTAACGACCGAAGGTGTGGTCTCTATGAGCCATCGACCACCCGGATACATAGGAAGGCCCAGAAGCACGCGCCGGGGCGCGGGCCGGGGGAGGACTAGCGGACCCGGGACTCCAGACCGTCGATAATGATCTCCAGGCCGAACATGTACTCCGCGTCGTATGAACAGGTAAACAAATTGGGGGCGATCCGGGCCACGTTGGGAAAAGAGATGGCCAGTTGCGGGAGCTGAGGTTCTAGCTTTGCATATTCGTGTGAGTCCGGTGCCGACGTGGCTTGGAACGCATACCCCATGGTGTGGCTGGCCAGCATCTGCCAGGCATGATGGGTGTCGTCCTCATTGAACCCAGCGTCGAGGAAGGCAGCGACCACATGATCCATGAACCGAAGCGACCCTGGCCCGGTGTTGCCCTGCTGCATCAACAGGTAGACCACCCAGCTGTGCGTGCCGAACACTTCCATTGCCGACTTGCCGACGCGGCGGGTTTGTTCTTTCCAATCCAGCCCTTCGTCCGGTAGCTCAATCGAGTCAAACACGTAGTCGATCATCCCGTCGTAAAGGTCGGCCTTGTCGTTGACATGGTTGTACAGCGACATCGCCTCGACTCCGAGTTCGGCACCGAGTTTCCGCATTGACATGTCATCAATTCCGTGGGTGTCTGCATATTCCACCGCGGCTTCGATCACGCGGTCACGGTTGAGGGTGATACGGGTTTCGGTGGTCACGTTTCCATCGTACGTCAAAAAAATCTCCAAAGTCGTCTTGACAAGCTTACGGTGTATGTATATGTTTACACCGTACGCTTACAGTGTACGCATACGATGTATGTTTATCAAGAGGAGAGCAGAATGGCATTGGGAACAGAGGCCCTGGCACGGGCAAGCGCCAAAAAACCCTGGAGAACACTGGGGATATGGGTCGTCCTATTGATCCTGGCAGGGGTGGCATCATCGGCCCTGCTCGGCGATGCACTGACCGCCAGCATCGAATTTACCAACTCCCCCGACTCGGCCCGGGCCCAGCAGCTCATCGAGGAGATCCGGGGTGAACCGGGCGATTCGGAGTTTGTAGTGGTGGCATCGGAGACGGCAACTGTCGAAGATCCCAACTACATCGCCTACGTGACCGAGATCCAAACCACCCTTGCCTCGTCGACGGCGGTGAATTCAGTGGGTTCCTATCTCACCCAGGACGGGCCGATCTCCGATTCCGGGAGCGCTGTTCTGTTACCGGTGGAACTCGCCGGTTCCGACATCGACGAATTCTCGGCCAACGCCGAAGTGCTCCGCACGGAAGTACACGCAATCCCAGTACCCGACGGGTTCGAAGCGCTGGTCGCCGGGCCGGCTACTTTTAACAACGATTTCAACACCGTTGCCGAAGAAGATCTACGCACCGGTGAGACCATCGGGGTCATCGTTGCTCTGATTGTGTTGGTGTTCGTTTTCGGAACAGTCGTCTCTGGCGTGATCCCACTGATACTTGGAGTCGTGTCCATCGCTATCGCCCTGGGTCTCGCAGCGCTGGTCGGGCAGGTCTTCGACCTGAGCTTCTTCATCACCAACATGATCACGATGATCGGACTTGCCGTCGGTATCGACTACTCACTCTTCATCGTCTCCCGCTATCGGGAAGAACGCCAGAGAGGTTTCGAAAAACTCGAGGCAATCGGGCGTTCCGGTGCCACCGCCACCCGTGCTGTCTTCTTCTCCGGGATGACCGTGGTTCTCGCCCTTGTCGGGATGCTCCTTGTCCCCAACACGCTGTTCCGCTCTCTCGGGCTCGGTGCCATCCTCGTCGTGGTGGCAGCGGTCATCGCTTCGATGACCCTGCTACCCGCGGTGCTGTCTCTGATGGGCGACAAGGTCGACGCTTTGCGGGTGCGTCGCCGCGGCTCCCTGGAGAACCATGGCCGCTACTGGGACCGGATCACGAAGACGGTGATGGCGCGGCCCGTGATTTCGATGATGCTATCGGTGGCGGTGCTGCTGGTCTTCGCCTCCAGCTTCTTCTCGATCGAGACGGGTCTCGCCGGCGTATCCACGATGCCCGCGGAGATCGAATCGGCCCAGGCCTTTGCCGTCCTCGAAGAGGAATTCGAAGGCGGGCTCACCTCACCGGTGGAAGTCGTCGTCAGCGGGGGTGATGTGGGGGCCACGGTCGCCAAGCTGGAGACCGTTCTTGCCGGTGAACCTGGCTTTGGGCCGATCGCCATCGACCCCGCGTCGACGGAGGACATCGTTGCACTCTCCGTGCAGCTCCCCGGCGACGTCGCATCAGCAGAGTCGATGGAAACCGTCCGTCGCCTCCGCGATTTCATTGTGCCCGACGCTATTGCCGGTGGTAGCGAGGTGTTCGTTGGCGGACAAACAGCGATCACCATCGACCTCGTCGACCAAACCAACGACTACACCCCGATCGTTTTCGCCGTGGTCTTGGGTCTGTCGTTCCTGTTGTTGATGGTCGCTTTTCGCTCGATCGTCATTCCCGGTAAGGCGATCGTGATGAACCTCCTGTCAGTGGCCGCTGCATACGGGCTGGTAGTTGCGTTCTTTCAAACCGGGGTTGGACCCGAGTGGGTCAAGAGAATTGCGTCCGCCCTCGGGTTCACCCAAGTCGACGCAATTGAGGCGTGGATCCCGTTGTTCCTGTTCTCAGTGTTATTCGGATTGTCGATGGATTACCACGTGTTTCTGCTCTCCAGGATCAAGGAGCGCTTCGATATCACGGGAGACAACACCGAGTCGGTTGCCTACGGGCTGCGTACCACCGGTGCGTTGATCACCGGAGCCGCGGCAATCATGGTGGCGGTGTTCGCCGGGTTCGCGGCCGGACGGTTGACCAGTTTCCAGCAGATGGGTTTTGGGCTCGCTGTCGCCGTACTACTCGACGCCACCATCGTGAGGACAATCCTGGTCCCGGCAACGATGAAGCTGCTCGGCTCCCGCAACTGGTACTTCCCCAGCTGGTTGGAGTGGATACCCAACGTCTCCATCGAGGGCCACCTCGACGACCCCGATTTCGAAATCAGCCTCAAAGAAGAAGCGTTGGTCGGCTAGACCCTATTGGGTGGGTGCGCCACCTACTTCTGTGTCCAAAAGGCGCTCCATAGCGTCGCGCGGTCGACACAGCAGAGAGAGACCGCTGAAAAGGCATGAAACACCTGTGGTCGAGCACTATTTGTCGACAGACCGAGCAGTGTCAACAAAGCGCTCGACCGCTTCGAGGTCTTTGCGGAAGGTTCCGTCTTCGCTGAAGCGGTTGGTCCGGGTCAATGAATCAACTCCGGCAGGGCGAACCGCGCCAATGGCCTCGGCCACATTGTCCGGCCCCAGTCCTCCAGCGAGAATCACCGGTACTGCAACGGACTCAACGATCTGACGGCTCAAATTCCAATCGTGGGTGACCCCGGCGGCTCCGATCCCATCGACCGAATCGGACACCGAGTCGAGAATCAGCCAGTCGACATGGGGTTCGAACTCGATCGCCAGTTCGACCGATTCGATGCCGGTCATTGGTATGGCCTGCATCACCTCGACTGCGAGTTCGCTGCGCTGAATCCAGTCTCGTAGGTCGCCAACCGCGCCAGGGCCGACGATCGACACATCCCCACAGAGATGGACGATGTCGGGCTGAATCGAGGAAATGAACTCCTTGACGGTCTCGAGTTCGGTCTCGACAGTCAGGGCAACCGACCTTGCCGGTGAGCTTCCGGTGGCCGCGACGATCTTCCGACCCACCGACGAGCTGACCTCGCCCGGCAAGCCCCGGCTGGAGATAGTGACGCCGACATGGTCGACTCCAAGATCGGCCAAGGCGATTGCTTCGTCCACGGACTGTGCGGTGTAGATCTGGGTTATCACTCACGTTGAGTATGACCGGTACCATCGAAAGGCGATGCCGTGGGAATCAGACGAGAACAAAATTGCCACTCTCGGAGACATCAACATCGATGTGATTCTCCAGGTCGATCGTCTCCCCCGGCTTGGTGAAGAAGTCTTCTCGTCTCACCGAAACGAAATTCTCGGTGGGTCGGCGGCCAACACAGCAGCAGTCCTCTCCCGTCTCGGTCACCGGGTCGCGGTAATGGGCGCCGTCGGCAGGGATGCCACGGGCAGGCATGCTCTTAAGGCGCTCGAAGACATTGGTGTCTCCACCGACTTCGCCATGGAATCTTCGGAGCTCGCGACCGCAATGAACACAGTCCTCATCACCCCCGACGGTGAGCGGACGATGATCGGGGCCCGGGGCGCCAACGTCGCCTACCACAGCATCGAGGGCTGGGAATCCGATCTCGATTGGCTCCATATTTCGGGGTACGCGCTGATGGAAGGTGCCCAAAGGGAATCCGCACTGGAGGCCATCCGCACCGCGCTCAGCCAAGGGATCCCGCTATCTCTGGACGTTCCGAGCGGTGTGGGCGGCCGGGTTCGGGAAGTTGTCGACGGCCGACTGGGCAATTTAACCGTCGTGGCGGGAAGTGCAGTCTCCCTGCGGGAAATAGCAGGATCAGACCAGCCCATCGAAGTGCTCCTCGAGCGAGGAGTCTCCAGGGTGGCGATGACTTCAGGCGCCAACCCCTTGGTTCTCGCCGATGGTGCTGAACGAGTCAGCCTGACTCCGCCTCGCGTCGACCCGATCGACGCCACCGGAGCTGGCGACGCCTTGGTCGCTGGGCTGATCGCGGCAACCCTCGCCGGCCTCGGGATCGGACCGTCGGCCGTACTTGGCGCCGCGTCCGGTGCTGCTGCCACGATCGTGACCGGAGCGTCGCAGACTCTGAAGGACCCGGAATCCTGGCGACACTTATTCGAACCCGGCCTGTGGGCTGACGCCGACCCTGGGTGGCTCGACCTGGCG
>JBGTGL010000195.1:0-8375 GCA_041746755.1 Acidimicrobiia bacterium | reverse complement strand
GACCCATACCAGCCTTTCTGTAGGGACGAATGTTCCGTTCCAGCGAAGCAACTCGCAGGAAGCAGAGTGATCGTGGCCCGGTAGACGACCAGCCTGGAGCCCTCCACTTTCACACCAGGTGGAGGGCTCCTGCACGTCGTGGCTGAGCGTCCGGACTCCAAGGCGTCTCCCGAGAGGTACTCGATACGTTCCATACGAAGTCCCCGAAGGTGCAACGTGAGAGAGGAGAAGATCCAACATCATTCGGGCGCATGGAGATTTGAAAGTCAGGAAGCAAATGGCCGGCTGGTGGGGACTACAGCTTGAAGCGATGGGGTAGCAACTCGTCGAGGGTGTGGGTTCGCTCCTCGGTTCCGGGTCCTCCGGTGACCAACACCTGGTCGACGTCGAATTCAGACATGATCTGGCGACAGCGACCACACGGATAGGCACCTTCGATATCGGCGGCGTCGACACAGGCCACGGCCACGATTTCGATCTTGCGTACACCGGCGGCGGCAGCGGTATTGATCGCGGTCGCCTCAGCACAAGACGAAGATGGATAAGCAGCATTCTCGACATTGGCGCCGGTAAAAACCCGACCGTCGTCGGCGACTACCACCGCCCCCACTCGAAAATTGGAATAGGGCACGTAGGCGAGTTCCGCAGCCTCCCTGGCGCCTTCGAAGAGTTCCTGGTTGTTCACGATGCCTCCATCAAGTCTGCAACAAACCTATCCGGATCGAAAGGTTGCAGGTCGTCCATACCTTCCCCAACACCAACGAACTTGACCGGAACCCCGAGATCCTTCTCCACTGCCACCACGATTCCGCCTTTGGCAGTCCCGTCCAGCTTGGTGAGGACAATCCCGGTCAACGGCACGGTCGAGGCAAACTCGCGCACCTGGGCCAACCCGTTCTGGCCAGCCGTCGCATCGAGGACGAGCAACACTTCGCCAACCCGACCCTGTTCGCCGCCGACCACCCGATAGATTTTGCCAAGCTCGGCCATGAGATTCTTCTTCCCGTGGAGACGTCCGGCGGTGTCGACCAGAAGAATGTCCGCCCCGGATGACGTGGCCGCTGACATTGCGTCGTGGGCTACCGAGGCCGGATCCGCGCCCTCACTCCCCCGAACGACCCGGAAATCGAGACGATCCCCCCATGTGGTCAGTTGTTCGGCAGCGGCGGCCCGAAATGTATCGGCCGCCCCCAAAACAACTGACAAGTCCTGATCGCGAAACTGCTTGGCCAGCTTGGCGATGGTCGTGGTCTTCCCCGATCCATTAACCCCGACCACCAATACCACGGCAGGACTTCCCGACAAGTTGAGTCGACGATCCGCTTGCAAGAACTGGCCCCGGATCTGGTCGCCAACCGCGGCCGACGCTTCCTCAGGTGACTCCGGTGACCGTTTTCTAACCGAGGAGACCACCGATGTGGCTGCGGCCACACCCAAATCTGCCGCGAGCAACATCTCCTCGAGATTGTCCCAGGTGTCATCGGACAACCCACTCCCCCAAAGTGTGCGAAGAGATCCACCGATTCCACGAGACCGGCGGGCAGACGCGGGTGCTGAACTGCTTGTTGGCTGCGGTTTTCGCAGGAGAAACCAAACCAGAACGATGACTGCGACGGCGACGACCGCCAAGATGACTAGTTGTGCTGTGTCCATTGCTAGGAGCAGGCTAAACCGCTAGGCGACGCTGGCGACATCGACCTCGGACATCACCTTTCGCACCACCTTGGACGATCCACCCGGTTCAATGGTCACCCCGTAAAGAACATCGGCGGCTTCCATGGTCTGTTGCTGGTGGGTAACGACAAGCAGTTGTGCCTGCAGGCGGAACTCGTCGACGATCTTGAGGAAGCGGCGCAGGTTGGAATCGTCCAGGGCGGCCTCGACCTCATCGAGCACGTAGAAGGGGCTGGGTCGCGCTTCGAACACTGCAAACAGGAAAGCTAGGGCGGCAAGGCTTCGCTCCCCACCGGAGAGCAGGGACAGCTGGCTGACCTTCTTACCCAACGGTTGGGCATGGATCTCGAGTCCGGCCACTCCGTCTTCGTCGTCGACCAGAAGGACCCGACCTTTTCCGCCGGGGAAAAGGATTGAAAAATACTTCTGGTACGCCTCGGCGACCTCCGTGTATGCCGCCTGGAATCTGAGCTCGATCTCCCCCTCGAGCGCGGAAATCACTTTGCGGAGTTCGTGGCGGGATGACTCGACATCGGCCATCTGGTCATTGAGGAAATCGTGGCGTTCTTTGAGGTCGCCATACTCCTTGGCGGCCAGAGGATTGACCGGTCCCAGCCTTCTCAGTTCGACGAGTCGGGACTCGAGAAGGACATCGAGGTCGGCATTCTCGGCGACCTCGGGACGGGTGGCGGCGAGGGCCTCATCGGTGCCGGCGTCGGCGTCGCGGCGAATCCGTTCCGCAATCGCCTCGCGTTGCAACCGGATCTCGGTGGTACGGACATCCAGATGCGCGAGGCGGGCTCGAATCTCCTCGACCCGGCGACGCGCCGACTCGTATTCGCCGCGGGCCGTCTCCAGCGATGTCAATGCATCGCGGTTGGCGGCGCGCAGTTCTTGCTGTCGAATTCTGAGCTCACCAAGCCGAACTTCGAGCGTGGCCACCGCAACACGAGCATTCTCTTTCACGAATTCGAGCGAGTGTGTCGAAATCGACGGGTCTGGCCCACCCGACTCCAAGCGCTCTAGCTCATGGTCGATACGGGAGAGTCTTTCCTGATGGAGGACCTTGCGCTCCTGGAGCGACCGTAGAGTTTCTGCAGCATCCTGCCAGGAAGACCGAGCGACTTCCCGATCGGCGGCAACCGCGATTCGCTTCGACTCCAATTCTTCCCAAACTCGCATCCGATCGGCTTCGGCACCTTCCAAGGATCGGAGTCTGTCCCGGAGTTCGGTTTGATGAGTACTTCGGGTGGTAAACCCTTCCTCGATAGCGCCCTGACGGGCTCCGAGGCGCTCCTGCTCCAACCCGAGAACATCGGCGGACTTCTGGAGTCTGGCCATTGCCTCGGTACGACCGGACAAACGAGCTTCGAGGGCCTCAACTGCCTCGAGTTGATCTCGCTCGGCCTGACGCGACTTCTCAAAGTCTCGCTTGGCCGCAACATGGCGCGATTCTGTCCGTGCCAACTCGGTGGTAGCCCGTTCGAGAGCGACCTCAGCAGCTTCGAGCATCGCCACCCCGGCGCCATCAGGACTGGCAAGCCGAATCCCGTTGGCGGAAACCAGGTCGCCTTCGGGGGTGACTGCCCGAAGATGCTGGTGCTTCCTGACGAGTTTCCACGCCGCAGACCAGCCCTCGACGACTACGACGTCTCCGAGCAGAGACGAGGCAAGGGTGGCATCGGCTTTAGGGCCGAGCAGGTCGACCAATGCTTCGAGACCGAGCTCTGCGGAAACATCGCGTGCCGGTTCGGGACCGGCGGCGATAGGAGCCACCACGGGAACACCGCCCAAACCACTCGCCTTGATCGATTCCACTATCACTTCGAGGCTCTGTCCTCCGTCAAAGGCGACCGCGTCAGCCCAGGCTCCGAGGGCGGCATCGACGGCCAGTTCGAAACCTTCCGGGACATCGAGGCGGGAAACAAGAGAGCCGATCGAACCCGTCGACGCCTCGATGCGAGACCGCGCCTCTTCGTCAAAGTGCCCATCCAATGCCGATTTGATCGCCTCAAGCCGCGCCTCCGCTCCCGACATGGCCATGCGCGCCTCGGTGTGGCGCTCCTCGGCGGTGGACCAAACTTCCTGGTCAGCGAGCCGACGCTTCCGCGTCTCTTCGTATTTCACCTGAACCCGGGATAGCTCGGAATCAATATCCTGGATTTCGGTGTTGATTCTGGCGACCTCGGCTAACTCATCTCCTTGCTGGGAGGTGATGACGTCGATCCTCCTGGAGACAGATTCGAGCTCCCTTTGATCTCTGATCTCGGCCGCTTCGAGGACACTGAGTTCTCCGCGTACCGCAGCGAGCGCCCCTTCGGGCGAGAGCGCATTCTGGGTTGCGATTGCCTGTTGTTCTGCTTCGAGATCACGGAATCTTGTTTCGTTGGTCTCGGCGGCGGATAGAGCATGCGGCTCATTGCCTAAGAGGACGTCCAGGTCGGCAAGAATCGAGAGCCGTTCGGTTTCGAGGTCGGTGCGTCGTTCGGCAGCAGCTTGATGCCGGCCGGAAAGCGCACGAGAGCGCTCATGGGCGACCGAGGCCAGCCGGCGAAGTCGCTCCGTCGTCGTTTCGAGAACGGCGGCAGCGGAGCTATCACGCTCGAGATCCGAGCCGATTGAGCCAGCACGGCGGGTCAGATTCTCCAGCTGGGCGGACAACTCCTCGATTCGGGAAACACGGGTTTGCAACTCGTCCGAAAGTGAAGACTGTTCTTCAATCGATGCCGCTAGTTCGGAATCGATCCGGGCCAACTTCTGGCCGGAGATATAGAGGGTCAAACCAGAGACCTCGTCTTTGAGCCCCTGGTACTTCTCAGCGGCGCCGGCTTGACGTTTCAAAGGACGCATTTGCCTGGTGATTTCGCCGAGAAGGTCGGTCAGTCTGAGCAAATCTTCGTCGGTACGTTCCAGACGGCGCTCGGCTTTGTCCTTCCGTTTGCGATGCTTGAGGATTCCGGCAGCTTCCTCGATTACAGCCCGGTGATCTTCCGGTGAGGCGTTGAGCACTCGATCAACCTGGCCCTGGCCAATGATCACGTGTTGATGCCTGCCCACTCCCGAGTCGGAAAGTAACTCCTGAACGTCAAGAAGTCGACACCCGACCCCATTGAGTTCATAGTCCGATGATCCATCGCGGTAGAGACGTCGGGTGATTGCTACCTCGTTGAGATCGAGGTCGAGGGTTCTGTCGGAGTTGTCGATAATGACCGTTGCCTCAGCTCGATTGAGAGACGGTCGGGTAGCGGTTCCGGCGAATACGACATCTTCCATCTTGTCGGTCCGAAGTGCCTTAGTCGACTGGGTGCCCATCACCCACGAAATTGCATCGACGATGTTGGATTTCCCTGAACCGTTGGGACCCACGATCACCGTCACTCCCGGTCGCAGCTCGAGATGGGTCCGGTCGGCAAACGATTTGAAACCGACGAGTTTCAATGACTTCAAATACACAGATGGTTCCTGACAAATAACATGTATGTGATTACCCGCTCAGGCTAACAGCGCACGGCTGTTCAGTGGGTTTTCGCCGGATCGGGATGGATGAAGAAGTCACGCAGAGTGGAGTCGGACGCCACTGAGTCTGATTCCACACCGGTGACTCTTGCAGCCGACGGACCCGACCAAAGCCATGCGACCAGCGCGTCGATTGACTCCATATTTCCCTGGGCGAACACTTCAACGGATCCGTCCGAACGGTTCCGAACCCAACCATCCAAACCCAGCGAACGGGCCACCTGACGACAACTCTGTCGGAAACCGACACCCTGGACATGCCCGGTGATCCGGGCCTGAATTGCACGGCTCATCGTTTCACCTGACAACCGGGACAGAAATGGGTCGACCGCGCCCGGATGACAACACGGTCGATGATCTCTCCGCAGCGCTTACAGGGTTCTCCATCACGACCGTAAACCAGCAACTGGTTGAGATTTTCACCGGCCCGACCATCAGGCAGGAGATAGGCGAGGTCATCGAGGCTGGTTCCGCCGTTATCGATCGCCGTGGCCAGAACATCCTGAATCGCGGTCAAGAGGCGCTGCAGCTCATCAGTGTCGAGATCGCCCCCTGCTGTCCGGGGATCAATTCCTGCCCGGAAGAGCGCCTCGTCGGCGTAGATGTTGCCCAAACCCGATATCGGCCCCTGGTCGAGGAGTAGAGCTTTGATCGGTGCGGTGCGGCCACGCAGCGAACTGGCAAGAATGTCGGCTTTTGGAGGGCTCTCCCAGGCATCAGGCCCGAGTCGGGACACCCCAGACGTCCCCATCTCCTCGAGGTCGAAGACGGCGATGAAGCCGAAAGTCCTCGGATCGACAAACTCGACCGATCGTCCCGTGTCGAGTCGGGCTCTGAAGTGGGTATGAGGGAACCGTTCCTCGGGATCGACCACGAAACGACCGGACATCCCGAGGTGCGCAACCATGGTCATGTCGTTGTCAAGAGGAACTGTGAGAAATTTCCCCAGGCGCCCGACGGCGAGAGCCCGCCGACCGGTCAGGCGCGACTCGATAATTCGACGATCGCCACCGTGAAACCGTGCGGTGCGCGGATGGGTGACCACCACTTCCTCAAAGATGGCATTCTCGAGGACAGGGGCCAGATGACGTCTCGTGGTTTCTACTTCGGGCAGTTCGGGCATGGTGGCGGGGACTCGGCAGGGGAATTGCTACCGTACCCACCCCGTGGAGATACGACCCCGTTCCTTAGGCGACTCGCTGTCCGACCTCATCAACATGCTGGGGAAGGTGTGGCGCCCGTTGCTAATGCCGGCGCTCGGGGCCAGCGTCGTCGTAGCCCTTGTCTCATACTTTGTGATCACCAACACCGGTGCTCTCGACTTCTTCGATCTCGCCCTGAACAATCCGGAGGCGATCGAGACGATACCGACCGAGGAGCTGACGGCGCTGCTCGTGGACTTCTTCGTCGCGATGATTTGGGTCACGATCGCTTCAGCAATCGCCTACGGGTTCCTCTACCTGGCTGCGGCTCGCGCTGTGGCCGAAGAGGTTGCCGTGCAACCTTCCGGGCGCTCTCTGGTGGCAGCTGCATTTTCGGTGATGCTGATCTGGATTATCGCCCTTGCCATCATCGCGGTCGGAATATCGGTCGGACTTATCTTGCTCATCGTCCCGGGAATTTGGTTCGGGATCGGGGCGAGCATGACGGCCCCGGTGATCGCCCTCGAGGGGTTGGGCCCAATCGGGGCAATCAAACGCAGCTTCAGTCTGGTCAAAGGAAGATGGTGGGAGACCTTCGGCTACCTCATGCTCATTGGTCTCATCGGTGGCACAGCTTCTCAATTAATTCAGGTAGTGGCAGTGCCGTTGTTCCTGGTTGGCTCACCTTCGTTCGCTTTCGGCGTCACCATTGCTCTCGGGGTGGCGGTACAGGGTCTGATCATCGCCGCGATCGGGGTGGGAATGGCCATCTGGTATCTCAACCTTCGAGCACGGACCGACGGGCCCTACGTGCTCCAGAACTTTTAGGGCCTACCTCAGCGTCTCCAGTGCCCGCTGGGCAGCGATCTGTTCGGCTGCTTTCTTAGATGCTCCCTGACCAACACCGAGATCCCGGCCGTCCACCTTTACGACTGCGGTGAAAGTGCGGTCGTGATCGGGTCCGACTCCGGAAACCTGGTAGACCGGCCGTCGACCCTGGGCAGCCAGGACCTCTTGAAGACGGGTTTTGTAGTCACGCACACCCGGATTGGCCGCCTTCTCCTCGATCATCGAACCCCAAAGTCGATAGATCATCTCTGCTGCCACATCAAAACCACCATCGAGGTACATGGCCCCGATAATGGCCTCCGTCGCATCGGCCAGAATCGAGTCCTTCAATCTCCCACCGGATCGTTCCTCGGATGGAGAGAGTTGGAGAAACCTGCCCAAGCCAATATGACTCGCCACCTCCGCCAGTGACTCGCCACTAACCACTGCTGCTCGCACCTTGGCCAGCTTTCCTTCCGCAAGTTGGGGATAGCCATCGTAAATCTGGATGGTCACGGCTAGTTGAAGGACAGCATCACCGAGAAACTCGAGGCGTTCGTTGTCGGCGGTCGCGGGATATTCAGCACTCACCGAACGATGAGTCAAGGCCATCTCGAGAAGAGCTTGGTCGGCAAACTCGTAGCCAAGGATTTCTTCGAGGGTCATCGGTCGAGCTGCTGGCGAATACGCTCCGGAATGCCCTTCTCCGCTCCTTCGCTCGCCATATTCAACGCGTTGGAGATTGCCTTCCGGGTTGACGAACCGTGTGCGATGACCACTACTCCGTCGATTCCGAGGAGATGGCCCCCACCATAGGTTTCATAATCGAGGCGCTCAGCGACCCGTTGCAGCGCCGGCATGGCCTCATCCCGCGCTTCCGGCGAGATACGAGCGAGTTCTTCAGCAACAAAACCCGAGATGAGACGGACAGTGCCCTCAGTTGTTTTCAGAAAAACGTTGCCGGTAAACCCATCAGTGACAAAGACATCAGCTTTGTCTCCGTCGACGTCCCGACCCTCGACATTGCCGACAAAATTGAGGTCGCTCGCCGCGAGCAACTCATATGCGGCCTTCTCCAGGGCCCGTCCTTTACCCTTCTCCTCGCCAATCGACAATAGCCCGATTCTCGGGTTGCTGGCACCGAGAAGGGCCTCGGAGGCAACCGAGCCCATCACGGCGAACTGGTAAAGGTGATCCTCAGTGACCTCGGGGTTG
>JBGTGL010000194.1:0-4880 GCA_041746755.1 Acidimicrobiia bacterium | reverse complement strand
CTGCCAACTGGGACTGGATGAGCTTCCCGACGGCCGTAGAACCGGTGAAAGCAACTTTGTCGACGTCGTCGTGGGTGACGACAGCAGAGCCGGTCGCGCCGGCACCCGTCACCACATTGAAGACCCCGGGTGGCAAACCGGCCTCGGCGGTGATTTGCGCCAGAATCAGCGCCGTCAGCGGGGTCGATTCGGCGGGCTTGAGGACCACAGTGTTGCCAGCAGCAAGCGCCGGAGCCACTTTCCACGCCAGCATCATCAATGGGAAGTTCCAAGGAATGATCTGCCCGGCGACCCCTAGCGACTCGGGCCGGATTCCGGGGAAGGCGTACTCGAGTTTGTCAGCCCATCCGGCGTAATAAAAGAAGTGGTTCGCTACCAGAGGAAGGTCGACATCGCGCGACTCCTTGATCGGCTTCCCTCCGTCGAGAGTTTCGAGGACGGCCAGTTCGCGAGATCGTTCCTGGATCATCCGGGCGATCCGGAAAATGTGCTTCGCTCGTTCCGCCCCTGACATCGGCCCCCAAACATCGGTGTGCGCGGCGCGCGCTGCCTGAACCGCGGCATTTACGTCGGCCTCATCCGCCTCAGCTACCTCGGCGAGAGGTTCTTCGGTGGCGGGATTCAAGGTGGGGAAGTACTTCTTCGACTTGGGTTTGACGAACTTCCCATCGATGAAGAGGCCGTAGCGGCTCTCCAGATCGAGAAGGTCGGTGGATTCGACGCTCCTGGCGTAATCCCATTTGAGGGTGGCCGGCGGTGTCTTTGCAATTTCGGTAGTCATTATCCCTAGTCGTTGGTGAAATAGTCGGGCGACCAATAGCGGCCGGTCTTGAGCCATCGGATCTGCATCAGAACATCGTTGAGCAACGACGACGCTCCGAAGCGAAACCAGTCCGGGGTCATCCACTCTTCGCCGAGAGTTTCATTCAGGACGAGCAGGTATTTTATGGCGTCCTTTGAGGTTCTGATCCCGCCGGCCGGTTTCATCCCGACCATTACCCCGGTGGCATCATGGAAGTCACGGATCGCTTCCAACATGACCAGAGTTACGGGCAGGGTTGCCGCTGGCTGGATCTTCCCGGTCGAGGTCTTGATGAAATCGCCACCTGCCGCCATCGCGAGCATCGAGGCGCGACGTACGTTGTCGAGACTGCCCAACTCGCCAGTTTCCAAGATGACCTTGAGGTGCGCATCGCCGCAGGCGTCTTTCACCCTGCGGATCTCGTCGAAAACTTTGAAATACTCACCTGAAAGGAAGGCTCCCCGGTCAATCACCATGTCCACTTCGTGGGCGCCTGCCCTGGCAACACGGGCCGTCTCTTCGATCTTGAGATCGGTATCGGCGAGGCCACTTGGGAAGTAAGTGGCCACACTGGCGACCTTTACCTTTGAGTCTTCGGTCGCCTCAAGTGCATATCTGACCATGTTGGGGTAAACACACACGGCCGCCGTGGATGGGATATTGTGATCGAGAGGATCGGGCCGGATCGCCTTGGCCGAAATCTGTGCAACCTTCCCGGCGGTGTCCGAACCCTCCAAGGTGGTGAGATCGATCATACGAATGATCAAATTCAGCGCATCGAGCTTGGATTCCTTCTTTATCGATCTCTTCGACAAAGAGTCGACCCGCTCTTGCGCTCCGACTTCGTCAACCGACGGGACGCTGCGGAGAAAAGTCCGCAATGTAGGAGTTGTGATCCGGTCGGGAAGTATCGACGTTCTGAGCGAGGCGAGAGTCACCCGGCAATCCTATCCGGCGACGAAGCCCATCGGCTAACCGAACGTTGGTCCTGCGGCCCGGAAGTTTACGCTGGCTCGGCAGAGGCCAACTGGTAGTTGACCTTCTGGTCGACTCTCATGTCCATGACGAAGCTGGAGAGTTCGCCGGTTTCTTCGTCGGGAAAGTTCAGGTCAAAACCGAGATTGGCCACCGACGCAACCTCGAACATCTGAGTCATCCCCGACTCCGGATCGAAATAGGTCTTCGAATTCGAGATGGTTTCGTCGGACGAGATCAGGAAACGCAGATTCTCGACCAATGAATCGATCTCGGCCTGCTCTTCGGGAGATGCGTCATCGGGAAGAAACCCCGTGAACATTCCGATGAAGAAGTCGGCGAGATCAAACTCAAACGCAGAGACAACGGTGTTGGTATCAATTACCAAAACCTCGACACCACCTACCGTGTCGGTTCCGATTACCTCGCTATCGATGTTTGTGACGATTGGATCGGACCCAAATCCGGGAGTTTCGAAACTGGTCGACCAGGTGTCGCCCACGGTCACCGCTTCGTCATCGAAGGGAGGACCGAAGAATTGACCGAGCTCGGCACCGGGAACCGAGCCAGTGCCCATCCCGCCCAGGCCGCCCAATCCACCCAGGACATCACCAAACGGATCTTCGACAGCTGAATCCTCGGGGATGATATTGCCTTTGTCATCAACTACGACGGTCACCGAGACCGGCTCGATCGAGGCAAACTCAGGGACATCGTCTTCCGACACCGGCTCGCCGTCGACATTTCCAGTTACGTTCAAATCTGCCACTTCGCCGGTGATGGTTACCAGAAACGTCCCCTCATCGGGCCCGTCGGCAACGTCGAAGGTGAACTGGCCGGAGCCGGAAATGTTGATGTCAGCTGAACCAGGGAGTTCCTCTTCGTCGAGCGCCGCTCCGCTTCCTTCTGCCGACATCTTGATCGACTGCTCGAGGGCGACGTCGTACACGTAAGACGCACCATCCGCGAGCTCATAGGTAAGGAGGACTTCAACCGGGGCATCTGCTCCCGCCTGAGCAGAGTTGGGGTCAGAATCCGGGTCCGAGGAAGATCCCCCACACGCGGCCAGGACTAAGACAAACACGGAAAGGAGTACTAAAGGTCGAATTCGCATATGTGGGAGGTTATCGGCCTCTCGCACTAATCCATTGAGTGCCGATTGATCAGGCGGTTACGCTCTCTCATTCATGAATCCGTGGCTACCTCTCATTCTCGCCGTAGTCGGATGGGGAGCCTCCAATGTGCTGGGCAAAGCGGTACTCAATTCCGGTCTCGACACCTTCACCTATCTCCCAATTCGATACACGATCGCGATAATCGCCGTCGGGATATTCCTGGTTGGAACGAGGCGCTGGCAACAACCGAGGGCGAGTGCTTGGGGAAAGGGGGCCATTCTCGGATTAGTCAACATGTCACTACCGACGATGTTCATGACCCGGGGTTTCGAGTACATTCCGGCATCAGTCGGCAGCCTCCTCATCGCGCTGATCCCCATTGCGACCGTGGCCGCGGCGCATTTCGTTGTCCCCGGCGAGCGATTTCAAATGCGAACTCTGCCCGGTCTCCTGGTTTCGCTCCTAGGTGTCGGATTGCTGATCGATGGGGGCCAGGCGGTGGTGCCGAGCCGGTCCGATCTGATTCTCGGCGTTGTGTTGGTCACCGTCGGAGTAATGATCGGCGGATTGGGTGGTGCGGTATCGAGACGATTCGCCAGGGTCACACCAGCAACCCAACTGATCATCCCCCAATTCACAACGGGACTCGTCGCATTGTTACTGGGGTTTGCCGTGTTCGGCGAGACCACTTCGACCCCGATAGATCCCAACGTATGGTGGCTGATGCTCGCCAGCGGGATAGTCGGGACCGCCGTTCCTTTTGCAGCCTTTCTGTTTGCTGCCGAGCTGAACCCGGCGTCGCGGTTGGGGGCCACCGGCTACATCGTTCCCATCATCGCCACAGTCGGCGCAGTCGTGTTTCTCGGAGAGACCTTCACGGCGACGATGTTGGCGGCAGCGGTTCTCATACTCTTCGGCGTCTTCTGGTCGGAGAAGGCTGCAAGGTACGTCCCCGCCCCTGGAGCGCGTACCACCGCCTAGCTAGAATCTTCCTGTGCGCCGCTTCTTTCTGATCCTGGTCATAGTCCTGATCGGCTTTGTCCTCATCGCCATCGTCGGGCCCAGTCTTCCCGAGGACAACTTCATCAACGGAATCGGAACGGGAATTCGAAATGTGGTTGGTGGGATCGGGGAGTCCATAGGGTTTTCGATGAGAGGATTCGCCGGATAACCAGAACCGGTACCCTTGCGGCAGAATGCCAGAGAAGATCCTTATTGCAGTTGGCTGGCCTTACGCCAGCGGCCCCCGACACCTGGGCCACCTCGCCGGGGCGTATCTGCCCGCCGACATTCTGGCCCGCTACCACAGGCTGGCGGGCAATGACGTTCTCATGGTCTCTGGAAGCGACGTCCACGGCACCCCAATCACGGTGCGGGCTGACGAAGAAGGGGTAGACCCTCAAGTCATCGTGGATCGTTACCACAAGCAATTCGTCGACGACTGGGACCGACTCGAAATCTCCTGGGATCTCTACACATCTACCGGCACCCAGAACCACGCAGATGTCACCCAGGATTTCTTCCTCAGGTTGCTGGAAAACGGGTATCTGGAGAAACAGACCTCGATACAGTATTACGACGAGGAGGCACAGCGTTTTCTCCCCGATCGGTATGTCGAAGGTACCTGTCCCCACTGCGGGTATGAGGAGGCTCGCGGAGACCAATGTGACAATTGCGGGAGAACCCTCGACGTCACCGACCTGATCAATCCCCGATCCAAACTCAGTGGGGCGACACCGGTCCAACGAGAGACCGAGCACTTTTTCTTGATGCTTTCCAAACTCCAGGAGCCATTGAAAGAGTGGCTCCAGAGCCGCGAGGGTTGGCGGAAACACGTCAAGAACTGGGCTTTGGGAATGATCGAAGAAGGCCTACCCGATCGTGCCATCACCCGGGATATCAACTGGGGCGTCCAGATTCCGGTCGACGATCTCGGGCCCGGCAAGCGCATCTACGTTTGGTTCGACGCGGTGATCGGCTACCTATCT
>JBGTGL010000193.1:0-3297 GCA_041746755.1 Acidimicrobiia bacterium | reverse complement strand
GGACGAGTCCGGCTTCGTCTGGTACAACAGCAATGATCCAACGGCTCGCGAAGTGGGAGCGATTTCGGCGGTCTACAACCTCGAAGATGTCGTGGCCCGCGCCCACGAGGCCGGTTTGTACGTGATTGGTCGACTGGTGATTTTTCAGGACCCGGTCGCGGCCAAAGCCAAGACCTCGATGGCGGTTTGGGACTCAGAACTCAATCAGCCCTACAGCGCCAACGGCCAATATTTTCTCGATCCGACCGATCCTGAGGCGAGGGCCTATGCGATGGCTCTCGCAGTGGAGGCCTGCGCCGCCGGCGTCGACGAAATCCAGTTCGACTACGTGCGCTTTCCCGACTCTCGACGAGATTCCGCTCAGTTTGACGGTGGAGTCAGCGCTGAGGTCCGGGTCGCGACCATCACCGAGTTCCTCGAAGGTGCGGTGGCCACCCTTCGGCCGATGGGTTGCGCTGTGGCCGCGGACATTTTCGGCTTCATAACCACCGCGGTTGATGATGGCGGCATCGGGCAGAAGTGGGAGGAGCTGACTGCGGTGCTTGATGTTGCGTCGCCGATGCTCTACCCCAGCCATTACGGGCCGGGGTGGTTCGGGCACGACAATCCCAATGACAACCCAGGTGACGTCGTTTCCAGTGCCCTGGAAGACGCCATGGAGCGGAACTCGACAAATCTCGTCATCCGCCCCTGGTTGCAGGACTTCGGGTACTCGACCGAAGCGGTCCGTTCTCAAATCGACTCGGCGGAGGCCTTTGGATTGGGTTGGATGCTTTGGAACGCAAAGTCGGTCGTCACCGTCGACGCACTGGATATCGAGTAGGACAATTCGCCCTACGCGCGTAGGGTAAATACGATTCCATCAGGTTCAACCGGAGATTTTTCTTGATCGCTCTTGACAAACACAGCCTCGATCGGCTCACCGATACGGTCCCGGGTTGGCGCTCAGCCCAGATGGAGGCGGCCTTCCGGGTCTTCGAGGGCCTTTCCGAGCCAGAAGGCACCGAGGAGGACTGGCGCTATGTCGACTTCACAACGCCATTCGACAGCCTGTCATTGGTGCTGGAACCAGGCGACGCCTTGGCCGAGGGCCCATTCCTGAGTGCGGTCGGGGAGAAGGCCGGGAGGGTTTTAATCATCGACGGCCGTGTGGTTGCGGTCGACTCGTCTCAGCTACCGGTCACCCGTATTGCTGATCTGGAGTCTGATCCAGGCCTTCGGGGTTCCATTCCACCCGACCACAACAAACTGACGGCGGCCCACCTCGCTTTTGCCACTGACGGAGTCGTCCTCGACATCCCTGACAACATGGTTGTCGAAAAGCCATTGGTGATCGATGTCCAGGCGGTGTCAGCCGATGCGGCTACGTTCCCCCACATTGTGGTCCGTCTGGGCGTGAACTCCGAAGCTGCCGTTCTCGTGGTTTACCGGTCGGCGCCCGATGTCAATCTCCTGATGGTTCCCGAAGTGGATATCAGGGTCGGCGACGGCGCCAGGATCAAGTTCCTCACGGTCCAGGGCTGTGACCATGCGGCGACGTTTGTTGCGCATCAACGCGTCCATCTCGGCCGGGATGCCACTTCACGGCTTGGCGAGGTGGGCCTCGGTGCAAAATTGGGCCGCCTCGACCTGGGGGTCAACCTCGAAGGCGACGGTTCATCTTCAGAGGTGGTCGGGGTCTACTTCGGAGAAGGTGATCAGACCCTGGATTATCGGGTTGTGGTCAACCACCAAGGACGTCGGACGTCGTCAGATGTTTTCCTCAAGGGTGCCGTCGAGGACAATGCTCAGAGCGTTTTCACCGGGTTGCTCCGGATCGAGAAAGATGCCCAGCGGACTTCTACCTTTGAGACCAACAGAAACCTGGTGCTCTCTGACAACGCCAAAGCCCAATCAGTGCCCAACCTCGAGATTCTTTGTGACGATGTTGTCTGTGGCCATGCATCCTCTGTCGGCCCCCTCGAGGAGGAGCATCGTTACTACCTGCAGAGTCGCGGACTGAGTAAGGAGCGCGCCGAGCGCTTGCTGATCAGGGGATTCTTCCAGGAAGCGATTGATCGACTACCAATCGAAGGTGTTGGTGAACCGGTTAGCACCGAGGTCTTCCGCCGGTTCGTTGCTGCCCAAGAGGCGGGTCGGGTCGCATGAAAGTGGAGATCGGAGAACTCAGCACGCTTCCCCGCGACCGTGGCATTCGGGTCACGGTGGGCGAAGATCGGATTGCCGTGTTTCGCATAGGTGACGATGTCTATGCGATCGGTGATGTTTGCTCTCACGCTGAGGCATCTCTGGCTGAAGGGGAAGTTTTTGGTAGCGATGTGGAATGTCCCCGCCACGGTTCGGAATTCGACCTGAAGACCGGCGAACCTCACTCGCTGCCGGCCACGGTCCCGGTCCCGACCTACCAGGTAACCGTGGAAGACGACATGGTCTTCCTACATCTGGAGGATGCATGACATCGGCGCTGGTAGTGAAGAATCTCAGTGTCTCGGTTGGAGAAAAGCAGATCTTGCACGGTCTCGACCTGGAGATTCCGTTCGGGGAGGTCCACGCCATCATGGGGCCAAACGGTTCGGGGAAGTCAACCTTGTGTCACGTGCTTACCGGAAAGGACGGCTACGAAGTTTCCGGGTCGGCTCTTCTCGACGGGCAGGAGATTCTCGAACTTGCGGTGGACGAACGATCCCGGGCCGGGTTGCTGCAGAGTTTCCAGTATCCCACGGAGGTTCCCGGCATCCGACTCAACGAATTCATGGTCGAGGCGACTGAGGAGCGGGGCGTGCCTGCCGACATCGCCGCCGACCGCATCGCAACCGAGGCCGTCCGTTTCGATGTATCCCGGTTCCTGGACAGGTTCTTGAATGACGAACTCTCCGGTGGCGAAAAGAAGCGGTCGGAGATATTTCAGATGGCGGTCCTCCAACCCAAGGTGGCGCTTCTCGATGAAATCGACTCAGGCCTGGACATCGACGCTGTCAAGCAGGTAGCAGAAGCTGTGGAGGAGATGAGGTCACCCGACCTCGGGGTCTTGATCATCACCCACTACTCACGGATACTCAGGTATATGACCCCCGATCGGATCCACGTAATGATCGACGGTCAGATCGTCGATTCCGGGGGGGCCGAGCTAGCCGAAGAGTTGGAGACGGGCGGGTACGATTCGGTCCGTGACCGTCTCGGGTTGGCCAGACCCCAGCTGACGACGGCATTAAAACCCGCCGACTTCTTCACCGAGACTCCGTTCGACGTTTGATCCACAGCTGATGGCTTCTCGAACGACAGCGACCAAGTGGCTGG
>JBGTGL010000192.1:0-6472 GCA_041746755.1 Acidimicrobiia bacterium | reverse complement strand
ATTTCCGATTATCTCTATACGAGACATGGCGCACCAAACCATGTCCCCGTCGAAGAACTCGCCGCCCGACTCGATAGGGGAATCGATGCACGCGTCTTCGCTTCGGGTCTAGCGGCCTTTACTGCCCTGGTCGAGACCGTTTCCCACGGCGCAGGCGTGGTCGCACCTCAGGTGATGTATCACGGCGGCCAATTGTGGCTGCGACGTCTCCACGGCCAGGGGCGGATCAACCTCGTCTTGTTCGACCAAACCGAGCCCGGGGCCATGGAAGCGGCAATCGAGAGCCACCGGCCCGACCTTGTCTGGATCGAGACTCCGGTCAACCCGACATGGGATGTGATCGACATCAGGGCTGCCGCTGCGGCGACGAAAAGTGTCAGCGGGCACTTGGCCGTCGATGCGACGGTAAGCCCGCTAACGACCCGGCCCATCGAGTTTGGTGCAGATTTCACCTTTCATTCCGCCACCAAGTTCTACAACGGCCACGCTGACATTCTCGGCGGACTCCTGATCAGTGCCGCCGACGGTGATCGTTGGGAGCAGGTGAAGTGGATCCGGACCCACACCGGAGCAGTCATGGGTGCGTTTGAGGCCTGGCTGCTGCTGAGAGGGATGAAGACCATCTATCTCCGGGTTGACCGGGCATCTGAGAACGCCATGGCTATCGCCAACCACTTCGAGGGACACTCTGCTATCCACTCCGTGCTCTACCCGGGGTTGGAGTCTCACCCCGGCCATCAAATCGCCGCGAAACAGATGGACCGTGGGTTTGGTGCGATGATGTCGCTCCGGGTCAATGGCGGATTCGATGCAGCCCATCAAGTGGCAACGTCGACCCGGATCTTCATTCCCGCCACGTCGTTAGGGGGCGTGGAGAGCCTGATCGAGCACCGCACGGTCCTCGAGCCGCCGGAGTCAGTGGTTCCCGATGACCTCCTCCGCCTCTCAATCGGGATCGAACCCGTCGACGAGTTGATCGCAGATCTGGAACAGGCGATGGGCACCGGTAGCGACTAATTCCCGGTCGGCTCGCCTCGAAGCGGGTGACCCCATAGGGAAACCAATCGGGCAACGAATACGATGATGAACACCTGGCCAACGAACGCCTCGATCACAACGAGCCGTTTGGCGAGATCCGCCGCTGCTGTTATGTCACCAAAGCCGACGGTGGTGAGAGTCACGAAGGAAAAGTATGTGTAGTCGCCAGGTGCGACGATCCCATTCAAAAACGGTTGTGCGGTGAGTAGATCCGCGCCGCTGTAGATCGCGCCCATGAAGAAGGCGATCAACGCATAGGCGGCGACTCCACCCATCACGGTCTGGAGGCCCACCTCCTCGTGCTGGACGATCCGACTGACAATCGCGATCATCGCCGCCAATTGAGCGAGGGCCAACAACATGAAGCGCCCTCCCTCGGCGGCGTCCGTCGAGAGGAGACCCAGTGAAACCGACGACACAAGCAAGGCAGCCGTGGCAACTAGGCCAATCCTGCGCACCCGGGTCGGCACTCCGGGTGCCCAGAGAGTGACAAGCAACATCGCCACCCACAAGACGGTGTTGACGGCGGATATGAACGTCGATGTCTCGACCCCGGTGAGGAGATAGCCGACCAGAATCAACAGGAGTACGAGCCCGTACCGTTCTCTCAGCAGGACACCGGCCTGGCTCTCTTCGATCCTCGTCTTGATTTTTCGTTCTGGTTTATCGCTCAATAATCACCCAGGAGTATGACACCGGAACCATGCAACCATTTCCGGAAGAGAAAAGCGATGTTTGTGGGGTTGGGACCCTCGTTGGCGACAGCTTCGCCGACCGGGCAAACACACGTCAGGCTGGGTCGTCCTCGTTGGCTCAGCCACTCACAGTTGTTGTGACTTCGGCGGGGGCGGTGGTTTCGGTCGGCGCAGCGGTGGTCTCCGTCTGCGGCACCGTCGTCGTTGTCGAATCGCCATCGCCGGCAATCACAAACATGTAAAAGAGCACACCGATCGCGATGAGTACCACGATTGTGGCCAGAACGGCACCGAACCCGCCCGAACTGCTCGATTGGGTCACTGACACCGCCGGTGGTGGTGGCGCCATCGGCTCATGAGTCTCGGGTGCGGGAGGAATTGACTTGTCGCTCCCCGAAATCGGGCTCGAAGATGTAACTCCGTTGTCGGCCACGTGGTCGGTCCACTCCGTCCCATCCCAGTACCTGTGGGAATGCCGCCCTTCCGGGTCTTTGTACCAACCGGATTCAGTTTGATTCATCTCAATCTCCAGTATTTGCAAGAGGATTGTCTGTCGCCAAACGACATTAGACCTACATGGGTCAGTAGAACAGGTTCGAATTCGCTAGGACAATCCGCCCACGGTCAGGTCCGGGCGGAGCCACTAGAACCCTTCTATATCGAAAAAGTACGCCACAGGGTCGCGAAATCGACATAGAACGATGGGAGCTAGCCGGCCACCACCGGAACGTTTTGCATGGCAGCTGCAATCGCTTCGGCTGGATGCTCGTAGTCGACGAGTTCGCCTTGGAGGTAGGCCTGATAAGAAGCCATGTCGAAATGTCCGTGTCCGGAGAGATTGAAGAGGATCACCTTCTCCTCGCCTGATTCCCGGGCGGCAATCGCCTCGTTCATTGCAGATGCCACTGCATGGGTGGGCTCGGGACCAGGGATGATCCCTTCGACCCGGGCAAACTCGACACCCCGGGCAAACGTCTCATTCTGATGGAGTGCTTCCGCTTCGATGACGCCTTCGTCGACGAGCAGCGACACCAGCGGAGCCATACCGTGATACCGGAGACCACCGGCATGAATTGGATCCGGAATGAAATCGTGGCCCAAGGTGTGCATCTTGACCAGGGGAGTCATTCCCGCTGTGTCGCCAAAATCGAACTGATAGCTGCCCTTGGTCAAAGAGGGAGATGCAAACGGCTCAACTGCACGAATTACCGGGTTCATGTTGCCGGCCAACTTCTCCCGAACAAACGGGAAAGCGAGGCCGGCGAAGTTGGAGCCGCCACCGGCACAGCCGATCACCACATCGGGAGTTTCTTCAACAAGCGCCAGCTGTTTGAGTGCCTCTTCGCCGATAACGGTCTGGTGCATCAGGACATGGTTGAGGACGGAGCCCAACGAGTAATTGGTGTCCTCGTTGGTTGCGGCCACCTCCACGGCTTCGGAGATGGCGATACCCAGACTGCCCGGTGTATCCGGAGTCTCGGCGAGAATTCGCCGCCCGGCTTCGGTGCGATCGGAGGGGGACGGATGAATCGTGGCCCCGTAAGTCTCGATCATCGCCTTGCGATACGGCTTTTGGTCGTAAGACGCCCTCACCATGAATACTTCACATTCGATGCCAAACAGGGCACAAGCGAACGCGAGGGCTGAACCCCACTGTCCTGCGCCCGTCTCTGTGGAGATTTTCTTCACACCTGCCTGAGCGTTGTAATAAGCCTGTGCGACCGCAGTGTTCGGCTTGTGCGAACCGACCGGGCTGACGCCTTCATACTTGTAATAGATGCGGGCCGGCCCGCCGATCAACTGCTCCAAACCGTGGGCCCGATACATCGGCGTCGGACGCCACTTTCGGTAGACCTCCCGTATCGGTTCGGGAATCTCGACGTAACGTTCCTGGGAGACCTCCTGGAGAATCAGATCCATCGGGAATAGCGGGGCAAGGTCATCGGGACCGACCGGCTGGTGAGTTCCGGGATGAAGCACGGGAGGCGCGGCAACCGGGAGGTCGGGAACGATGTTGTACCAATGCGTCGGTAGTTCGGATTCGGAAAGGGTGATTTTCGTTGCCATGGCATCCACGCTACACCGGACCGCATCAGCTCTGCCCGGTGCCTCAACATCGTTCTGTGAAGGAAAAGTGCGGCGTGGCCACAAAAGATCTTCACAGAAGGGCAATCTGGATGACTCGGGTATCGGATAGAGTGATTTTGTGGGACTAGATCGACTCACCACACGACGTGCTGCCATCAAGGACATGGGCAAAGCCGGACTCGCGATCGTCGTGTTCGGCACTGCATGCACCAGCGAACCCGGTTCAACGACTCTGGCTGGCGTGACATCCACGGTCCCTGGAGACGACAGCACCACTTCGGTCGGCGTTACCTCAACCACCGCCGGTTCAACGAGTACCACCTCGCCGAACGGCCAGACGCAATGGGCCCGGGCCAATCTGGGATTCGTTTCCGCCTACATCCTCTATCGCAACAACGAGGCTGCCCTGGTCGACACCGGGCAGGCGGGTGCCGAGGGAGACATCGAGGCCGCCCTTGATACGGTCGGACTCGGGTGGGACTCGGTTACCAGCGTCATCCTCACGCACAAGCACGGCGATCACGCCGGGAGCGCAATGGCGGTGGCGGGCCTGGCCACCAACTCCAACATCTACGTGGGTGAGGGCGACCTGGCAGCAATTGGGCCTATCGAGTCGGACGACGGGACCCAGGGGCCTGTGTCGGTCAGGGACGGCGACAGTGTCTTCGGCCTCGAGGTGATCGAAACACCGGGACACACCCCGGGGAGCATCTCGGTCCTGGACCGGACAGCCGGCATCCTGGTAGCAGGCGATGCGATGAATACGACGAGCGGGGCGTTGGCCTCGGCATCAGGCAACCCCCAGTTCACCGAGGATCTGGCGTTGGCCGACGCTTCAGTACGCAAACTCGCCGGATTCGACTTCGAGATCGTCCTTGTAGGCCATGGTGAGCCCATCCTCACCGGGGGCTCCGACGAGGTGAACGCCCTGGCCGAAGACCTGGGCGCGTAGACCGCGTTGAACCCTTTCGGCGAATTCCTGGTCGGCATCGTCATGCTCATCGGGCTGGCGGGGATAGTCCTTCCGGTGATTCCCGGCCTCGTGCTCATTCTGGCGGCCGTATTCGTGTGGGCCCTCGAAGAGTCGTCAACCGTGGCATGGGGTGTTTTCGGGGTGGCGCTCCTCCTCGCCATCGCAGCGACCGTGGTCAAGTATCTGATCCCCGGACGGAATCTGAAGGAGGCAGGGATTCCCACGTCGACCCTCCTGATGGCTTCCCTTGGCGCATTCGTCGGGTTTTTCGCCATCCCTATCGTCGGGGCACCTGTCGGGTTCGTGGTCGGGATCTACCTCATGGAATGGCGTCGGGTTGGGCGCCAGCGGGCCTGGCCCGCAACCAAGACGTCAGCGGGCCAGGCGGCCCTCTCCATCGGCATCGAACTCGCCGGCGGGCTGCTGATCTTCGGAATCTGGTTTACCGCGGCACTTACGACATGAAGTCAGTCTCATGATTGGACCGCTGCGGACTCGCTGCTGATGATGAGCGATCGCGGATAAGGATCCAACCCCAGCCCACGAGACCAGATGAAGTCAACAGCAGGCCCACCGACGCAAGAGTCATTCCCATCATCGTCAGGGGCAAACTGTCTTCCGAGTCGAATCGGGCTCCTGTCGACCATAGAAGCAGCCAGCAGACGCTGCCGGCTACGAGCGAGGACCCGATAAGCCGACGTTTGAGCGTCGAGAATGCGAGCAGCCCTAGGCCACCGATACCAACGGCGAACGCAACCACGAAAGCGAATAGCCCGAGGGTGGCAAGTGATACCGCCGCAGTGGCGACCGCCGCATCTCGCCCTCTGAATTCATGTCGCACACCGCCCCAAAGACCGACAATCAGCGTCACAATCAGGACTCCGTAGTAGACCAGCTGGAATCGATGAGACGGGGCTATTGAAAGGTCTCGATCGAGAACGGGCCCAAGCCAAAAAAGCAGGTAGAGGACCGACCCAACAACCAGCGAAACTCCAGGTAGAAGTGCTTTGAGACCGGTGGTGGTCATCTGCCCTATTCCCCTTCGAGCATCGACAGGACAACCGAAACCACGAGCTCGGGGTTGATCGCCACTACGGAGTCGAAGCCCAAACCGACTGCCGTCACCGAACTGGCGTTTGTCGAGAGACGCTCATAGAAGTCCTGGCCCTGTTGCCAATAGTCGTTGATGTCTTCGGCGGCATCCTCGCCCGCTGCGACGACAAACCCGTCGCTGAGGAAGGTGGCCTCCGCATCCTGTCGGATAACGACAAGAGGTGCGTCACCAAAGTCGCCCAGCGCTGCCGACTCGCTCGAGCCAAGGTCGAGCCAGGGAGGGTGGCCCCAGTTCCCTATCAGGTCGTCGTAGAACGCCGGGAAGCCAACAGGCATCGGGTCTACCATCACTACGCCGTCGATATCAGACCTTCCGGCTGCAAACAAGCGTGCCGAGTGAACACCGTCCACCGCCGCTACGAGCACAAACGGGCCGGAGAGCCCACTCTCCTCCAGGCCTGCGACCAGGCTCGAAGCGCGCTCTTCCGGTGTGGGCTCACCCTCTACGAAGCCGTTCACACAAACCAGATAACCGCTAGCCGAAAGTTCTGCCTGAACAACTGACATCGACCCATAGTCGATCCAGTCAGACGGTTCGAGGATGACAGTCGGGTCGTCAGAATCT
>JBGTGL010000191.1:0-13327 GCA_041746755.1 Acidimicrobiia bacterium | reverse complement strand
TTGCATCACCGGCGGCTCGGGCCAATAGCCGCGGAGCCCGATCTGGACGAAACGATGTCCCGGGACGGCACCACTCTCGATGAGTCTCCGCATCGGGGTTCCGTGGCCCACCAGCGCCCCGTTTTGACTCATTCCGGTGTCGGCGTGGGCGTCGAAGTGAATCAACGCGATCTCTCCGAATCCGTGGGCGCGGGCGACCCCAAGGGCATCGGGCCAGGTGATTGAATGGTCACCCCCGAGAATGATGGGGACTTTCCCGGCATTAGCGATTCCCTCTACGGCATCGGCGATCCGGTCGATTGAAGCGTCAAGTTGACCCGGTAGTACATAAACGTCACCCACGTCGACCACACCAAGGACCTCGAACGGGTCGATGCCAGTTGGAAGGTGGGGTCGATAGCCATCCATTGCCCCGTAGTCGGCGTTTCTGATCGCCTGCGGCGCGAATCTGGCCCCGGGCCGATATGAAGTTCCCCAGTCGAATGGTGCTCCCAGGATCACAACGTCGCCGTCGCCTAGATTGTCAGGTGTGACCGAAGGGACACCAAGGAAGGAATTTCGGGAAGCAAACGAGATGTACTCGGCTGACGCAAACGAGATCTGATTCTTCCGCTCTTCATATGGGGTGAACATCAGGCGTTACGCTAACTGACCCCGAAGATTTGGCACGCCATGACCCCGGAACAGGTGCAAAAAACCTACCTGACCTTGTTGCTATTCCAAACCCTGGCGGCTTCGATGATCTGGGGTATCAACACCTTGTTTCTCCTCGATGCCGGGTTGTCGTTAACTGAGGCCTTCGTCGCCAACGCCGCGTTTACTGCGGGGATGGTGTTGTTCGAGGTTCCTACGGGCGTCGTGGCTGATGCGGCGGGGCGGAGAGTTTCATTCATTCTCGGCGCGGCGACACTGCTTGTGACCACCCTTGCCTATCTGGGCTTGTGGCAAGTCCAAGCAGGGATATGGTGGTGGATCCTGGTTTCTGCACTGATCGGCCTCGGATTCACATTTTTCTCTGGTGCTACTGAGGCTTGGTTGGTCGATGCCCTGAATGCCACTGGATATGAGGGTGCCATCGAGACAGTGTTCGGGCGGGGTCAGACCGTCTCCGGCGCCGCAGTGTTGGTAGGGACGATCGCCGGTGGGTTTCTGGGCACGATCAGCCTGGGGATTCCGTATGCCGTGAGGTCGTTCCTTCTTTTGATTGTGATCGGCTTTGCCTTCAAGTCCATGCATGACATTGGTTATGAACCCCACCGCGAGGGGACGGTCCGCGAGCAGGTCACGCGGATTCTCAAGGCGTCCATTCAGCACGGTTTTCGTAATCCACCCGTGCGGATGTTTCTCCTCGCTGCTCCATTCGCCGCCGGGGTGGGTATCTGGGTGTTCTACGCATTCCAGCCTTATCTGCTCGAATTGTTCGGCGACCCCGACGCCACCTACCTGGCCGGAATCGCTGCTGCCACATTTGCCGTAGCTCAGATGGTCGGTGGCGCTTCGGTCGGATTAGTTCGACGCCGATTCAAGAGCCGAACCGCGGTGCTAGTCGGTTCAATTGCCATCGCTTCAGTTTTAATAATCGGCGTTGGCCTTGCCGAGATGCTCACAATTCCGATCGGCTTCTGGGTGGCGATCGTGTTCCTCGCCGGGACAGCTCTCCTCTGGGCACTTTCTGGCCCACTTCAGCAGGCCTATCTGAACGAGGTGATCCCTTCTCAACAAAGGGCGACAGTTTTGTCCTTTGCGTCCCTAACCGGCTCAGCAGGGGGAGTTGTAGCTCAGCCCCTTTTGGGCCGCGTCGCCGATGTTTGGTCATTAGGTATCGGATACATCGTGGCTGGAGCCATTTACGTCCTCCAACTGCCTTTCATTCTCAAGGTCCGCGGCATGGACCTGCCGGCCGATCGGATCAGGGCAGATGGGCCTCGGTAGTAGACGGTCTGTCGCCGGGTGCAAGCGCGCCTCATAGTTGAGCCACTTCTGGCAAGATGGCGCCCGATGAGTGAATCAGAGGTAACAATCGCTTCGAGGATGGGTTCAGCGATCGTCCGGGGAATTCTTATCGGCCTACCCGTCGCCCTGATCGGTCTCACCTTCGGTATCTACTTGATCACCGACAACACCCTGGCCGTATCGGCGGAGACTGCTGTCTTACCCGGGATATTGCTCGGCACTTTTGCCGGGGGATTTGCCGGGATGGCCGCGACCATGGACGAGCACTGAGCGTCGGCTAGATCTCCTCACGGAGGCTGAACACCACGGTCTGTAGGTCAGTGAATTCGTCGATCCGCTGTCGCCCCCAGCCGGTTTCGGTTCCTGACGCCCCACCAAAGGGCTGGAAGGTTTCCCAGAAGTCGGTGGAGTCGTTGACGATCACTGTTCCGGAACGGATTCGGTCGGCATACCAGAATGCTTTGGTCAGATCATTGGTGAACACCGCCGCCTGCAGGCCGAGGTGGGTGCGGTTGGCGACAGCCACGGCGTCGACATCGTCGCGAGCCGACAGGATCGGTAGAACCGGTCCGAACGATTCCTCCTGTGATACGGCCGCGTCCTCGGGCACCCGATCGATGACGGTGAACTCGTAATAGAGATCGGTCGGATGTCCGCTCGCCCGGCTGCCGCCGACCAAAACCTCAGCGCCGCGTTCGCGGGCATCGAGAATGTGCCGGTCCATTTTTTCGGCTGTTGGCGAGTTGTTCAGCGGTCCCATGTTCGTCGTCTCATCAAACGGATCACCGAGACGCACATCGGAGGCGGCCTTCAACGTCGCTTCTACGAACTCGTCGTGAACTTCATCGACAACGATGACTCTCTCCGTTGCGCAGCACACCTGGCCCGCGTTGTAATAGGCGCCGTAAACCGCGGCCTCGGCGGCTTTGGACACATCAGCATCGGCCGTAACGATGGTGGGGCCGTTTCCCGACATTTCCATAATCGATCGCTTCAGACCCATCTGGGAGACGATTCTCTTACCGGTCGCCGTCGACCCGGTGAAACCGATTGCATCGACCCCGTCATGTGTGACCAGCATTTCGCCGATGTCTCCAGCTCCCGGTATTACTGATATAGCACCCTTGGGGACACCGGCTTCTTCGAAGACCTTTGCCATTTCCAGGATCGCCCAAGAGGTGAACTCCGGCGGCTTGACGATCACGGAGTTTCCAGTTGCGAGTCCGGGCCCAACGTATTCCATGGGGATCATCACCGGGAAGTTCCATGGTGTGATCGCTGCCCAAACACCTACCGGTCGCCGGACCGTGAACATCCGCCGATGGCGTTCGGTGGTCGGGATCAATTCGCCCGTGAGGCGTTTCACATCCTCGGCGGCGATGTGGAAGTAGTCGCCGGACTCAGAGATATCGTCGATCGCCTCGGCCGCATACGGTTTTCCTTGCTCGAGGGTGAGGAGCCGGGCAACTTCGTCGACGCTGCCCTGCCAGAGTTCGTAGATCCGTAGGCAAAGCTCGGCGCGTTCAAACGCGGTCCAATGCCGCATCTCGTCGGTCGCTTCGTTGGCGGCCTTTACTGCCCGATCAACGTCGGCCCTCGATGCTTTTGGGACGTTATAGATGTGCTCGCCTGTGACCGGGGACTTGACCTCGTAGTGGTCGGATCCGGTGCCCTCGGTCCATTCGCCGGCTAAAAACAGTTTCAGATCTTGTGCCATGACACAAATCTAGTGAGATGCGTCGCGGACATTGTGACGGCTGAGCTCCAAAGGGAGGTATCCTGCCCGAACTTGTCAAACGTGGACCTCCCACAGTTCGATAGATCCTGGAGGTTGCGGCGGAACAGGGTGGTTCGAGAGGAGTGAGAATGAGTCTCCAGGGTGAACAAACCAAAGAGTGGTTCAAACGAGCCCAAGCCAGCCTGGTCAACGGAGTCTCCAGCCAGTTCCGGTTCTGGAGCGATAACGACACCATCGTTATCGAGCGCGGAGAGGCGGGTTACCTCTTTGATATGGACGGAAAGCGGTACATCGATTTCCAACTTGGTTTCGGCCCCGTCATTCTGGGTCATGGAGACGAGGATGTATCTCTGGCAGTAGCCGAAGCGGCCCGCGAAGGGACCACCTTTGCCATGACGCAACGTCGGGAGATCGAAGCCGCGGAGAAGGTTCTCGAAGCACTCAAGTGGCCGGACCGTTTGCGGTTCACCAACACCGGAACCGAGGCGACGATGCACGCCATAAGGTTGGCACGTGGTGTCACCGGCCGTGACATCGTCGTCAAATTCGAAGGCCAATACCACGGGGTACACGACTATGTGATGTTCTCCACGGCGAGCGCTGCCTATTCCTCTTTGGGTTCCCGGTTCTCACCAATCCCGGTCGAGGCCAGTTCGGGGATTCCTGACTCGATCCGCACCTATGTTCGAACATTGCCTTTCAACGACCTCGATTTGGTAACAGATATGTTCAAGCGGGACGGCGAGCGCATTGCGGCCATCATCGTGGAACCCACGCTGGGCAATTCGTTTGGGGTTATGCCGGAGCCGGGCTTTCTTGAAGGCTTACGCAAGTTGTCCGACGAGCATGGATCTGCGCTTATCTTTGATGAGGTCAAGACTGGATTCCGTATCGCCGTTGGTGGTGCGAATGAGTACTTCGGGGTTACACCAGACATCGGAACATACGCCAAAGCCATGGGCAACGGTTTTCCCGTGGCCGCCATTGCGTCGACAGGCCGGTTCGTCGAAGGATGGATCCAGGGCGGGATAGCTCAGGCGGGAACCTATTCCGGCAACGGGATCGCTTCGGCGGCCGCGCAGGCCACGGTGACCAAGCTGTTGACCGGCGAGCCGTTGGCGGCGGTGGAGAAGACCGGTCGAGCTCTGATGGAAGGCCTGGAAAAGATCCTCGCCGACAAGGGGGTCGAGAGCAAGATCGTCGGTGTTCCTGCGATGTTCTCGGTATTCATCGGTGAAGGGGACATCAAGGAATACCGCGATGCATCACGGCACGATGAAGAGCTGTACGAGTCGGTGCTCATGGCAATGATTGAAAAAGGTGTGATGCCTTGTCCGGATGCCAAGGAACCATGGTTCGTCTGTGCCGCTCATACCGCTGAGGATGTGGCTATTTCTCTGCAGGCATTCGAGGATTCACTGATGGAGTGTCTTAAATAGTGGCATTGCGAGTCGCGATTTCCGGTGCGGGCGGAAATCTGGCAAACCCGATTATTCGCGCAGTTGATTCATCTGACGACCTCGAGCTTGCCTGTCTATTCAACCCCAATCGAGTGGGCCAGGCAATGGAGGGTCTATCGGTGGTTGGGTCGTTTCAGGAGGTTTCCAGCGATGTGGTTGTCGAGACGGCCCATCCCGACCACGTCTTTGATAATCTCGCCGCCTGGAAGGCTGCGGGCATGGCCGCGGTGGTAGGCACCTCAGGTTTCACCGAGGAGCGACTTGAGAACCTCGCCAGACTCTGGGGGACGGATGGCCCGCCCTGTCTGGTGGTACCCAACTTTTCGGTCGGAGCAGTGTTGATGATGGAGTTCGCCCGGACGGCGGCTCGCTATTTCGAAGCCATCGAAGTCATCGAACGCCATCACTCCACAAAACCGGATGCACCGTCGGGAACGGCACTTGCCACCGCGGCAGGTATCTCGGCTGGTGGAGGATCGTCCTCCGAGGAGAGCTCGGAGATGGTGCCCGGGGTTCGAGGTGGCGATGTCGGTGGTGTCCGGGTCCATTCGCTCCGTCTCCCCGGTTTGATTTCACAGCAGGAAGTGGTTTTTTCCAACTCTGGCGAGCTTCTTTCGGTGGAGCACATGTCGACGTCGTATGAGTCGTTCGCTTCGGGAGCGTTGCTCGCGATTCGCAAAGTCGGAGGCCTCGCTCCCGGGGTGCACCTCGGTTTGGCGTCGCTGCTCGAATAAAGTCGGATAGTGGCGCAGATACACGGTGGGCAGATCGTTGCCCGAGCTCTCAAGGCGGAAGGTGTCGATGCCATCTTCACCCTCACCGGCGGGCACATTGTCCCGATTCTCGACGGGTGTATCCAGGAGGGAATCCGCGTCGTCGACGTCCGCCACGAGCAAACCGCCGCCCATGCCGCTGAGGCGTACACCAGGCTGACCGGCAAGCTCGGAGTAGCGGCTGTTACGGCTGGGCCGGGGGTGACCGACACCGTCACCGGGGTTGCCACCGCCTTTTACGGGAACACACCGATGCTGGTCATCGGGGGCCGTCACCTGATCCGCCAGGAACTCAAAGGCGGGTTGCAAGAAATGGATCACACTCGGATGTTCCATTCAATCACCCGATGGGCGGCGACCGCCTGGGAAGTCGATCGCTTGGCCGACTACGTCGCCACGGCGGCGCGCAATGCATTCGCCGGTCGGGGAGGGCCCGTTTTTCTCGATATCCCGATGGATGTCCAGTTCGATATGGTCGAAGAGACTGCAGCCAGATTCCCCAGTGATTATCGAGCAAAAACCACAAATGGTGCAGATCAGAAATCGCTGGATTTGGTGGTTGGGGCGCTCGCTGACTGCGAGAAGGTGATGGTTTTCGCTGGCGCCGGTGCCCGCCCCGGTGAGGCCAACCGGCTCAGCGAACTGGCCGACATCCTCAAGGCCCCGACCTTCGTCAACAGCCGTGCCCGGGGTTCGCTGCCGTACGGTCACGAGTTTCTCGGAAACCACGCCCGCTCTCAGGCAATGTCAGGCGCCGAAGTGGTCTTGGCCCTCGGGGTGGATTGGGACTTTCGCACCTCATATGGCGAAAAGATCTCGCGTTGGGCCACCGTTGTTCAGGTGGATGCCGATGCGACCAAGATCGGTTGGAACCGGCCGGCGCACATCGGGGTTGTCGCCGACCCGATGACCGTCATTTCCCAACTCGTCGATCGGGCTGATGAAATTGGGCGGTCGGATGTGCCCGTGTGGACTAAGGAGATTATGGACCTGGAGGAGCAGCGGGCAGCGGCGGCTATGAAAGAGTCGCGGGACGACTCGTCTCCGGTTATGCCGCAACGGTTTGCCCGCGAAGTTGCCGATTTCTTCGGGACCGACTCGATTGTCGCTGTCGACGGTGGAGATATCGTTTCGACCACCGCTCGCTGGCTTCAGGTCTCCACTCCCGGGCATGTCCTCGACCCTGGGCCTTTCGGAACTCTGGGGACAGGTGCTCCTTACGCGATAGCCGCCGCGGTAGCTCATCCCGAGAAGCTGGTCGGGGTAGTTTTTGGTGACGGAGGGTTTGGATTCAACGGAATCGAGTACGACACCATGGTTCGACTCGGACTGCCTGTCATTGGTGTAATCGGAAATGACGGCGTCTGGTCGAATATCAAGACCTTTCACCGGATGGCCTACCCCGACCGTCTAGTTGCGACCGATCTCGGGGTCCGCCCCTACCACAAGATGGTTGAGGGCTTGGGTGGTTACGGCGAATTCGTCGACGATCCGGCTCAGATTCGACCCGCTCTAGAACGCGCCCGGGAGTCGGGACTCCCCTCATTGATCAACGTCCACATTGCCGAGACGATGCGGATGTCATCCAACTATTCCCAGTAAAGCGCGTACCGGCGGATGAGAGCGCCATATGTGGCATGTACCGGGGAAGGTACGCGGGACTAGCGCGGTTCACAGCCAGAGGATGGCTACCGCCCCGATTGCAAAGCAGTAATAGGCGAACGGGGACAGGCCGACTTTGCGAAGGGCTGACAGAAGGATCGAAATGGCTGCATATCCGGAGAGCCCGGCAACTGCCATCCCGACCAGTAGCTGGGCAGGCTCTACGTTCGAATCTGAAATGTCGAGGAGTTGGCTGAGGCCGCCGCCGGCGATTGCCGGTATCCCGAGCAAAAAAGAGAAACGGGCCGCCTCCGTCGGTTCGAATTTGCGTCCATTTCCCGCAGAAATAGTGATCCCGGATCTACTGATCCCGGGAATCAGGGCAAACATCTGGGCGATCCCGATGACAATGGCATCAGGAATGCGCCCTGACAGAAAAGACCTTGTCCCGGTGGCAAGGCGTTGTCCGATCAGCAAGATGAATCCGGTGGTGACCAATGCCCATCCGACTCGAGAGACATCGTCCTGAAATCGATCAAGGGTGTCGGCGAACGGCAGCCCAAACAGGGCGGGAATGGTCCCGATCCCAACCAACAGGGCGATGCGGCGCCCCTCGAGGTTGGTTCCGAGCCGTAATACCTTGAGAATGTCTGCCCGGAAGTAGACCAATACGGCAACCAGCGTCCCCAGATGGAGGACAGCGGTCACCGCCAAGTCGGGTTGTGCCACGTCGAAGCCGAGTTTGGAGAGGAGGGCAGGGATCACAACAAGATGGCCAGACGAGGATACCGGGAGGAATTCGGTCAAACCCTGGATGAGTCCCCAGATGATGGCAGCGATCACCAGGGCACGGTAGTGGTGGTCGTGCTCGCCGTTGCAGAAAGCATCGATTTCAATCGAGAGGCAGGATCGCGGTCAAAAAAAAGGAAAAGGCGAAATTGAGACATTCCTTATCCTGGGAAGGGCTTGACCAAACAGGTCCCCGTTATCCGGCCGCGACGAGGATGACCACCCGACCGTTGGCGACTCCAGCGGCAACTTCCACGGCATAATCGGAGGGTATTGCGACCGCTCCCGACCCGTCGCCCAACGGATCGTCTCCGGCAACCGCATCGACGATACCGGGGACGACCAAGCCGGAGTCGAGTAGGACTAGTTGGACGCCGTCGCCTATCCGCGCTCCAGCAGGAACGTCTACTGCCAGAGCCCACCACCCATCCACGGAGGAGGGCAGGGGTGTGGTCTCATTGATTCCGTCTGGCGTGAGAGGCTCACCCACAGAGAAGGGACGGGTGGCAAATCCGATGGGGGCAACGTCGTCCAGTATTCCGCTGGGTATGGCTCGCAGCTCGGTGTTGAGGTCGGTGATCGCGTCACCGGTGTTGATTTCGGCAATGGCAAACGGGTGGTCAGTAGTCGCGCCGCTCCCGAATTCGACCCAAAGGGCCCCCGAAGCGATAAGGGCGCTGAGGATCCAACGGATCCATGGCGGACGTTGTAGCCAGATCATCCCCACTCAAGATATTGGGAAATCGTCCCCGGGTATAGGGGGTAGTTTCGGTCAGTCGCCCGCTGAGTCTTTACGAGCGGATTCCTTGGATGCGACTGCCTTGGGAGCTGCGCTCGCGGCCTTCTCCTTCTGCTTGGCCGACTTGTCTGATTTGTCTGAGGACTTATCAGAGGACTTATCCGAGGACTTATCCGAGCTGGCCGAAGCAGGCGCCACTTTGGAGTCTTTGGCGTACCACCCCGATCCCTTGAATACCACGCCCCGGGCATGAAAGACCTTTTGGAGGTCGCCACCACAGACGTCGTGCTTTTTCAACGGCTTGGAGCTGAACGACTGGAACACTTCGATGTTCTCGCCGCAGCTCTTACAGGTGTATTCGTAGGTAGTCATAGATAAAGCTCTGGTGATGGGGGTAGACCGCGACGCCCATGATAACTGAGCGGGGGAGTCAATTACCAGACGGTGATTACGTATGATTCAACCCGATGCCGTTGTTCATTGCCTTTGTAGCCTCGTACCTGGTCGGCAGTATCAACTTTGCAGTGATCGTCGGAAAGATGAACGGCGTCAACATCGATGAGGAGGGAAGCGGCAACCCGGGAGCGTCCAATGTTCTTCGGACGATGGGCAAAGGTCCCGCAGCGTTGGTGTATGTGGCCGACACGGTAAAAGGCATAATTGGTGCCGCTATGGGGATGGTGGCCGCTGGATCGGTCGACCCTAAAGTCCATTGGGCGTTCCTATGTGGCCTGGCAGCCGTGGTTGGGCATTGCTATCCGATTTTCCACAAGTTTCGTGGTGGAAAGGGAGTCGCCACCGCAGGTGGAGTGTTCCTGTTCACCGTGCCCCTGGCAGCATTAGTCCTCACCGCCGTCTGGGTAATTTCGGTGAAGCTGACCAAGACCGCATCTGTGGGGTCACTCCTCGTCATGGTTCTCACCTTCCCTCTAGCCTTGTGGCAGGGAGTAGATGGCCTGTCCTTGGTCTGGATCGGGCTGATGCTGGTGCTTGTCCTCTGGCGGCACCGGGGGAACATTTCGAGAATGATCAGAGGAAGAGAACAAAGGGTTACCACTTGAGCATCGAGGTCGCAGTTATTCCCGCCGCCGGGAGAGGAACCAGGATGCGTCCTGCTACGCGGGTGGTCCCTAAAGCGCTTCTCACCGTGGTCGACCGACCCGCTATTCAGTATTTGGTGGAGGAGGCGGCAAGGGCCGGGGCAAAAGAAGCAATAGTCGTGGTCGACCTCGATACGGGCCACCTCATTTCGCAGCATTTCACGAACGAAGGTGTCCTCCCGGGATTGGAGGAAATCAGGATTCGTCTGGCGGTCCAGGAGGAGCCTTTGGGTCTGGGCCATGCTGTTTGGGAAGCGAGAGAAATGGTGGGGGACCGGCCCTTCTATTGCATCCTCTCCGACAACATCGTCCGGCCCGGCCACGACATGCTGCTCGACCTCGCATCAGGCTCCGCAGACGGGACAGTTTCAGTGATGTGCCTTCGCGAACTCGGCGACGAGTACCTCGACCAATACGGGTTCGTGGTACCCGCTTCCGAGGTCGTCGATCGCTACCTCGACCTGAGGGGTGCGGTGGAGAAGCCCGGTGCCGACAACGCCCCCTCCAATCTCGGGCTAATTGGCCGCTACTTGTTCACACCAGAGATCTTTCCCATTCTTGAAAAAACCGAGCCCGGGGCACTCGGTGAGATCCAACTCACCGATGCCATCGACACGTTGGGTAGAGAGTCGGGGATGCGCGGATACATCTCAGATTCAGACCTCCTCGATGTGGGGACTCCACCCGGACTGCTCAAGGCATCAGTTGAACTAGGGATGTATCAGTTCGGAGAACCATTCGTCGACTTCATGAACGGGCTGATCGACACGTGAAACTCCTTGAGGAGGCCCAATCCGAGATTCTCGGTTCGGTCCGGCGTCTTGGATCGGACACAGTCGAGTTGGGAGACGCCCTGGGACGGGTGGTGGCCGAAGACGTCTCAGCACGCGAACCCATTCCGCCTTTCCAAAACGCAGCGATGGACGGTTATGCAGTGCGCTCTGATGACGTTTCGAAGGCTGGGGCGCTCCTGAATGTGATTGGAGAGATCACGGCAGGCAGGACCCCTGACCGCGACGTGACTCCCGGGACCGCCATGAAGATCATGACCGGAGCACCCATGCCCGCGGGCGCCGACACCGTTGTACGGGTAGAAGACACCGAGCAGGTGAACGATGTGGTCAAGGTTTCGGTCGAGGTCGACCAAGGCACGTCGGTGCGCCTGGCTGGTAGCGATATTCCAATGGGTGCGATTGTGATGAAAAAGGGGACGAGGATTCTCAACACCCATCTGGGCGTGCTCGCGTCGATTGGGGCAGCGCGCCCTTCCGTGGCGAGGCGTCCCCGGGTCGCCCTGTTCTCCACCGGCGATGAGTTGACCTCTCCGGGGGCCGCGGCTCTCCGCCCGGGTCAGATCCGAGACTCCAACCGGGTTTTGTTGCAGGCAATGCTCGAAGAGGTTTCGGTGGTTCTCGACCAGGGGATCGTGAAGGACGACCCGGTTGCGTTGCACGCCGCTTTCGCCAGAGCGGCAGCCGGTTCCGACGTCATCGTTAGCTCGGGCGGAGTGTCGATGGGGGACCACGACTTTGTCCGCACGACACTCGGCGACATGGGCGAGATCGATTTCTGGAAAGTTGCAATCAAACCGGCGAAGCCATTCGCCTTCGGAACATTGGGGGGTATTCCTTTCTTTGGCCTGCCGGGCAATCCGGTGTCGGCAGCTATCGCATATGAACAACTGGTCAGGCCGGCTCTCCTTGCCATGCAGGGAGCGACCAAGATCTTTCGACCACTGATCCGGGCAGTTGCAGGGGTAAAAATCGTGAGCGATCCCGATCGACTGGAATTCGTTCGGGTGTCTCTGTCAGTCGACGACCGAGGCCGCACCGTGGCCAACCCGTCCGGCGGCCAGGGATCCCATATGCTCAATGCGCTCGCCAACGCCGACGCTTTCGGCTTGGTGCCCGTTGGCACCGATGAAATCAGGGCGGGACAGGGATTCGATGTGGAACTCTTCCGTCAACCAGAAACCAGGAGTTGGATCGATGTCTGAGCAATGGGAACCTTTCACTCATCTCAACGAGGCTGGGGAGGTGCACATGGTCGATGTCTCCGACAAGGAGATATCGAGTCGAGTGGCCGTCGCCGAAGTCGAAGTTGTGATGAGCAAGGGGCTCGCTGATCGGTTCTTTAGTGGCGATCTCCCCAAGGGCGACGCTGCCGCGGTTGCCCGAATTGCCGGAATCGCCGCGGCCAAAAAGACGTCGGATTTGATCCCGCTCTGTCACCCCTTGCCACTAAGCGGGGTGGAGGTAAGCTTGGAGCAGACTGGGCATGGCATCAGGGTGCTTACTAAAGTACGCACCGATGGACGCACTGGCGTCGAGATGGAAGCTTTGACAGCCGCATCAGTCGCCGCTTTGACCATCTATGACATGGTCAAGGGTTTGGAGAGGGAAGTTGAGATCACGAATCTCCGTTTACTGGAGAAATCCGGAGGACGCTCCGGTCATTGGTCGCGTTCGACAATCGTTGGAGAGTAAAGACATTTTGGCTATCGTTCGCCCTGGACGGAGTGAATAAGGAACTATGGACGGCCCACTCATTGTCGGCCTGCTGGTGATAGCAGCCATTTGGAGCATCTACCTGCTCCCATCCGTATTTGGCGACCGTCAACAAGCCACACTTCACTCAGCTGACGAATTCGAGAAGTTCTCGCATTTGATGGCAGATGTCCAGAAGCGTCCTCGCAGTTCGATCGTTCCCGAATCGCGCAATATCGTCCGTCATCGCCGGCGGATTGTGCTCGGGATTCTGATCGGAGCCGCAGTGGTCACTGCGGGAGTTGCCTTCTGGCAAATGTCATTCGGCTGGCTGCTGATTCATCTCACCATCGATGGTCTGCTCTTCCTTTACATCGCAGCGCTGGCGCAGGTCAAGCAACGACGCCAGTGGCGGCTCAAGGTGACCCATGTCTCCGAACAGCGACCCGACTTCGAAGAACCGCAGATCAAGGTCATTGCCAACTGACTGTGTCGCCTGATCTCGGCTTCGGGCCGGATCACTTCTAGAATCACCTTCCCATATTTGGGGCTGTAGCTCAGTTCGGCAGAGCACCTGGTTCGCAATCAGGGGGTCAGGGGTTCAAATCCCCTCAGCTCCACCTACACCACCGCTGATCGGTTGCTCGTGCATACGGTCCCGCCACACGGGACTGCAAGCACGATGAA
>JBGTGL010000190.1:0-8835 GCA_041746755.1 Acidimicrobiia bacterium | reverse complement strand
CGATAAGTCGAGAAATCGGTCGTGTCGCGGCGGGCGAGTGGCCACGAGATGACAATCCTCTGGTTTTCGCACCGCACACGGCTGAAGATTTGGCGGCGGAATGGACCCACCCGTACGACCGCGAAACGGCCGTTTTCCCAGTCCCTGCATTACGAAATACCAAGTACTGGCCACCGGTGGGACGGATCGACGGCGTCGGCGGTGATCGGAATCTAGTCTGTGCATGTCCGCCGCTCGAAGCGTATCTCTGAATTCCGCTTGACAATCATTGGAACAATGGGAAGGTTATATCCTGTAGAGCGCCATTGGGGTAGGTGCTGAAATGGGGTTCGCAAGTGAAATTTAAGGGACAAGTCAAAATTCCTGAGCTTGACTCGCCCGGAGTACCCGCGGTCATTCTGATCGAAGACCCCCAAGTGGAACTCTATGTGGAGGGGGAGAGCCTGGGGAGATGGTCGCTGGTCGACGTACGCGCCGACCGCTTGATTGCGAGTGCCTTTTCGCTCAACCTCGGTGATGAAGAGATCACATTCATAGCGGAGGATCCGATCGATTTCGCCTACGGCGGTGTGGAGCAGATGGCCAATGTGTGGGCCCGTTATCGGACGATGACGATGCCCCGTCGGATGGTTGCGACCTCACGGTCCCGTAAGGGCACCAAGCCGTCTCGGATCGGCGACTTGAGATCGGCCATCCAGGAGACGCTTGCCGGCCCACCCGCCGCCGCCAACCTGCCCGGAATGTCACCGAGGGTTGTCGTTCACCAGCCTGACCTCGCGCCACCTGTGCCCGTTTCGCCCCCAGTGGAGTCGGCTCCAGAACCCCCGGCGATTGCGCCTGTTTCGCCCGCACCTTCGGTTGAGCCTGCGGCAGTTTTCGAAACTGAGGTAGCGGTTGAACTCGATGTGCCGGTTGAGCCGACTGCGCTGGTAGAGCCGGAGGCGCCGATCGAAGTCGACGCGCCTCACGAACCGGTTGTCGCGGCGGAGCCCGCGAAAGCCGAGAGCACCGAGGATCTGGTTGATTCCCATACCTACCTGACGACCGACGAAGTGGTCGGCACGGTCGAGGAAGAGGTCTTCGAGCCGCCACCCCCACGGGAACCTCCGCGGGTTATCTTGATGGGTCCAACGGTCAAGGACTCGATTTTCAAGGATGTCGTCCCCTGGGCCAAGAAAAAGAACGAACCGCAGCCCTCGATACCGGCCGAACTCGAACCCACGGCCGCTGAGGGGGAAGTCGTGCCACAAACGACTGCCCCGGTGGCCGATGACATCGTCCTGGACACTCCGACACCTGTCGCTGTTACCCCCGATGACGCATCACAGGAAGCCCCCGCGATGGCCGATCCTCCCCCCAAAGCTCCGCCGGAGCCCGAGCCTCGAGCGGTGGCCAAGCCAAAACGTGTGCCTGAGAAGAGATCGGGGCCAGCCAAACCAACCCCCGATGTCGAGCCCGACGAATCGGTGCCGTGGCTCGACCCCTCGGCAAAGCCCGAGCCAACGGCTCCCCGCCACCTCGAACCGGCTGCGATGGCCCCGGACGAGTCGCCACCATCCGTCGTCCCGGAACAACCACGCTATGTCGTCGACCTGGGCGCATTTGAACAGCATCAGGAGGCGGCTACCGGCGAACCGCAGCCGACGATTCAGCCCAACGGGGGTGACGGCCGGGTCCTTGAGCCCGCCATGTCGGCCTCCGCGGAGAAGAGCGGCATCATGGGTGCGGTGCGATCGGCCTTTGTGCGTAACCGCGATGTCCACGAACATGAGTATGTCTCAGCGCCAGGTGGAATGGGCATCGTCAGAAATATCTGCGCCCAGTGTGGCCATATTTCGATTGGCGTGTCCGAATAGTCCGCTAGAAGACTCCTCCTCGTTACCGTTGCGTCGTGAGCGTTGTTCGTCCTGTAATTCTGTCTGGTGGTTCCGGTAACCGTCTTTGGCCCCTATCCAACTCAGAGCAACCCAAACAATTCCTCCGTTTGTTCGGTGACGAATCACTTTTTGAATCAACCATTCGCCGTGCCTCCCACATTTCGGGGCATCCGCCATCGATTGTGACCGGTGCCAGCCATGTAGAGATGGTGATGGCAGAGGCACCAAGCGGTTCGATAGTTCTCGTCGAACCAGCGCCCCGCAATACCGCAGCGGCCGTTGTCGCCGCAGCTCTCGTTGGCGATCCCGGAGACATTTCAGTAATTCTTCCTGCCGACCACCTGGTGGCCGATGTGGATGCATTCGCGGCAGCGGTCGCCACCGCCGTGGTCATCGCCGAACACGGTGGGATAGTGACCCTTGGGGTGATCCCGACCCGGCCCGAAACCGGCTACGGGTGGATCAAAGTCGGCCCACCGACGACAAACGGCGGTTACGAGATTGGTGAATTCGCAGAAAAGCCGACGAGGGATCGTGCCGCAACGATGTTGGAAGGTGGGGAGTATCTGTGGAATTCAGGAGTTTTCATCGCCAGGAACGAACAGATCCAACAATCTGCCCGACTCTATGCGCCCCTGGTCGTGGCCGCAGTTGAGGCATCAATCCCTCGGGATCGCGCCATCAGGGTCGTTTTAGGAGATGAGTTCCTGGAGTCACCGTCGACTTCATTTGACAAGGCAATCATGGAGCAGGTCCCCGATGGGAAAGTCGTCCCGCTCGACGCCGGTTGGAGCGATGTGGGTTCGTGGATCTCAGTCTGGGAAAACACTGAACGTGATAGTGCCGGAAACGCAATTCGTGGACATGCGATCACAGTCGACGCGGAGAACTCGATGGTGTGGTCGTCGGGACGCCCCATTGCGCTGGTCGGACTGCAAGGAGTCGTGGTGGTGGAGACAGACGAAGGCATTCTGGTAGCTGACATCGCAAGCGGGCAGGAGATTCGCTCGGTTGCTGCCCGGATGAATTCTGTCCCCGGGGAAGGCAAGTGAAAGTTCGGGCTGGCCTCCTCCTCTTCATGCTGATGCTCACGGTTTCCTGTGTTGGCCGTCCCGCCGAGGATGCCAGTGGTCAGGAGATTTATCTTCAGCTTTGTTCCAATTGTCATGGAGACACCCTCGAGGGCGGGATCGGTCCACCCCTCGGGGCCGGTTCCGACGCCGCTGGTCGGACGGATGAATTTCTCCGGGTTGCTATCCACGATGGCCGGGGTCGGATGCCGTCGTTCAGCAAATCGCTCGAGGACGACCAGATCGACCAGTTGATTACATTCCTTCGTCTCGAGCAGTCACCGTGAGCACGATTCTCGAAGCTCTAGAGCTTCATCCGATCCGGATCCCCATGCGCCATCGATTTCGCCGTGTCGATCATCGCGAGGCGGTCTTGATCAAAGGCCCGGAAGGCTGGGGAGAATTCTCGCCGTTTCCTGATTACCCACCACAAGTCACTACCCGGTGGCTCGCCTCAGCTCTGGAAGCCGCCTGTTCGCCACTGCCGGCTCCGGGGCGTGATCGAATTCCGATCAACGCCACGATTCCCGTGGTTGCACCAGACACGGCGGCGGCACTCGTCAAGGAGTCCGGGGCGAAAACAGCCAAGTTGAAGGTCGGCGATCCTGCTTCCAGCCTCGACGAGGATGAGGCTCGCCTCGACGCTGTTGTCGATTCTCTCGGCCCCGGCGGAAAAATACGCGTCGACGTCAATGCCACCTGGTCACTGGATGAGGCGACGTCTGCACTGACCAGGCTCTCGAGGTTCGACTTCGAGTATGTGGAACAACCAGTGGCCACCATCGCCGAAATGGTCGAACTTCGTCATCGCACTGGCGTCAGGCTCGCCGCCGATGAATTGATCAGGCTCAGCCCGGACCCGGTATCGGTGGTCGAGCAAGGCGCATGTGATGTGGTGATTGTGAAGGTGCAACCGATGGGTGGGGTGGCGCGTGTCGTAAGCCTGGCCCGGAGAATCGATGTACCCGTTGTTGTTTCATCGGCTTTGGAGACTTCGGTTGGCATGTATAGCGGGCTGCTGGCGGCTTCGCTTCTCCAGGAACTCCCGTATGCGTGTGGTCTGGGAACGGTGGCTTTATTACAAGGCGATTCAACTCCATCCCCTTTGGTGCCCTTCGACGGGTTCGTTCGGGTCGATCGGGTTGAACCTGATCCGGTACAGCTCCGGCGTTGGGCCCCGGACCGTGAGCGCGCCACCGACATGCTGCGCACTTTGCGTGCCGCCGCCGAAATCCTCGCGTGACTGCCCCCAATCCATCAACGGCGCTAGCCGAAGTTCTCGTCGACGAGGCGATCCGCGGCGGTATACGTCATGTCGTGGCATCGCCGGGATCGCGATCGACTTCAATTCTTCTGGCATGTGCCCGTCGTGCCGAGATCCAGCTCGTCATGCAAATCGACGAGCGATCTGCCGGATTCCGCGCGCTGGGCCTGTCACTGGCGACAGGGAGACCGACCGCGGTCATCACCACGTCGGGGAGTGCCGTGGCCAACCTTCTACCGGCGGTGGTCGAAGCCGACCGCTCGCTGGTGCCGTTGGTGGTGATTACTGCCGACCGTCCTGCCGAGCTGGTGCGGCTCAGGGCCAATCAGACGATGGATCAGCCAGCGGTGTTTTCTGCGTTTGTACGGTCCCAGCTGATTCTGGAGGCTCCATCTCACCGGTCCGACGACAATGAACGGTGGCGCAGGGGAGTGGCGCAGGCCATCGGTGCCTCATCGGGTGGAGGGCTGCCTCCTGGCCCGGTCCATATAAATGCTGCGTTTCGAGAACCGACCCTTCCTGTCGGGGACGATGGAAGGTCGACGTCGGAGGTGTACCCATTTGGGATCCCTGGTGCAGACTCCAATCGACCCTGGCACACCCGTCCCGAGAGAGAGGCAACACCGTCATTCGACATGCCGGCTCTTGGTGACCATGTGGTCGTGGCTGTCGGGCATGGGACTTTCGATCGAGAGAGCCTCCAATTGGCGTTGAGTGACGCCGGCGTCGCGGTTCTTGCGACGTGTCGCTCCGGGCTCCACGGAGACGGAGTAGTGCGCGGGTATCACCACACACTCGTCGATGGATTTCCTCACGGTCTGGAGCCATCCGGGGTGGTGGTGATTGGTGACCTCAATCCGGCTGATCGGATCTTCAGCTCGATTGCAGGGGGGACGCCGACGGTGTTTGTCGATGCGTGGGGGGTTTACACCGATCCCCGGGATTTGATGACGGTGGGTCTCAATGTTGATCCGAATGCCGTTATCGGCCGGCTCGGAGCTCAACGAGCCGGTTGGAAGAAAACATGGCTCGACGTGGACACCCGTGTCCGGTCATCAGTGCGAACGTTCTTGGAGGCAGAAACCGAGATGAGTGGGCCCCGGCTGGCTTCCACTCTGAATTCTGTGGATTGGGAGGCGATAGTCGTCGGTTCATCTTTGGCGATTCGTGACGCCGACCACCACCTTGATCACCCGGTCAAGTTGTTCTCGAATCGCGGTGTTTCCGGAATCGACGGCTTTGTGTCCACCGCTTTGGGAGTTGGCACAGTGTTTCCGAAGACGTTGGCGTATGTTGGGGATCTCTCTTTCTTACACGACGCAAACGGCTTTCTGGGTGAGAGCTTGCCGCCGGTGGTTTTCGTAGTTGTCGACAACAACGGCGGTGGCCTTTTCGATCTGCTCCCGCAATCCCGGTTGGCTCCTGACTTCGAAAGGCTCTTTGTCACTCCTCCCCATCGTGACCTGGCCCTTCTCGCCGAGTTTCACGACCTTGATTTTGTCGAGGCGAACTCGCACGGAGATGTCCTCGAGGCCGTGGACTGCGGGTTCTCGGCTACCCGTCCCACGGTCGTCCGGGTGAAGGTAGACCGAACCTATGACGTCTCGGTCCGGACGGAACTCGACCGCCTATCTCGCGAGGCCCTCTCAGCTCTCTAGACCGAGGGCGTCGATCATCGGCTGAAGTTTCCAACGGGTCTCTTCGAGCTCCGCTCCCGGCTCGGACCCGGCGACGATGCCGGCGCCGGAGTGCAGGGTGACTTTGTCCCCTGACACCAGTCCGCACCGTAGGGCCAGAGCGAACTCACAGTTTCCCTCGATGTCGAACCAACCCACCGGGCCCGAGTATCGCCCTCTGGTGTTCCCTTCAAGCCGGCGAATCAAATCCATTGCCGCCGGCCGGGGTGTACCGGCGACGGCCGCGGTGGGGTGCATCTGGGGGAGAAGATCGGCAAACGATGTTCCGGTTTCTACTTTGCCGGTGAATCGAGTCGCAAGATGTTTGATACTCCCGACATCGAGCACCTCACTGGCCTCCCGCTCGAATGTGACACCGGAGAGGATCAAAGCGTCAGCAACAGAATCGGCGGCGATGAGGTGTTCCTCGGTCATCTTCGACGAAGAAAGTTCTGCGTCGTCACTCATCGAGGATCCCGCCAATGGGATAGATCGGAGAATTCCCGTATCGAGGCTCAACAAGAGCTCGGGGCTGGCGCCGACGAGATTGTCAACCACGAAGATGTGACATCCGGCTTGTTGTTCGAGGAGCGATGCCCCAATCGCAAAAGGATCCGGCGCGGTGTTGAGTCGGGCGCTCACATGCCTGGCCAACACCACTTTTGACAGGTGGCCCGATTCGATGGCAGCAAGCCCGCGATCGACAATCTCCCTCCACCCCTGGTCCTCACCCTGCTCCAAGTGTCCGCCGGGCATGACCGGCGCTGTATCGAATGCGCCGGTCGTATCTTCCGGGATCACCACCAACGAGCCAGACTGGGCCGGGTCAAATGTGAAGCTGGCGAATCCCACGGCACGACCGCTCGCCTCGAGCGCCCTTTGAGCTCGTTGGTAACGGTGTGGACCGGTGCCTGGATCGATTACCTGGCCACGTCCGATTCCAGCAATGGTCAAACCGGGACGGCTCCAGAGGGCGTTGTAGCGGGTCACTTTGATCATAAGGGTAGAACGCCACCGGGAAATGAAATCCCCGCGAGCTCCTCTGCCAGCATTGTGAAATCGTTGATGCTTCCGCTCACTCTCGCGTCGAGTTGGCCCGCCACTTGAGAAGTGTGAATTGCCAAAGCCCGGCGAGCAACTGCGGCCGCGGGGTCAATGATCGTGACCGCCTCTCCAGCCACCTCCCTGATGGTGCCGATCAAGAAGGGAAAGTGAGTGCACCCCAGGACTACTACGTCGGCCCCCGAGTCGAGTAATGGCTGAAGTCGATCTCGAACCATCGCCTCCGCCCCGTCTCCCTCGATTTCTCCCGACTCCACGGCTTCCACCCACTCGGGCGCGGCACTGGTCAGCACGCGGACATCGGATGCGTATTCGTCGATGAGGCTGGAGAACAACCGGCCTTGGAAGGTGGCCCTGGTCGCCAATACCGCAATCGACCCTGTTTTGGTCGCTGCCACCGCGGGCTTGATCGCCGGCTCCATGCCAACAAAAGGGGTTTCCGGAAACTCTTCACGCAGGCTGGTCAACGCGGCTGCGGACGCGGTATTGCAGGCAACCACGATGGTGGTGGCGCCCGCTTCGATCAGACGAGACGCGTGATCGTGGGTCAGAGCCCTCACCTCCTCCAATGTCCGAACGCCGTATGGGGCGTTGGCCCTATCGGCGACAAATCGGATGCGGACACCGGGCATTAGAGGAATCATCTCCCGGAGCACGCCGAGTCCGCCCAAACCCGAATCAAAGACGCCGATCATCTGGAGATATCTCAGCAGGAAAATAGATCTACCACTGGTACCGTCGCCAAAGATCCCCAAAGGAGAGTGCCGATGCAAGTTGAAGGAGCGGTTGCGGTTGTGACGGTCGGAGCATCCGGCCTCGGATTTGGTGCGGCTTCTCGGATCGTCGATGAGGGTGGGTCGGTCGTGCTCCTCGACCTCAATGAGGACCGCGGTGGTGAAGCGGCAGGGCAGCTGCCAAGAGCGCGATACATCGCCTGCGACGTCTCCAATTCTGACGACGTTGCGGCGGCCGTTGCTGGCGCGGTTGGTGCCTTTGGGAAAATCGATATTCTCGTGAATGCTGCCGGGATCGCGCCGGCTTCTCGTTTGATAGCCCGTGACGGCACACCCCACGACCTGGGAATTTTCTCCAAGACGATCGAAATAAACCTGATTGGCATGTTCGATGTGATCAGGAATGTCGCCGGCGTCATGGCCAAGAATGAACCGAACGAAGAGGGAGAGCGGGGGGTCATCGTCAATGTTGCGTCGATCGCAGCGTTCGATGGCCAAATTGGCCAAGCGGCATATTCTGCTTCCAAGGGCGGCATCGTCGGGATGACGCTTCCTCTGGCGCGGGATTTGGCCAGCGTCGGGGTCCGGGTAATGACGATTGCTCCCGGGATTATGGACACTCCGCTTCTCGCCGCCGCTCCTCAGGAGTTGAAAGACTCGTTGGCCCAACTTGCCGCCTTCCCGAAGCGCCTGGGAACACCTGAGGACTTCGCCCGGTTAGTGATTGCGATTGTCGAGAGCCCGATGCTCAACGGCGAAGTGATCCGCCTCGATGCCGCCGCCCGTATGCCCGCCAAATGAGATTCGCATTGATTTGTTTTGATGGGATGGAAGAACTCGACCTGGTTGGCCCATGGGAGGTTCTGCGGATGTGGCAACTCTCCTGGCCCGATGATGGGATCGATGTCTTCACGGTGAGTCTGGATGGGCCGACGGTTCAATGTGCCAAGGGAATGAAGATTGTGACTGACATGCCCCGGTCGGCGATGGGAGATGTCGATGTCCTATTGCTCCCTGGTGGTATGGGTACGCGTCGCTACATCGGCGACGATGCTGTTGGCGTTTGGCTCAGGGAGTTGGCAGCGGCTGGCACCTTGATGACGTCGGTGTGCACCGGTTCGCTGGTGTTGGCAAGTGCCGGGCTCTTGACGG
>JBGTGL010000189.1:0-3232 GCA_041746755.1 Acidimicrobiia bacterium | reverse complement strand
CCAAGTGCCTCGCCGTATCCGAATGCCTGAAAAGCAACGCTGGACAGTGATGGCTGATCCGGCGAAAACAGCGCGACCGCCGACTCGGTCATGGTTACAACTCGGGAGGTCGAGAATGAATCGCCATCAGAACTCAGACTCAGGAAATGCGTATGTCGCGTTTGCGGAAGAGAGGGATCGAGGCCGCAACCAGGATCACGAAGGTCCCCAGGAGTAAGGTGGCTCCCGTCCAGTCCATCCCGTTGAGCAGTGGGTCGCCACCCAGGTACCAAGAGAACGGTGACACATTGGCGATCGGCTCGAACGCCTCTGAGAGCGGGAAGAACGAAAACATGAACCAGGTAACGAGTGCGATTCCCGTGGTGACCATGGTGGCCAGTCCCCGACGGCCAGTGGCGGCGCCCACCAAAACGGCGATACCGCCGTAGACCAGTCCGAACAGGGTGAGAAGCATCGAGATAGATGCGATACCGGTGACTGTGATTTCATCGAGCCCACCGAGAAGGACACCAAGCCAGGTTCCGATGAACGTAACCACCCCAAACAGGATCGCATAGACCACCATCGCCTGAACCTTCTCAAGGAGAACATGGGATCGGGACACCGGGTTGGACATCAACAGGTCCATGGTCCGATTCTCCTCCTCGCCGGCGAGGGCCCGCGCCCCGATCGTCGCACAAAGCACAATGATCGCGATTGGCCCTACCAGCGAAAACACCTCGCCGGTAAGGAATCCCGCCGGAGTGCCCATGTCGACCCCACCGATCATCGCCACCAATGCGTCGGGAAAAGTGGAAAAGATGTTGATGAAGTCTTCGGGAATGAAGTTGTAGAGAGGGGGAATCAAGACCCCCAAATAGAACATGATCGCCGCGGTGATCGTGAACAGCCCCTGGTATTCGGAGAACGTCTTGACTGAAATCCTCGACACCCGGGCCGAGCCGGCGATCCTCTCCATTACCTTGCTGGTCATCGGATTCGCCCGCAGACGGTCGAGGATCGTCACGTTGGTGCCCTTTTCCTTGAGGTCCCGTCGCGCAATTCCTACGTAGGCGACGGCAAAAGCCACCATCGAGAGTCCTGCGAGGACGGCTATATGGCTCCAATCCAAACCGTTGTTGATCGGGGCGCTTGAGCTGTAGTAGTACCAGGGAAAGAACTTCGCTAGCCACTCGAGGTCGGCCAAGGGCAGCAACGTCGCTGCCAGGTAACCCACAACCATTAATCCTGCCGAAGCACCCGCGGCCGCGCTTCGATTTCCGGTCGACGAACCAATAGCCAAGGCGAGAAACCCGTAAAACAGGCTATTCAGGAGCAGTGCGAAGGTCATTGAACCGATGAAGAGGTCGGCGGTCGGCACATCGAGGATCGCAGCAGATCCGACTCCCGCACCCCACATCAACACTGTCATGGCCCCAACAACCAGAATTATCGCGAAGGATTTGGAGACGAGAACTTGCCTGCGGCCCACCGGATTCCCTAACAATAAACCGAAGGTTCCGGCTTGCTCCTCCCCGGCGATCGCGGAGGCTCCGAAGCTGATGGCAAGGCCACCCATTACCAACGCGCCAATGAGGTTGTAAATAGCACCGAACGCAATGCCGCCTGCTCCACTTCCTTCCGGACTTATACCCACCAGCTCAAGCACCCCGGCCGGAAGGTCGTAATAGAACGACGTGTCGACTCCCGCATAAACCCACATTGAGAAAAACAGGAGTGCCGCAACTGTGACAGCACCCAACAGTCCAGCCGGAAGTCGGTCCCGGGTGGTCTTGGTAAACACATTGGCGAGCATCATTGGAGGGTGGATTCCTCGTCGGTCCGGTAGTACTGCAAAAAGATCTCTTCGAGGTCGGCTTCTTGAGTGTTGATGTCGACAAGTGTGTACCGGCCGGTGGCAACGGCGAGAAGAGCGTCCATGCTCCCGTCGAAGGACATAGCGGCGTGATGGCTCGCCGCCTCGACGTCGCGGACCCCGGGCACAGCCTCGAAGGTCGCTGCGTCGACCGGGCCCGTGAAATGAAGCTCAACCCTGCGCACCGCTTTTGATCGAAGGTCGTCAACAAACTCGACATCGACCAGGTAGCCATTCTTGATGATCCCAACTCGGTCAGCCACCCTCTGCACCTCCGACAATGTGTGGCTGGATAGGAAAACACAGCGGCCCTCGGCCGCCACCTCTCGCATCATCGATTGGAACTCGCGCTGCACCAGGGGGTCAAGGCCTGCACTGGGCTCATCCATCATGATGATCTCAGGTTTGCTCATGAAGGCCAGAATCAGACCCACTTTCTGACGGCTGCCGGACGAATAGTCACCGATCTTTTTCGACAGATCCGCCTGAAGGCGTTGCGCCAATTCTTCTACGTAGGTCTCGTCTACCCCGCCACGAAGGTTGGAGAAATAGGTGATCATGTCCCGGCCGGTCAGGTTGTTGTACATGGAGAGGTCGGAGGGGAGATACCCGACATGATTTCGAATCTCGACAGCGTCGGCATGAGAGTCGAGGCCAGCGAGGCTCGCCCTTCCGGAAGTCGGTCTAATCAGATCAAGCATCGTCCGGATAGCGGTGGTCTTCCCGGCGCCATTCGGTCCGAGGAATCCGAAAACCTCACCCATCTTCACCTCGAGAGTCAGATCGGTCAAGGCCTCGACCTCGCCATAATGCTTGGTGAGTCGTTCCGTCTTGATTGCCAATTCGCTCAATTCGTCGCTTCCTTCTTCTTCAAGCTGTCTGAGTGCTACTGGTAAGGCTCGTAGCATTCAGCGTAAACACTGCAGGTTCTGATAACACCAACGGTCAGACCAACATGTGGGATCAGATCCCCGACCGACGGTTCATGGACCCGTGATCCGCCGGGACTCCCTGAAGCGAGGACCAGGCCATCCGGACTGTGAGTAACGCTTTTGCGTCGTTACTCAGTCGTTCGGAAGTCGCCATGGTGGGTTCCGTCTGTTCTCCCCTGCTTCGAAGAGGCAGATCACATTTCCATCGGGGTCGGCGAGTCGGGCCTCGCGCCAGAGCCATTTCATATCGACAGGCCCAGAATTGAACTTCAAGCCTTGCTCCTTGAGTGCCGCAACGGAATGGTCGAGGTCCTCGAATTCGAAGTAGACGACGACGCCATGGGACGGCACCGGCTGGTCAACGTGATGCAATGAGAAGGTCGAGTCGCCTTCAGGGCACTCGAACCTCGCGTAGCTGTTATCGCTATGGACGATCAGTCTCAAC
>JBGTGL010000188.1:0-6399 GCA_041746755.1 Acidimicrobiia bacterium | reverse complement strand
GACGTCAATGCCTTTGGCCTTTGCCGCTTCTTCGGCCGACTTCAACAGCCAGTAATCGGCACTCGCCGCAAAGTCGTATCCCCCGTACCGGGACCGATTGACCAGCGAGTCGGTACAAGCGCCAATCGCCAGGATGACGTCACGGACGTTCACTTTCTCAGTAACCGCCCCACACGAACCCACCCTGATCAGTCGCTCAACGTCGTACTCAGTGATCAGTTCGGTCGCATAGATCGACGCGGAGGGAATCCCCATACCTGTCCCCATCACCGACACCGGGACACCGTCGTACGAGCCGGTGTATCCGAGCATGTTGCGGACCGCGTTGACCTGTTTCACGTCATCGAGAAAGTTTTCGGCGATGTGTTGGGCCCGAAGCGGGTCGCCGGGCAAGAGTATCGATGGGGCGAAGTCACCCTTTTCGGCGCTGATATGTGGGGTCGGCATGACGAGGTCTCCTCAAATGTGAATGACGTCGTCACCTTACCGACGCTGCCAACCCAGGGTTTCCAGCGTCGCCGGTGACCCGAGTTCAACCGGCAGCAGCTAGTCGACCAAAACGGCTTTACGACGGCCGCGGACTGCGTTGGTCACCGCGATTTCGTCGGCAATTCTGAACTCGTCAAGTGTGACAACCCGTTCCACCACATCTCCCGCATCAATCAGTGACTGTCGGTACACCCCGGGGAGGCACCCCGAGTAGCGCGGCGGCGTCACCCAATCATCGCCAAACCGAACCATTAGGTTAGAAACGTTGGTCTCGGTCACCTCCTCGCTCAGATTCACCAGCACAACCTCGCCATCATCGGCCACCGGATAACGACTTCGCTCCAGAGTCTTGTGAAACCAATGTGGCTCCGACGGGTCGATTCTGTGGGTCGCAACGGTTAGCTCCACGGGATCCGAAATGACCTCGACATCGTGAACCTCGACTTCCACCTCACCGCCCGGCATCAGGATGAGTCGTACCTTCTGATCGTGGTGACCTCCAACGCTCGACAGAGCATCACCCACCGCTTCGAGATCCATCGGGATTTCCCAGAAGTCGGCAGATTCAGCAAGGCGCCGCAGATGGCGGTCGAGGATTTCGATTCCAACCCCCGGCCGATAAAGCATGGTTTCCAGCAACGCTGGTACAACATTCCCTGCGGTGACTGCAAGCGCCTTCCAGAGACACTCCTCATATTCCGCCCCGGCAATCGAGTCGTAAGTTATCCCCCCACCAACGTGATATCGGATCGACCCACCCTTCACAACGCCGGTTCTGATCGCCACCGAGAACTCAAAATCCGCTCCCCCCGGAGCGATGTAACCGATGGCACCGCAGTAAACGCCCCTCGGGACCGTTTCCAACCGGGAAATGATGTCCATCGTCGACCGCTTGGGCGCTCCGGTCACCGAACCGGAGGGAAAGGCCGCGGAAAACAATTCGAACAAACCGACATCACCTCGCAGCACACCTTCAACCGTCGACGTCAACTGCCACACCGTGGGGTAGCGTTCCGGGCGACACAGGTCTCTCGTCGTCACCGACCCGGTCTCCGAGACCCGGCCGAGATCATTTCGCAACAGGTCGACGATCATCATGTTTCCGGCCCGCTCTTTCTCCGAGGAGACCAACTGCTCGACAAACCGGGCGTCTTCAGATGAGGATCGACCCCGTGGAGCGGTCCCCTTCATCGGGCGTGCCATCACCCGTCGGCCCAACCCAGCGAGAAACAACTCGGGCGAGATACTGACGATCTGACTGTCGCCCAGGTCGAGAAATGCCCCGTAGCTCTTCTTCTGGGAACGGACCATGCGCCGAAATAGGTCGACGGCTCCACCGTCCATTGGCGCGTCCATCGCGAAGGTGAGGTTGGCCTGATAGGTGTCACCGGCTTCAATCGAACGACGTACCGACTCCACCGCCCGGGCATGGCCTTCGGGAGACATCGTGGCAGACCAAGATCCTACCGACGTGTCCCGGTACCGGCTCTCCCTCTCGGAGGATTCTTTGTAGACGCCAAACCAAGCCAAAGGCAGATCCGATCGGCCGGGTGTGGGCATCCGACGGTCGAACCCCGGAGCTGCGTCATACGAGATAAAACCGACCACCCACTTACCGGCTGCCGCCGCCGCCTCGGCAGCACGGATGCAACGCTCCACCTCCTCCACCGCTTCGGCGATGAGGATTGACTCAGGCCGAGAGAAGCTCGTCGGGTCAATACCCCAGCTGGAACCCTCCAGTGCAACATCACCACGCACCCGGTGAACGATACCCGAGGCCGGATCGATCGAGAGGTCGTAGGCTTTTCTATATGACAGACACATACGATTTCATTCTCGGGCTCCGCGCCATCCGCGACTACACACAAGAACCCGTTTCACGGGAGCACTTGGAACAGATCCTGGAAGCAGCGCGGTGGACCGGAAGCTCGAAGAACACTCAGAATTGGTCATTCCTGGTGTTCACTGACCGGGACAAGCTCGATCAACTGGCTGAAGGAGGCAGTTTCACCGGACCGCTGAAAACAGCCACGGCTGGCATCGTTCTCGTTAAGGAGCCGGATGGCTACGAGTTCGACATCGGGCGGGCCGCCCAGAACATCATGCTGGCAGCCAAGTCAATCGGAGTGGCCAGCTGTCCGATCACGCTCCACATGCCGGACAAGATCACAGATGTCCTCGACCTCTCGGAAGGCCAGGTGGCGCGGTACGCAGTCGCCCTTGGCTATCCCTCCGCCGACGCCGAGCCCCGCAAATTCGGCGGTCGAAAAGACAGTGAACGCCTGGTCCGCTGGATCTAGCCCGAACCGTTCTTGGGTGTCATATCACCCACCCGGAATCGCCGGAAGGTGATTACAAGCGAATACAGCGTTCTGATCTTGACAATAGTGTGTGATACACAGTATTGTGTCGCTCGTGAACAAATCTGAGAACCTGGAAGCACATCAAAGGGAGCTCCGCAGAGGCTCGGTAGTTCTCGCTTGCCTACTTGTCCTCAAAGACCCTGGCTACGGCTATGGCCTGCTCGAAAGGCTGGAATTAGCCAAAGTCGAGGTGGACGCCAACACGCTCTATCCACTACTCAGAAGACTGGAGAAACAAGGCTTGTTAACCAGTGACTGGGACACCGAAGGGGCGAGGCCACGTAAGTACTACGTCACCAGCGCCGAAGGACGAGAGCTCGCCGAAGGCCTCACTTCTTCATGGCTTGAGTTGACCGAAACCCTGAAGAACCTGAGCAAAGGAACCAAATGATGAGCGACCTAACCGACCGCTATGTCAGCGCCACGTTGCGCTCGATACCCGAAAAGCTGCGTCCCGACATTGAAGCCGAGTTACGAGCCTCCATCGAAGACGCGATTGATGCACGGGCTGAAACCGGGTCCGGCAAGCTGGCGGCCGAAGAGTCGGTCCTCACGGAGTTGGGCGATCCCGACCGGCTTGCGGCCAGCTATACCGGGACACCCGGCTACCTGATCGGGCCAGAGCTCTTCTTCGACTACAAGCGTCTCCTCACGGTGCTCACAGTGACTGTGGTACCCATCGTCACTGCCATTCTCGTCATCCTCGCGGTCATCTCCGGAGATGCCTCGGTGGGATCCGTAATAACCGGGGCGATAGGAGGGGCGATAAACCTTGCAGTTCACATCTTCTTTTGGACGACTCTCGTCTTTGTGATCCTTGAACGGACCGGAGATTCCGCCGGCGTGGTCCATTCGTGGAAGCTCTCGGACCTTCCCTCGAAAAGCACTGTGGCCAAGATCGGAATATTCGACACGGTGTCTTCTATCGCCTTCATCGGGCTGTTCATCGGCGTTCTCTTCCTCCAGCGCAACGCATCGCCGTTCACCGACAGCGCAGGAGACCCGGTCCCCTTCCTCAATCCCTCGTTGTGGTCGTTCTGGATGTGGTTTTTGATTGGAGTGCTGGTTGCCGAGATCGTCTTCGAGTTGGTCAAATATCGCGTCGGCCACTGGACCTGGACCCTTGCCTCGGTCAACCTCGCCATCGGAGTCCTGTTTGCCGTACCGGTCCTGTGGCTTATCGGAACCGACATGCTGATCAACCCGGACTTTCTGTCGGCCCTCGCCAACGAGGGCCTAGGCAACGTTGAGACTTGGCTCGCGTGGTCGATCGCGGTAACGGTTTTGATCGTCACAGTCATCGATGTTGGCGAAGGATTTTGGGAAGCGAGGAAATCGGGAAATTAGCCGGGACGGTCGCAAAATATCATCGATTTTCTGTCGCCAACACCGGTTATCCTTGCCAACCGGATGACAGAATCGTTAGTAGAGGCCCGTGGGCTCACCAAGAAGTTCGAAGACTTCACCGCTGTTGATGCCATCGACTTCGACATCACAAAAGGCGAGGCTTTCGGATTTCTCGGGCCCAACGGCGCCGGTAAGACGTCGACCATGAAAATGATCACCACAGTGAGCCCGATTACCGAGGGCAAGCTGAGCGTTTTCGGATTCGACCCCACCACACAGGGACGGTCAATCCGGGAGCGGATTGGTGTAGTTCCGCAGGAAGACAATCTCGACCTGGAACTCACCGTCGGCGAAAACCTGTACATCTACGGGCGCTACCACGATATGAACCGGGCCGAGATCAAAGAACGAATCGTCGAGCTACTCGAGTTCGCCCAACTGTCAGATCGAAAGAACGCCAAGGTCGAGGCGCTTTCCGGGGGAATGAAGCGACGACTCACCATCGCCCGTGCCCTGATCAACGACCCCGACCTCGTCATCCTCGATGAGCCGACCACCGGTCTCGACCCGCAGGCCCGACACGTCCTCTGGGACCGCCTGTACCGCTTGAAGCAGCAAGGGGCCACCCTCATTATCACCACCCATTACATGGACGAAGCCGAACAGCTTTGCGACCGCCTGGTGGTCATGGACAAAGGCAAGATCGTCGCCGAAGACTCGCCGCGGAAATTGATCGAGCAATACGCCCCCCGTGAGGTCGTCGAACTCCGATTCGAGGTGGACACTCAGGACGAGAACATCCTCAAACTCGACGGCGTCGGGCAACGGTCCGAGGTCCTTGCCGATCGGATCCTGATCTACACCGACGACGCCGATGAAACTCATGCCCAGGTCGAGGCGCGTGGCGTCCATCCCGAGCAGGTTTTAGTCAGACGTTCCACCCTCGAGGATGTCTTCTTGCGACTCACCGGACGCGGGTTGATCGACTGATGACAGCTCTACGTGGGCCGTGGCGAGTCGTCGAATCCGAGCTGCTTGGCTATAAAAGGACGTGGCGGGGTACAGCGATCAGCTCCTTCGTCAACCCGATCCTCTTTCTGACCGCGATGGGTCTCGGACTCGGTCAGCTGGTTGATACGGGCGACGGAAATCTCAATGTCCCATATCTAGCGTTCGTGGCCACCGGCTTGATGGCGGCGTCGGGAATGCAAAATGGCGCCTCTGACGGAGCATTCCCGGTGATGGCCGGAATCAAATGGCGGAAGAGTTTCGAGGGGGCCATTGCTACGCCAATCAGCCCTGGCGACATTGTTTTCGGCCGGTTCATCTGGACAATCTTCCGGCTCGCGTTTGTCTTGATCGTTTTCGCAGTGATCGCAACTCTGTTCGGCGCGCTTGAACTCGGACCGGCTCTCCTCGCAGTGCCACCCGGAATTCTGACTGGCCTAGCCTTCACCGCAGCCGTCACAGCCTTCACTGTCACCCGTGAAGACGACACCAGCCTCTCCACGATGTTTCGATTCGGAATCATTCCGCTGTTTTTGTTCTCGGGGACCTTCTTCCCGATCAGTCAGTTGCCTGGATTTCTCCAGCCGATCGCCTACGCCACACCCCTGTTTCATGGCGTGGAGTTGGTACGCAAGGTGGCGTTGCCAGATGCCGACGCCTCAATTGTAACTGCCATGCCAATGTGGATACATGTCGTCTACCTGGTCACCATGGCCGTGGTCGGCCTCCTCCTCTCGGCGCGGTGGCTGGAGCGGAGGCTCAAGAAATGAGTGTTTCCGCACCCACCAGACCCTCGCCGATCGGGAGGATGACGCCTTTCCGGGCGCAGCGAATCTGGGAGCGCAACTACTTCGTCTACCGACGGCTGTGGAAGATCATCTTCACGGGATTTTTCGAGCCGGTCTTCTATTTGTTCTCGATGGGGATCGGTCTCGGTGCCCTGGTTGGCGAAGTCGTCGGCCCTGGGGGTATCCCCGTCTCATATACCGCCTTTGTGGCTCCGGCTCTGATGGCAGCTTCGGCGATGAACGGCTCGGTCCTCGAGACGACATTCAATATCTTCTTCAAGCTCAAGTTCGGCAACACCTACGAGGGGATCTTGACTACTCCGATGCGCCCGATGGATATTGCCATCGGTGAGATCGGATGGGCTTTGTTCCGAGGCGCGCTTTACTCGACGGCATTCCTCATC
>JBGTGL010000187.1:0-6412 GCA_041746755.1 Acidimicrobiia bacterium | reverse complement strand
CGGAGCCGAATCCATTGCCTCCGGTTATCTCCTCGACAATGACCGCGTTGAATCGAAAATCATCGACCCCTCCCCCACCGTATTCCTCGGGGATTGCCATGCCGAGCAGCCCGGCCGATCCTGCCTTGTTGAACATGGCCTTATCTACGATGCCGGCCTCTTCCCACTTGTCGACAAATGGGACAATCTCCCGTTGAACGAACTCGCGGGCCGTCTCCCGAAACAGCTCGTGATCCGCCTCGAAGATCGGGCGGGACGATGTCAGAGTCATACTCCTACGTAGAGACTGTCGATCTCATTGGCATATTTCTCCAGAACCACCCGGCGCTTGAGTTTCAGCGAAGGGGTCAGCTCGCCGGAGTCGGGCGTCCACTCGTCTGGAACGACAACCCATTTCTTGATCTGTTCGACACGAGCGACTGTTTCGTTGGCAGCCGCCATGGCGTCGGCAATCTCTTGTTGGACCTCGGGTAGCTTGGAGAAGCTTTCCAGGTCGTCATATGCCAGACCCCGCGCCTCGGCCCACGCCGGGGCCTCTTCGTGGTCGAGGGCGACGACCATGGTGATGAACTTGCGTCCATCGCCGACCATGCATGCCTTGGAGATCAAGGGGTGGGTCCCGAGCAGAGTCTCCAACTTGGCCGGAGCGATGTTCTTCCCGGCGGCGTTGATGATGATTTCCTTGCTCCTGCCCACGATCCAGAGATACCCGTCGTCATCGATTCGGCCCAAGTCGCCGGTACGCAACCAACGATCTTCGGTGAAACCTTCGGCGCTCGCCTCAGGGAGCTTGTAGTAGCCGGCAGTGATGATGCCGCCGTCCAATAGAACCTCGCCGTCTTCGCCGAGCTTCATGCCTACACCAGGAAGCGCTCTGCCGACCGAACCGATCTTGGCCGCACCGGGAAGATTGGTGGTTGCCGGGCCGGTTGTCTCCGACAGCCCATAGAGTTCATACAACGGGACACCGATCGACTGGAAGAACCTGACGAGGTCCGGATTGATGGGTGCGGCCGCCGTGATGGCAATCTCCACCTGATCCAATCCGAGACCCTCACGCACCTTGGAGAGGGCGATCTTGTCGAGGATTCCGGCGATCGCGCTCCCCGACCCACCATGTTCCTCGGCCTCCACCCTTTTGGCATTGGCTTCCAGAGCCTTCTTGAGGATGGCGCCTTTGACGCCGGTGGTCGCAGCAAAACGGTTTCCGAGTGCTGCATGGAACTTCTCGTATACACGAGGAACCGCGACGAACAAGGTGGGCCTTGCCTCGAGAATGTACTCCAGGACTCCGGCGAGATTCGGGCAAAACCAGACTTCGGCGGCAAGGTAAATCGCCACGTAATGACTGACCATCCGCTCTGCGATATGGGCGAGCGGTAGGTAGGAGACGAGGCGGGGGCCGAGTTTCAGCTCAGCGCCACGACGGACACATTCGACCGTCCACAGCGCGTTGTAATGACTGATCATCACGCCTTTCGGAGTTCCCGTGGTTCCCGATGTGTAGATCAGGGTGGCCAAGGTATCCGGGGCGAGATGAGCGACCGAGCGAGAAACGGTGTCGGGGTCATCCTGGAGCTGTTGAGTCCCCCTTGCCAGAAGCTCGTCCCAGGAAAGGACCCAATCGGCGGTGTCGTAGTTCTCGGCGCCAGACATTAGGACGACATATCGGAGGTTGGGAAGCTCGGAACGGATTTCTTCCCACCGCTTCATGAAATCGAGACCTTCGAGAATGGCAACAGTCGCACCACAGTTCTCGGCGATGTATTGGATCTCTTCGGCGGCGAGGGTGGAATAGATGGTTACCGGAGTTGCCCCGGCATGAACTGCTCCCATGTCCGCAATAACGTGTTCGGGGCGATTTCCAGCCTGAATGGCCACGAATTCGTCTTTGGTAACGCCGAGAGTGGATAGTCCCGCGGCTGCTTTGTGGGCAACATCGCGATACTGGCTCCACGTCATGCTCTCGAATCCGTTGGCGCCTTTCCAATGCATCGCCGGTCGGTCGCCATGACGTTCGACATTGCGGTTGAAATAGTCGACGATCGTCTTGCCCTCAACCACCGCATCGATTTCGGCGCGCTCGGTGAGCACGGCTTGTTCGGTCATGACTCCTCCGTCACTTCGGAAACTGCTCCTACATCCAGGAGCATACCGATTTGCTGCTGGCTATAGCCAAGGCCAACCAGAACTTCGATGGTGTTGGCCCCCGGCACGGAAGGTTCACCGGGGATCCCCGACGGCGTTCTATCGAAACGGGGTGCTGGGGCGGGCTGTGAAACACCCGCAATCTCCACAAAGGTAGAGCGTGCCCGCATGTGGTCATTTTCCACAGCCTCGCTGAGGGAAATGACCGGGGCGACACATGCCTCACTCCCCTGAAATCGCTCGACCCAAAAATCCCGTGATTCGCTCCGAAACCGCCCGGCAAACATTTCTCGCATCGCGGGCCACGAATCCCTGTCGCCTTGTGGGGGGCAGTCCTTCAAACCCAGGCCATCAACGAGTGCTGAAAAGAATTGAGGTTCGAGTGCTCCCACAGCCATATGCTCGCCATCCGCGGTTGGGTATATCGAATAGAAGGGTGCTCCGCCATCAAGCAGATTGGATTCCCGTTGCTCGGTCCAGTGCCCGGCAGCGAGAAGACCATGGATGGATGTAGAAAGAAGGGCTGCGCCATCAACCATCGCAGCATCGACTGCCTGGCCGACTCCAGAACTGCGGGCGTGGAGAAGGGCGGCGAGCACACCGACCACCAGAAGCATCCCACCACCACCAAAGTCGCCAATGATATTGAGGGGCACGGTGGGATCCGGTTTGCTTCCAATTGCATGCAAGAGGCCTGAGACGGCGATGTAATCGATGTCGTGGCCGGCCATGTCTCGGTTGGGACCGTCCTGGCCCCAACCGGTCATCCGCCCGTAAACCAGGGCCGGATTGGCGGCCAGGGCCGTCGCCGGGCCGACACCAAGACTCTCCGTCACCCCGGGACGCAAGCCCTCGATGAGGATGTCAGCCGTCGCAATCAATTTGAGGACGACCTCAACGCCCTCAGGATGCTTCAGATCGACCGCTATCGACTTCTTACCTCGGTTGTGCAGGTCGAAGCTCGGGTGGCCCAGGACCAGGCCAGAGAACCCGGGCGGTCGATCGACACGAATGACGTTGGCTCCAAAGTCGGCCAACACCATTCCGGCGAAGGGAGCGGGACCGATCCCGGCGAGCTCAACAACATTGATCCCTTGAAGCGGCCCTGGCATGCGCTGACACTACCCGGGATTCATCCCCCAAAACGCGAGTGCGCCTCGAGTGGTGAGAGGCCAGCCCATCCGTCTCCGCTTCGTTGGTTCCTCCGGAGAGGGAACCTCAGACGGTTGCTTTGGATTTGATCTCGAGCGGTGCCGCGAAGTGGCACGCCGACAGGTGTCCGAATTGCTCGACAAGTGGCGGGACTTCTTCGGCGCAGATGTCCTGGGCCTTCCAACAGCGGGTCCGGAAAACACAGCCTGATGGTGGATTAGCCGGGTTGGGCACATCGCCCTGGAGGACGATGCGATCGCGAACTTTGCTCAGGCGGGGGTCAGGGATGGGAACTGCTGACAAGAGGGCCTGGGTATAAGGATGGGTCGGGTTCTCGAAGATTTCCTGACGGGTTCCCATTTCCATGATCTTGCCCAGGTACATCACCCCAACCCGGTGCGAAATGTGGCGAACCACCGACAGGTCGTGTGCGATAAACAGATACGAAAGGTTGAGATCTTCCTGAATCTCCTGAAGAAGATTGATGACCTGGGCCTGAATCGAGACATCCAGCGCAGAAACCGGCTCATCCAGGAGCAACATGTGTGGATTTAGCGCAAGCGCCCTGGCGATGCCGATCCGTTGCCTTTGACCGCCCGAAAACTCATGGGGAAACCTGTTGCCGTGTTCAGGTGAGAGTTGGACCAAGCGGAGCAGCTCAGCCACCCGCTCGACGCCGCCATCGTCGTATAGGCCGTGAATCCGGAGCGGTTCCGCGATGATCTCCCGTACTGTCATCCTCGGATTGAGCGATGCGTAAGGATCTTGAAATACGATCTGAAGGTTGCGGCGAACTGGCCGCAGGTCCTTGCGGTCCATCTTGGTTAGATCTTTACCCTGAAAATTGACCACGCCATCGGTGGGCTCGAGAAGCCGAATGATGGCCCGCGCTGTGGTCGACTTCCCACAACCGGACTCGCCTACCAGCCCCAAGGTCTCAGTGGGGCCGACCTCAAACGAGACACCGTCAACCGCGTATACGTACCCGACTGTCTTGCGGCGAAGCCCCTCTTTGATCGGAAAGTGCATCTTGAGGTCTTTTACCTCGAGCACGGCTCCGTTGGAGGCGGTGGAATCTTCGGCGTAAGAAATGTTCTGGTCTGTCAAAGCTCTCCTCCCTAGAGCTCGATGCCGGTAATCGAGGTTTCGCGCTGAATTTCGAGGACCACTTCGTCTGGGAAATGGCACGCGCTGGGGTGACCTCCGATTTCGGTGGCAACTATTTCCGGAATCTTGGTGCGACATAGTTCGCGGCCCTCTGACATCCGGCACCTGGGATGGAAGGCACAACCCGGAGGAAGCCGGATCACAGAGGGAGGGTTGCCCGGGATCGGGAGCAGTTTTTCGATGTCGCCGGTCACCCTGGGGAGGCTCATCATCAGCCCAAGTGTGTATGGGTGTCTTGGATTGTGGAATATCTCGTCGACGGTGCCACTCTCGACGACCCGTCCTGCATACATGACCGTGACACGATCTGCCATTTCGGCTACTACCCCAAGGTCGTGGGTGATCATCACAGTGCCGGCCCCCGTCTCCTGGGCTGCAATTCTCATGACGTCGAGAACCTGGGCCTGAATGGTGACATCGAGGGCCGTGGTCGGCTCGTCGGCGATCATCACCGATGGCTTATTCGCCATCGCCATGGCAATCATCGCCCGTTGCCGCATTCCGCCTGAGTATTCATGAGGGAACTGGTCGAAACGCCGATCGGGATTGGGAACCCCCACTAGCTCGAGCAGCCCGATGGTTTGTCTTCTCGCCTCATCGTTGGTCATCTTGTCGTCATGGACGAGCAAGGCTTCAGCGATTTGATCACCGACCTTGAAAACCGGGTTGAGCGAGGTCATCGGATCCTGAAAGATCATCGCAATTTCCTTGTTGCGGATTTTTCGGAGCTCGCCTACCGGGAGGCCGATGATGTCGCGGCCTTTGTAAAACACCTCGCCGCGGACTATCCGCCCCGGAGGCATCTGGATCAGACCGAGAGCCGCCATCACGGTCACACTCTTACCGGATCCGGATTCGCCCACGACACCCAAGGTTTCTCCGGGGTGGACGTCGTAACTCACCCCGTCGACGGCATGGACAACACCGTCGGGCGTGTCGAACTCCACGACCAAGTCGCGAATCGAAAGAACCGGTTCGGTCACTTGATACGCTGTTTCGGGTCGAACGCGTCGCGTAATCCGTCACCTACGAAGTTGATGCAAAGTGCAATGAGGACAATGGCCAGACCGGGGAAGGTTGCCAACCACCACAAAGTGGTAAGTGAGTCCTGGCCGTCACTGATCAGAACGCCAAGGGCCGGGAAGGGAGGTTGCACCCCAAAGCCGAGAAAGCTCAGTGCGGCTTCGACGAGAATCGCCGACGCAATGGTGAGAGTCGCATTGACAATGATCGGACCCATCGTATTGGGGAGAATATGTCGGAAAATTATTCGCTTGTCCGACGCACCCAACACTTTGGCTGCTTCGACGAACTCCTTCTCCCGGAGGCTGAGGAACTCACCGCGGACGACCCGGGCCAGGCCGGTCCAGAACAAGAACCCTAGGATGAAGGCCACCCGCACCGGGCTACCGGCCCCGAGGAAGGCGGAGAGGACCAGGAGAATTGCCAGGAAAGGAACCGTCAAGAAGAGATCGGTCATCCGCATCAGGAGGTTGTCGACCTTGCCACCGTAGTAGCCGGCGACCCCACCGATGATTACACCGATCACGGTCGCCAGGCCGGCGACGATGAAGGCAACATAGACAGAAGTTCGGGTTCCAAAGAGAGTCCGGCTGAAATAGTCACGGCCGATCTTGTCGGTTCCGAAGAAGTGGCTGTTTTCAAGGGTCGGAGGTTGAGAGCGGTTAGGCACGTCAGGCTCGGCAAAGTCATACGGAGCTATGAAATCCGCCAGCATCGCTGCCGCAAAAACAATGAGCAGAATCACCAGTGAGGTCATCGCCAACTTGTGCTGGTAGAATTTCCGACGCGCCAGTTGCCACTGCGTCAACGACTGGACTTCGAGGCCTTCGAGGTGAACCGATTCGAGATCGGCGCCCGACTGTCGGTGAATGTTGTCCAGGGCAGCCTCGGTATGCGCCGCCTCCATTGCTTCTTCGCTGCG
>JBGTGL010000186.1:0-18342 GCA_041746755.1 Acidimicrobiia bacterium | reverse complement strand
CACCAGGGAGTCCCACCGATTACGCCAGGCGTCGCCGATGCGCTGGCTTGCGTCGAGTATTACGAAGCTGCGTCCGGCCAACCCGAGTTCGTAGCCGACCGTGAGGCCAGTCTGTCCGCCTCCAATCACCAGCGTGTCGAGGATGGTGTCTCCATCAGGTTGTTCTTCTGTCCTCGGGATCGATTCCGTAGTCATCGTCTTCTCCTCATGCGTAAGTGGCGGTTTTCAGAACGGGTGGGGACGACCTTCGCTTCAGGTATCCGTGGGCCTGGACGAGGGCGGACACCAAGCAGCCGGGAATGAACCCGAGTTGCGAGGTCATCAACGCATATGCGACCCAGGGGAGTTGGACAGCCGACCCCAATAGCCAGCCGACCGGCCTCCCATTTGACGCGCCACAGAGGGCGATTACCTGGATGCCGGTGAGGATCCAGGGCCAGTATTTCGGCGATCCCATCGCCGAGATTTCTCCAAGTGAGGTGACCGTGATGGCGGAGACGAGGAGGCCGCTCCCCAAAACGGCCATTGCAATCTGGTTTGCCGCCGTTTGGTTCCACTGCTCGTGTCGCATACGGGAAACGTATTGGACCCGGTCGTACTATTTAATGGGGAATTCTCCCCATGGCACCAAGCCATGCTCACTGGCGTACAAAGCGGCCGCGGCCCTAGTGGAGACACCCATCTTTCGGTATGAGTTTTGGATGTGTCGGTCGGCGGTCTTGGCCGAAATGTCCAACCGTGAGGCAATTTGCTTGGTCTGCAATCCACGGGCCAGAAGACCGATGACCTCAGTTTCGCGTTTAGTGAGACCGGCAGGGTCGGTGACCCGGGATGTCTCGAACCCGGCAGCCTCCAAAGTCGCTTCGACTGCCTCTCGGTCCAACTTGCCATCCCGAGCCTGTTTGGCGAGTTGCTTTGCCGCTTCGTCGGCCGACATCGGCTCCCGGTGGTGTCTGGGTTCACCCATTGCGTGGAAGGCGTCGGCGGCGGCGAGGAATCTCGCCGCGGGGTTGAGGGCTGCTCCGGGCACACCACGGTGATATCCGGAGGCGTCGAGTTTCTCATGATGACAGCACGCAAGCTCGGCTAGGCCCTGCAGCGAGCTGGCGTGTGCCAGGACCCGACTGGTGTGATATGGGTGGAGACGAACCTTCTCCCACTCGTCGGCCGACAGAGGACTTGGCTTCTGCCAGGTTCGGGGATCGATTGCAGTCCGTCCGAGGTCATGCACAAGTGCGGCTTGGCGGAGTGTTTGTCGGGCCTCGTTGTTGAACCCGACGACACCAGCCGCGGCGTAGGCGAGGTCGGCCACGCCTTGGGAATGTCCGGTCATCCGTGGTGACACCATGTCGGCGAAGTCGGCCAACGCCCGGAGTGCCCTGTTAAAACCGTCGGGATCGAGCATCCGGTGCGGCTTTGGCTCCATGGCAAGGAACTCCTCCCATATCGACCCATCGGAACTCTCCACTGTCAGGAGTTCATCGGCGTTGTCTGCAAACACGTTGGCGATTTCGGGGTCGAATGCGCCGCCACCCCTGCGACGCACGACATCGGCGGCGTAGTCGCGACCGCCAATGAGGGTCTGAAAAGCGCCGTCGCGAGCCACCTGGGCAACCCTTAACGCCATTGGCACTGAATCGCCTTCCACACGGTCCAATATGCTTTTGCCATCCCATCGTTCGGTCAGGAGGTTGAATGTTTGGCTCACCTCGGCTGAGGCGCCAAGACGATCGGCGAGGGTGACCGCCACCTCGCACATCGATGTGAAATGGGCGCGCTGGAAGGTGGCCGCCCGGGGAAGTCGGGTAACCACCTGGTAGGAGCGGGTGAGAAGATTTGCCTCAGGATCGGGAAGGGTGCGGATGACGCCGCGGAACATCTCAGATGTATTCCCGAACTGAATTGGTGTGATGTTGGCGGTCGCGGATCCGCTGAACAGCCGAATGTTGTGTTCGGCGTCGGTATTGCAACCCATGTACATGAGGAGGCTTATGTAGAACACCTCTGACTCGGTGGCGATGTCGATGTCGAGGAGCCGGGCCAGTCGGGCGCTGACTACCGTCGCTTCCAATCCGTGTTCGAAGGGGAATCCCATTCCCAGATCGGTAGCCAGACACGCCACACCGATCACTTCTGCGGCGCGTACTTGTTGCTCGGGCATACTTCGACCCTACGCCGATCCACCAAAGTGCGAGCTGCCCCGCTGCCCACGTCACCCACCGGATTGCGGTTCGAAGAGGGTCCCGTCGGCCTGGGGCGGTTTAAACCGTTGCCAGCAGGTCGGTTTCTACTCTGGCCATGACCCGGTCCGCCCACCGCGGAGATACCACTGCCGGGAGCGAGATAAGGACCAGTGTCAGCACGGACCTCGATACCGACAACTTTGTCATCCCGGCGTCGATCGCACAGCCCCGATAGTGACGTTCGGTGAACAAGAACATAAGGACAGCCCCAGCCCGGGCCGGGCTCATCCGCGGGAGTTTCACTGCATCGACCAGCCTTCGAAATGACGCTGCTCGCCTGGTGGCGAGGATGATCAGGTCGCGACGGGCGGATGCCACAGCCAAATCGGTGACCCCTCCTCCTGCGGAGCCGAGGTGGTCTTTGAGACCGGGGTGGTAGGCCACGCCGCGGGCTAGGTCCTTTTCGATGTCCCGGGTGACATTGGCCAACTGGATCAACTCCGAGGCTTCCAGAGCGTCGATGCGATGGTCAGCGGGCACTTCTCCGAGCAGCGTCTCCATGATGAACAGTGCGGGGATACCGATGACCCGATGGCAGTATGCGAGGACCTGTTCGTCGCTTTCGAGAACTCCTCCCTGGCGTTCAAAGATGATCGAGAATTCGACCATGCCTTGGGCCATGTCATGGACCAGTTGGACGATTCGATCTCGAGTCGCCCGATCCAGTTGCAGGAAAAGCTCGTCGACCAACCGGTACTGTTGGACGAGGAGAAGATGAGCTAAGTCGCGCTGGTCGGGGTGGGTAGGTGTCGGGGCCACGGGTGCCGGACCGGGCTCTGGCCCGTCGAATCGTAAAGCGAAAGAGGAGAGCGCTGCCCGGGCATTGACTTCGCCATCCGAGAGGTCCTCATAAGTATCGAGCATCCGGGCATACAGATAGCCGACGGCGGCGGCCCTGGCTTCGTTTTCGGGGAGGAGGAGGATGCTGGGTGCGAACGAGCGGGCGGCGTGAGGGAGTATCGCCCAAACGAATCCTTCCGGATCATGGATCGCGGCGAGACGCTCGAGGTCTGGCCGGTCGCGGTCGATACGGAGCCCTCTCGCGAGCAGAGCGAAACGACGAATCGAGAACGGAAGTACAGACATCCGTCAAGAATTTACCGTGATTGGGGTTCCTGGTGGCCCATCTGCTCGATCGAATGCTCCAACCCGAGATGGTGCCACTTACTTCTGAAAACTGTGAGTGGTTATCCAGACAATTGAGCGAAAAAGTCGCTTATCGCTTGGGTGTCGTCAGAGAAAGCCCATCGTTCAGTGACCTTGCCATCGCTGACGTGGGCTATCTCGGCCGTCTTGTACGTGAATTCGCTGTCGCCGACCTTGACATGCGCCTCAACCAGACCAATCGTATGATCGTCGTTGGCGAGCACATCGTGGACTTCGACGTTGAACTCAATTCCCTCGGTGAGCCCCTCCCAGGTCGCCGAAACCGCGTCCTTTCCGTGAAGCGTGGGAGCTCCGATCTGATGCCAGACGACGTCGTCCGCCAGGACTTCGGCCATCCCCGAAGTGTCCCCTTGCGAAAGTGCCTCGGTGACCTTTCGGTATAGCGCGGCGTTTGGATGTTCGTCCATGTCTCCTCCTTGTTGATCCCGGGCCGACTCGCCCAACCGGCTGAGCCTACTCCTCGAGCGCGGGCCGTGTGCAGGGACCTGCTGGGTCAGTCGAAGGCTTCTGGTACGGCCTTGGCGTGGTGTCGCATCAAGTTGCGACGTTGCAGTTCACCCTTCTTGACCAGGGCTTCCCAGTCAGTTTCGGCGAGCTCGGGGTTGGCGAGCTGGCTGAGGGTTCGCCATAGTTGGCCCTTGGCGCTGACCGCCGAGACCAGCGTTTCGAGCTCGAGAACGCGGCTCAATGGCGAATACCCGGTCAGCTGTCCGTTCAGCTTGAGCCGACCGACCTTCTCGGCTGCGGCTGCGGCGGCGTATTTGGCGACATTCCTTGTGATGTCGAGGTCTCCCATTGCCTTCTCCAGTACTTCAACTTCGTCCTCCAATTCGGCGATGAACCCAGTGAGGTATCGCCCCAGAGAATTGTCCCGATTCGACTGCTCGCAGCGCCTGGCGAGGGCAAGCCCTCCGGATGCGCCGGCACGGTGGTCGTTTAGGTAGATCGCCAGCCGTTCTGATTGGTCGGCATGAATGACCCTGTCGATTATTTGCAAACGTGGCCTCCTTGGTGAGGAAGACCCTACCCAGTACCGGGGCGGACCAATCCGGCGTACTGATCCGTAAGCTGGTTCGGCACCGAACAACCTGTGAAGAAGATGAAGATTCTCGTTACCGGCGCCACCGGTTATATCGGTGGGAGACTCGTGCCCCGGCTCCTGGAGGCGGGACATGATGTCCGTTGCCTGGTCAGAGACCCCCGCAAGATCTCCCGGGACACATGGAGCGGCGACGTGGAGATCGTGAAAGGTGATGTGCTGGAGGGGCAAAGCCTCGTCGACGTGTTTGACGAATGCGATGCCGCTTTCTACTTGATCCATTCGATGGACGGTGAGGGCAACTTCGGGGAGCGGGACCGCCGTGCGGCGGAGAACTTCCGGGACGCCGCGGATGGTGCCGGGCTGGGACGCATCATCTACCTCGGCGGTCTCGGTGACTCCGATGATCTGAGTGAGCACCTGTCGAGTCGTCAAGATGTGGGGAGGTTGCTTGCTTCGGGTTCGACTCCGGTGACGGAGTTTCGGGCCGGAGTGATCATCGGATCGGGTTCGGTGTCATTCGAGATGCTGCGCTATCTCACCGAAGTGCTCCCGGCGATGGTCACCCCGAAATGGGTCCGCACCAAATGCCAGCCAATAGCGGTTGCTGACGTGCTGCGGATCCTCGAGTCGGGCTTGGATGACAATTCATCAGAGAGCCAGATCATCGGGATCGGCGGGCCTGACGTAATCACCTACGAAGAGATGATGCGGGGATACGCCGAGGTGGCCGGTCTCCCTCGTCGCTGGATCATTCCGGTGCCGGTGCTGTCACCGAAGCTGTCGAGCCATTGGATCGGACTCGTCACGCCACTTCCCACCGGGGTAGCCAAGCCTTTGGTGGCGAGTCTGCGCAACGAGGTGACCGTGGCCGACAACTCATATGCCGAGCGAGTGGCCGGCCCTCTACTCGACTACCGATCTTCGGTCGACAGAGCCCTACTCCGCTCCGGTGACACTTCGACCCGATGGTCCGATGCGACCGACTCCCCGGCCCAGCCGCTGCCGAACGATCCCGAGTGGTCGGGGGGAAGCATGCTCACCGATGTCCAGATAGCCGATTCGGAAGCGGACGCCGAAGATCTATATCGCTCGTTCGCCCGGATCGGAGGCGACCACGGCTACTACGCCCTGAACTGGGCCTGGTCCATTCGCGGCTTTCTCGATGCCCTCTCCGGTGGAGTGGGGCTGCGAAGGGGAAGACGTCACCCCGATGACCTCCACCCCGGCGAGGCGCTCGATTTCTGGCGCGTGGTCGACGTCGTTCCCGGCGAACGCCTCGATCTCTATGCCCAGATGAAATTGCCAGGCGAGGCTTGGCTCTCCTTCCAAGCGGAGCCTCACGGTTCGGGGTCGCGCCTCACCCAAACCGCCCTGTTTATTCCGAGAGGCCTGTTCGGTCGTCTCTACTGGTACGCCCTGTTCCCGTTCCATGCGGCGATATTCGGGAGGATGGCCCGCCGCATCGCCGCCGCCGCCTCCGACCTCGATTCCTGAGTTCCATCCGCACTGCTCCCGGGGATATCTCGGCGTTATTCCTCTATTGGGTGATACATCCGAGGGGGTTAGTCTGCATCGATGACGCTGACCTCGTCGCAGGCCCTGGCGTGGCGCTTGGATCGTCATCTGCTCCATCCGATCGGCCCGGGTTCACCCGACGATGTCGTCGCCCGGCTCGGGGCCGTTCCCGCCTACCCGGACTCGACGGCCGAACTGTCCATTGCTATGCGACGCCAGGGTGCGGGCTCCGGCGATCTCGCCGAAGCCCTCGATCGAAACGAGATCATCAAGACTTACGCCTTCCGCGGCGGCAGCTACCTGATGACCCCCGAAGCCGCCGGCATCTACCTCGGCCTGCGCGCCTCGGGCCGCCAGTGGGAGCGGCCGAGCTGGCAAGAGTTCTACGAGCTCAAACCGGGAGACTGGCCCGACTTCCGGGAGACTGTCCGAGCAGCTGTTGCCGATGGTCCCCTGACCCGCGACGAACTTCGTTTGGTCGTCGGGCAAAATCGCCGGTTTCGGGGTGCGGCGAAGGGGCTGGTCGGCAACGCCGACACACTCATCAAGGCGCTGATGTGGCAGGGCGACCTGTGTTTCGGCCCTGCTCGGGACGGGCAGTCGACCATGCGCGGCCTGCATGAGGTCCCCGGGTGGACCGGATTGGTTGATCCCGATGAGGGCGGGCCCCGGGCAATCGTGAACTATTTCCGCACATATGGCCCGGCGACGCCAGAGCACATCCACTATTGGTTGGGGGAGGGGCTCAGCGCCGGTCGCAAGGCATTGAATAGATGGCTCGGCGAAAACGACGACCAACTAGTTCCGGTGGATATCGACGGTGAGGTGGCTCTGATCGTGGCAGAAGACTTGGAGGACCTGACCCGCACATCACCGACCCCGACCGTCCGGCTATTGCCGGGCGCCGACCCCTGGGTGATGGGCCCGGGAACTGCCGACCCGCTAATCGTCCCTCCCCCTCGACGGAGCCTGATGACTCTCGGCGCCAACCCGGTGCTGGCCAACGGCGTGGTCGCCGGCACCTGGAAGGCAAAGCATGGCCAGCTCGCTGTCACCTGGTTCTCCGAGGCCGGCGAGCCCGACGAGGACCTCCTCAGGCCCGAGGCGTCACGCCTGGCAGCGGTGAGAGGTGAAGAACTCGATCTGGTGGTCTTCGCCGACCAACCCGGACGTTGACTCTTGCTCCAACCGATGCGGCCAAAGGAAAGTTCCGTTCGGCAAGATGAGGTATTGGACCGGCTCCGCCCTGAACATCCTGTCACCCTGATTTCGTCTTCTCGTTTAGCCTCCACGTCATGCGTACCGGCAACATTTTGATAGTCATCGGAGCCGGGTTGATCGTGGTCGGTGTTCTGGTTCGCTTTTTTCCCGGTTTGTTCTCATGGTTTGGCCATCTCCCGGGCGACGTGCTCATCGAGGGTGAAAATTCGAAGGTTTTCATTCCCTTTACTTCAATGGTCGTGGTCAGCATTGCATTTTCGGTGGTGGCCAGTCTGGTGGGATGGTTCGTCCGGTCACGTTGAAACCAGCGAAATATCATCGATTTTGCCGGTCGCAGTCCCGGCCAGTTGAACGCTCAGAGCAAAAAGAAGCCGGACCGCTAGGGGTCCGGCTTCTCGACTTAGATGCGGTGCTCTAGGAAGTCCATTCCTTGAACTTGGCTTCGATGGCGTCGGCCGTCTCCCCGGTCTTCTCCTTGATGGTCCCAACGAACTGATCCCAGTTGCCTCGGGCCTGTTCGGTTTCGTCATCGGTGAGGTCACCCCACTGTTCGCGCATATTCCCCTTGACTTTGTCCCAGGTGCCCTCGTCCTGCAAACGGTCGTTCCAGTCTCTTCCCGTATCCATGGCTTATCTCCTTTGGTAAATAGCCTTGTGACAGTCGTACCCACACGCGCGTATTTCAACCCACAATCCGAGCAAAATTTCCCGATTTGTAAACTCGGGCCAATTCGTCGGCGTGGTATGGGTCAACCCCTCCGGGTCAGACGGGGAAGCGAGCTAATCCCAGGAATCCGGACTCCGGGAAGGTGTTCATCCGCGGTCTCCATCCGTATCGAATCATTCTTGAAACGGAGGAGCTTTTGAACCAGATCGATGTCGCCCACGAACAGCTGGGCCGGATGCGGGGTATGACTCGTTATTACCACCAGCGATTCTTCTCCGACATGCAAGCTGTTGCTGTAGGCGTTCTCGCCCTGTTCGTTCTGGGCTGGTCGGTGACCCCAGAGGCGTTCCTCCTGATTCCGGTTGTTGCTGTTCTCGGGGCGAACCAGGCGGCGTTTGATTCGTCCTACCTCATCTTCGCCCGCCACTACGCCTCCGAGCTGGAGTCGTTCCTGAATCGGAACGTCGGCGGTCGCATCCTGGTAGCGGCTGAAATGGAGAACGCGTACCTCTTCTCGCTGAACACTCCCAAGTTGGTCACTATCCCGTTGCACTCGTGGAGTGATTCGACCTCAGGCTTCAGCTGGTTCGCCTGGATGACCATCCTCTACACAATGCTCGGTGTTCTCTCGGCCGGTGCCGCGCTGGCGCTCGGCTGGCATACGTTGAGCGCTGCGGGAGGTGGCTGGGTTGTGTTCTATGTTGGCGCACTCGGTGGGGTAGTCGTGGCTTCGCTGGCCGTCGGCTGGTGGTGGTTCTTGCGGGGAGTGGGCGAGCGCAGGCTGCGGGCCGTGTTCGAGGCCCCGTTGGGGAGTGTCGGCAGCTACCCGGCCGCCTAACGTCACCTTATGAGCGCCGTAAGAGCATTCTCAGTGATCGCTGTGTTGGTGATGGTTGGCATCATCGCTTTCGGATTCATCTCCGGTGATTTCACCGGTGAGGGCTCACAAATCTGGGGGTTGGCCTGGGGCAAGGTGACCCTGGTCGACCTCTACGTGGGGCTGGCGATATTCGGAATCTGGCTCGGGGTCCGGGAGCGCAATGTGCTCAACACGGCGATCTGGTGGATCGCTCTCGTGTTTCTTGGCAACCTTGCCGCCGCTGTCTATCTGGCCCGTGCCGCATTCACCTCCGACGATGTCAGGGAGCTTCTGCTCGGTAGCGAGTCGAAGGCTGCGACCGGTCCCGGCGGGTCGCGGTGAACGCATCAGAGATCAGGTCGGAGCTGCAGGGTCTGGTTTCTGGCCAGGTCGGGATCGCCGATGGCGTCGTACCGCCGCTCCTCTTTGTGACGGTCAATGCGATTTGGGGGTTGGTGCCGGCGGCGGCGGTCGGACTCGGTTCGGCGCTGGCCATCAGCCTCTGGCGCTTGATCCGCGGACGTCCCACTCGTTTCGCCCTGGCCGGGTTGTTCGGGGTGGGTTTGGCTGTTTTCCTGGCGTTACGATCCGGGTCGGCTGAGGACTACTTCCTCCCCGGAATCTTGAGTGGCGCAGCCACCTCAGTGATCATGCTGGTGTCGATCCTGGTGAAGCGTCCGTTTCTCGCTTTCACCAGTTGGGTGACACGGGGCTGGCCGATCGAGTGGTACTGGCACCCCCGGGTGCGCCCTGCGTACACCAGGACCAGCTGGATGTGGTTCGGGTTCTTCGCCGCACGCGCCCTCGGGCAATGGCGGCTCTATCTCGATGCAAACACGGTTGGACTCGGCGTGGCCCGGGTCGCCCTCGGCTGGCCGGCACTGCTGGTGCTCCTGGTCGCCACTTATGTTCTGGGGCGCCGCTGGCTCATGGCATTGGAAGGTCCATCAGTTGAAGAGTTCGAGGCAGGCACACCGCCCCCGTGGAAAGGTCAAGAAGCCGGGTTCTGAGGAGGCGCAGCCGTCAGCTTGTGTTGCTCTCGATACGCCGGCGGACGGCGTCCAGTTAATGACATCGTCTCGCGTCTCTGAGTCCCTCTGACGGATCGCGGGAAGTCGATTGACAACGTCTCTGTCCCCAATAGCATCGCGCCATGGAAGGCCAGGCGTTCTTTACAACCATCGCCGGACTGGCAATCAGCCTTGCCGGCTTTGGCGCGGTGATAGCTTGGCTTCGGGACGATCCCTCCGGGTGGGACGTAATAAACCTGTGGCGGGTCAAGACGATCGTCCGGCACGCATTGCTGATTGCCTTCATATGCCTCTCCCTCGTACCCATATACAACTTCGTCCAGGACGACACAGCAACGATTCGCATCGGCTCTGCCGTTGTAGCCCTACTCTCATTCGGCGAGATGTGGCGATTTCGTCATCCCGATCCTGCTATCTGGACGCCACGGGGTTCGTGGTTGGTCTTCATGTCGTTGAATTCACTCATCGGCCTTGTAGCGCTGATCAACGTCGCCTGGGGAAGTCTGGCGCTGCTCCAAACTCTGGTCCTTGTTGTTCTCACCTCGCCCGCCGGAATCTTCTCCAACTTCGTCCGTGAACTGGGCGGGCAATCCAAGTCGGTCGAGGATGACGATCTGAGCGGATAGCTTCGCACTCCGGGCGGAATCAACGCCTCCTCGACTTCGCGACCTGATCTCGAGCACTTGCGCCGCATACAATCTGCCGGGTGAGTTCTACGAGCGAATCCGGCGAAGTCCTAGAGGGTCAGGGTCTTCTCGGGTCAAAAGCAATAAGTGGTGGGGTGTCTGTGCGCCGGGTCGGGGCGGTCAGGTTTCCGGTGTGGGAACTGGTCAACGAGGGGGAGATGCTGGCCCGGATGGGGCGGAGTAGCGGGTGGAGCATATATTTCGGTTTCGGCCAGAAGGTCCAATTCGTGGATGGGACAGTATGGAAGGTTCGCTCCGTCGAGTCTGCTGGGATGATCTCGGCGGTGGTCGTCAATTCCGCTGGCCTCAAGGTGGCGCTCGGCTCGATCGCAGGGGGGTCCGGGTATCTGATCCTTGGAAAAGACTTCTCGTATAAGTTGCTCCCCGATCGTTCCAACACGATCGTGGTTCCCAACGAGTGGACCCTGAGCTCCGATGGTGCGATTTCTGCCACGGTTCAACGTCACCCGACAAGAATCACGGCCCATACCCCGATACCGGTAGCGGCCGTCGTAATTTCGATAGCTCTAGTGCGCGTTGGCATCCTCGGAGGTAAGAAGATGTCGTTTCCTACGGTTCACTGGAGCGGGGGAAAGTAGGCCGGCACAACCCAGTGCAGTATCGCCTCTCGGTCAATGGCGGCACTAGCCTCGTATGCGTGAGAGAGTCGAGGAAGAGATGACAGCGCCCGAATTTCCAGAGATTGAGTTGGCGCTGACTTCGGCAGCCATGGCAGGCGATGCCGGCGGTCTCTACAGAATCGCCGGGACCCTGATGGACGAGGGAGTTCCGTTCGACTCCGTGTTGTTCGACTATCTCATGACCACGGAGCGGTCGGTGGGACAACGCTGGGCGCAAGGTGACTATTCGGTCGCTGAAGAACATGTGGTCACCGCGGCGATCGAGACGGTTATTTCGCTCATGACCGGCATGTTCGATCAGCCCGAAGAAGCTCCGCTGGTTGTGATCGCCACGGCCGAGGGTGACGCCCATTCGCTTCCGGCTCGTGCCGTGGCGGCCCACCTCCTCTACGTGGGGTTCAGGACGAAGTTTCTCGGGGCCGACCTGCCGGCTGAAGATTTGCGCGATTTCCTCGAGATTGAACCGCCGGTGGCTCTGGTCTTGTCGGCGGCGATGTCGACACATCTCTTGGGGGCACGTTCTGTGATTCAGGCGGCCCACGAAGTTGGAGTCCCCGTACTGGTTGGAGGCAAGGCTTTTGGCGACGATGGGGTGTGGGCTGAGTCGCTCGGTGCAGATGCCTGGGTTGGCACGCCTCGAGAGGTGGCCGGGGTTGTTGAAGAGTGGGTGGAAGACAAACCGGAGATCGGCGCTTCGAAAAAGCTCCTGCCCGAGCTCGTCGAGCTGATTGCCAAGCGCTCCAGCATTACCGCCCGAGCCGAACACGATCTGCCCCCAGATCCGCCTGCGAGATTGCGTGATGAGATGCAGCTCCTCCTCTCGGCGGTTGAAGCTGCATTGCTCACCGGGGACGATGCGGTCGTCGTCGAAATGTTGGATTGGCAGGAGGCATCGCTTACGGCGCACGACATCGACCCCTCACAGGTCCACCAAGCCCTGGGCGAAGCTCTCGCCGAGTTCTCAGAACCGGGACGGGACGCACTCTCCCGCGCTGTCGCTCAGCGTGGCGTCGCCTAGGAGCTGATCGGGCCCCAAGAAGCGCTCGACCGTGGCTTAGAAGACGAAATGCAGGAAGATTCCGGGAGGTTCATCTTGAGGTCTGAATCTCAAACCGTTTAGCTAGGCGATTTCCTGATTCGCGCGCTCGCAGAACAAGACCGGCCTGGAAATTTTTCGCTTAGTGGGGCTGAGGATTGGGTGGCAAGGTGGGTTCAGGTCTTTTCTAGAGGGATAGGTGGAGCCTCAAAGCCTCGTCGAGCTCAAGCATCACGGGCGCCGGGATTGATCCCAGCCGGTCGCCAACTCTCTCGATCGAAATTGATCGAACTTGTTCGGCTTGCGCTTTGGAGTCGCGGTCTAACCCGCTGACCTCAGCGGCTATAAGAACCTGGAATGGGTAGATCGTTGACACGTTGGCGATCAGCGGCACGACCGTGATTACGCCTCGTCCCAATCGGGCTGCTGTGATATTTGCTCCATCGTTGGATACGATCACGGCGGGCCGACGATACGCGGATTCGCTCGGCATCGCCTCGCCGAACTCAATGAGTCGAACCGTTAGACAAGCCACACTCCTGACTCGTTAAACCGGCGCTCGGCCTGTTGGGCCGCCTGCCCGGATGATGGCACCGCAACCAGGTCGATCGACACGATTCCACCCCGGTCGCTGTCACGGGATGAAATCGAACTGCGGGTGAAAACGCGGTTGAATCCGGGTATTCTCCCGGCGATGGTAATGACCTGAGCCAAGACGTAATCGCCAGCACCCACGGCACTCAGACAATTCTTTTCACCGACCTCGAGTCCTCTACCGAGACGCGGGTACGCCTCGGAGATAGCACGGCAAACCAGGTGTTCGGCGAACACGATCAGATTGTTCGCTCTTGCATAGAGGAAGGCGGCGGCACCGACATCAAGAACCTGGGTGACGGGTTCATGGCGCTCTTTCTATCGGCCGGTGCGGCGATCAACGCGGCTGTCGCCATCCAGCGGGCAATCGACGAGCGAAATCAGGTAAACCAGGACAAGCAGATCTCGGTCCGGATCGGCATCAACAGTGGCGATGTGACCCAGGCCGAAGGCGACGCGCATGGAACGGCGGTGCATGCGGCCTCGCGCGTTGCCGCCAAGGCCCAGGGCGGGCAGATCTTGATCTCTCAGATCGTCGCCGACTTGGCCGGGTCGATCGGTACTCGGGTGGTTGATCGAGGTCTTTTCTGGTTGAAAGGCTTTCCCGATCGTTGGCGGTTGTATGAAGTCCTGTGGCGACAGAGGGACGCCGACGACGGGCAAAGCCGTCGCGAGGTCAGGGAGGTGTCGGAGGCAGCTTTTGATCCGTATTCCCCGCGTGCCGCAGGACCAATCGTCGGACGGGTGCGCGAGTTGAAAGTGATCCGCGACCAGATCGCGTCCGCTGCCTCGGGAGGCATACGAGCCGTGGTTCTTGAGGGGGAGGCCGGAATCGGGAAGACGAGGTTGATGGAGGCCGCTGCCGAGATGGCCGAATCCAGTGAGCATCGGTATGTGGCGTTGGACATAGCGGCCGATGAGGAACTGCGCGGGCCTTTCCTGATGTTTCGGTCTCTCTTCGGGTCTCCCCGGATGGCCGCGGTTGCTCGGGAGGCGATGGCGCTGGAGTCTATGGACCGAGCGCGAGAGGCCGTGAGCGGAGGTCTGGCATCACAATCCGCCGGCCTTTCTGCACCGGAGCAGATGCTGCGAGTCTTCGACGAAGTGGCATCGGCGATATCGGCCCTGAGCAGGGAACATCCGTTGGCCCTCCTCTTCGACGACCTGCAGTGGGCGGACGAGGACAGCACTCAGCTGATCAGATATCTGGTGCGCACACTGCCAACGGCTCCAATCTTCCTGCTCATCACGGTCAGACCGTATTCGGAGTCTTCCTCAGTTGCCGGGAAGCTGATTGCAGACCTCGACCGTATGCGGCTCACCGAAGTCTTCCGTCTGGACCGATTCACGGTTTCCGAATCGGCCGAGCTACTGCAGAACGTCCTCGGCTTCCCCGTGGACGACCAAGCAGTTCGGAGCCTCCATTCGCGATCGGAGGGAGTTCCGTTCTTCATCGAGGAGCTGGCGCGTGCCTATCGCGAGGCCGACGCCCTGCAGTTGATGGATGGGACGTGGACGATGACCCGTCTGAGCGGGCCAGCCGTGCCGTCGTCTATCCAATCGCTCATCGAGCGGCGCCTTGCACAACTACCGGATGAGAGCCGAGCCCTCCTCGCCGACTCGGGAGTGCTGGGTCGTAGGTTCAGGCTGAGTGATCTCAGCCCCGTCCTGGCCCAAATGCGAGGGGAGGCGGAGAAGCCGGAGTGGCAGCTCGCTGAGGAGTTCGACGAAGCGGTGCGAGTGGGGTTGTTGATCGAAGAGGATGAGAGCGCGAAATACGACTACTCCTTTTCCCACGACCAGATCCGGGCGTCTCTACTTGGCGACCTTCCCCGGAGGCGCCAGCAGGCTATTCACAGCGCGATCACCGAGACGCTCTCGGCGAGAGGTGGCGACGCAGACCTTTCGATGCTGGCGTTTCACGCTTCGAAGGCAGGAGACACTGAGAAAGCGGTGTCGAGCACTTTGGCCGCTTCCCGTTCTGCGCTGGCGCTCTCCGCCCCCGAGGAGAGCCTCCGTCTCATCGACGGCACCCTTCCGCTCGTGTCCGTACCCTCCGACCGGATTGAGCTACTCCGGGTGAAGGACGAAGCATTCGGTCTGCTCGATCGTGGCGACGATCGGATCGCCAACCTGGCGGAGATGGCTGCTTTGACGGCCGCTGTGGATGAACCGGGACTGGACGCCGAGGTCAGCCTGCGCCGAGCTGCCGCCTCCCGTGCCACTGAGGACTACGACACCGCCATCGACCTCTCCACCGACATACGGGAGAAGGCCGCGGCGGCGGGCGATCTCGATCTAGAGCTGAAGGCGTGCTTCGAGCTGGGCCAGGCCCTGACCCGGACGCCGGTGGGTGAAGGCTACTGGCCGCTGGGAGAGCTCGACCTCGAACCTGCGGATGAGGCGTTCACACGTGCTCTGGCGATCTCCCGCCAGCTCGGGAACAGATCTCAGGAGGCGGTTGCGTTGCGAGAGCTGGCCGTCATAGAAGGTGGACGGGTCAGGAACTTCGCCGCCGAGGCTGAGCAGCAAGGAACGAGCAAGTTCGAAATCATTGAGATGGGTTCCCGTCTATTCGAGGGCGCAAAGTCTCTTGCCGAGCAGGCCTTCAAGATCTTCGAGGAGCTGGGCGATCAACGCGGGGCCACGTCGGCTCTGATCTCGATGGCCTATTCGCACATAACCGATCCGACTGCCCACGGGATGGCCGGACGCCTCGAGCACATTCGAGCCCTTCAGAACGGGCAAAAGGGCAAGGTGACCGACAGTCAGAGAGCTAGCAACGACGCCTTGATGCTCTACAGCATCCACACCTATGCCCGACTCAACATCCAGCCGGATCTGGCGCTGGAACGGGGCAGGGAAGCTTACGAGGCGGCCCGCAGCCTGGGTGACCGATGGCTGGAAGCCCTGGCCGCAGGTGGAATGTCATCGACCTATGCGGCATGTGGCCTCGCCGAAGAGTCGAGCGCGTGGCTCGAACGTGCCGCCGCCGCGGCGATGAAATCTCCAAGCACTGCAATGGCGCGACGGGTCGAGATGTGGAGGGCGATATGTTCGGCAGTTCGTGGGGAGGCCGACGAGATGGCTGGCCACTTCGGACGTGCTGCTGAATTGGCCGGTACGAAGAACCCGGCTGGCAGGGCTGAGGCCACCTGCGCGCTGGCAATGGAGACATGCAAACTGTGGGCGGCGGGTGGTGAACCCGAACTCCTCGAACGGGCAAGCCAAGCCGCGATGACCACACTCGACCTTGTCGCGTCGCTGGAGGGAGATCTTCCCTGGGGGCCGGTAGCTCATGGTGTGCTCGCCGTCGTCGCCGACTCTGAGGGCGATGACGAGCACGCCGCTGAACAGGCTCGTCTCGCCCTGTCCACACTCGATGGGCTGACACACATACCCCACTTCGTCAATGTGCTCTGGGCAGCTGGTCGTGTCCTGATACGTCAAGAAGCGCCTGAGGCCGCCGAGCTAGCCGCGCAGATCGCTCAGGGCCTCGGCTTTCTCAGCATGAACATGACCGACCCGAAGATCAGGCAGAACTGGTTTGACGTCAGCGCCCACTCCGAACTGGCCCAGCTGGCGGGTTTCGAAGCCGGTGAAGGCTTCGCAGGCGACAGCGCGACCGTTGAGCTGAGCGACGAAGAGATGCGGACGCTCCGCTCGATTACCTCCGGCGTCGACGATCCGCTGGTGGCGACATCCGAAGTCGACGATCTCCTCACCATGCTAGGCGTGGGCTCGGAGACCGAGGCAATTCAATACGCGATCAAGGCGGGTATCACATGGCAGTGAAAGTCGTGATCGACCGGCGTCGCTGCATCGGGGCCGGTACATGCCTCATGCTTGCTCCATCGGCCTTCAAGTGGCGACAGGGGGAGTTTCTCAAGCCCGAGATCTTGGATCCTTCATCGGTTGACGATGACGTCCTTCGGGAAGTGGCGGCCGCGTGCCCCACCCAGGCGATCGTCATCGAAGAGGACTTCCAATCCTCGTCGACGTCGTAGTCGCGTCGCGGCTTCGGCCCACGAACCGGCTGCACTATGACTCGTATTGGAATCAGAGCAGCGTTGAGTTTCTCGGCGACAACGGCGACGACTTCCTCACCGGCGACTATCCAAACACCGAGTTGGACCTCGGTGCAGGACCGGGAGTCGACCCCCACCCCAACAGCGACGTATGTGACGGCGGCAATGGCGCCAATGTCGTTGTTAACTGCGAAGACTGACAGAAACCTTGGTTAGTGAGAGGAGGGAGGGACGCTCTTTAGGGCGTCCCTCTTTTCCTTCTGGGAGCGCGGCTTTATCGATACCGTTTACAACTTCTGTGCCGACTATCCCGACCCAGCGATATTCGCCATGGCCGGTCGGCTGGTGTCATCAGGTTGAAGACCATCGCACCGTCCGGCCATGCTTGCAGGGGCGCCGTACGTCACCGCATGCACCTCAACCGGTAGGCGGTCGCCAATTGTTCAACCCATGCGGCCGATGACCCTGAAGGTGGCGTGGGTTGGGTCGAGACCACAAGCGTCAAAGAAACCGTAGGCGGGATGGTTGGTCGCCTTGTCTTGAAGGGCGGCATCGTGGGCCTCCTGGCTCTCCCAAACCGAAACCACATGGACGGTCCCGTCTCCCTGGAGGAGATAGGAGTCCACCAACCCGGTGGGGCGGTCGCCGACCACCATGTCCGACCATATCCCGAACATCTCGGTGGTACCGGCCCCTTCGCTCGACGCCTGCGCTATTGAAAGAATCACTTCTACCTCCTCAGCCGATTCTACGCCTCAGGACCGGGCCGGCGGGCCGAACGGGAGACTTCTCACTCATTCGGCGGCTGACAGCGAGATTCGGTGATGTAGGCAAGAAGCCGGGAACGCTTCGACATAGTCCCGGGCGCCATGCCAGCTCAGAAGACGGGAAGTTACGCCTCGTCGGATCCCACCGCTCTTGCAATCGTGTTCGCTGCATCCCGTTTCATCCCCAGCATCAGGTACCCGGATTGTGTATGGCCATGATCGACCAGCCCGGGCAGCAGCGGAGGCTCCCGGCACTCTCTACTGTGGAAGGGTGAATCCCGTGACGGTGGCAATCCCGACTAGATCCAGCGACCTACCTCCCAATGGATTCAGTCATCCGTGGAGACCTAACGCTCAATACGTGACCCGGGGCCACGAGTACGCCAATGCTTGAGCACGAGCCAGATCCACATTTAGACGTCGACATGCTGGCGAGCTTCGTGCCGGACATGCTCACTCGACGGATCTCTGTCAACCCAGATGTCTCGTCAGAACCCACCGTGGAACTGCTGTCAGCCGTCCTACTCGAATGTGACCTCAGCGGATTCACAGCATTTACCGAGAGCCTCGCCCGAAAAGGTCCTGCTGGAGCCGAGGAGGTTTCTAGCACCCTGAGTCATATTTTCGCAGGGTTGGGAGAGGTGGCCTCTCTCAACATCCACTAAACGCCTGCCCAGAGATCGTTACGGAACCTCCCTGAACGGGGCGTCCTACATCCGGGGGACTCGTTCGAAGAGGCTCTCGAATCGGTGGACGTCCTCGCCCTTCCCATCTGTGCGCCATGGTCGACTGCCGGAGCTGCCGCCGACTTCGTCAATGCCGTTGGACCCGACTCCGTATTTCCG
>JBGTGL010000185.1:0-8423 GCA_041746755.1 Acidimicrobiia bacterium | reverse complement strand
GCCCCGAGCCATCAGGCCTTCGCCGAATTTGTCGAGGGGATCCAGGCGGAGGCAGTCGATCAGTTGGCAGGCAAGCACTTCGATGTCCCGGAGGAATTGCGCAAAGTCACCGTCAACATTGCTCCAGGGGATGGGGCACTTGGTGCCTGGTACCACGGTCCATCGGAGGATCTGAGTAGGCCCGGTTCGATCTGGTACGCGCCTGGTTCCAGAACAGCCATCCCGGTGTGGCAGGAAGTCTCCACCGCCTACCACGAGGGCTTCCCCGGCCATCATCTCCAGGTTGGCATCGGGGTGATGCTCAGCGATGAGGTATCGCGTTATCACCGGCTCTTCATGTGGAAATCGGGAGCGGGTGAAGGTTGGGCACTCTATGCCGAGCGGCTGATGGAGGAGCTGGGTTACTTCACAAACGCTGAGTATCGGCTGGGGTTGTATGCCAGCCAGCTGTTCCGGGCCACTCGGGTCGTGGTCGATATCGGAACCCAGCTCGGTCTGGCTATCCCGGATGACGCCCCGCTGTACCCAGGTGAGATCTGGAACCATGACATCGCTGTCGATTACATGGAGAGGATCGGATTGCAGGAACGCGACGTTGCTGAGTCGGAAGTCAAGCGCTACCTGGGGTGGTACGGGCAGGCCATCTCCTACAAGGTGGGGGAGCGGGAGATCCTCAAGATGCGAGAGGAGCGAAAAGGAAGGGACGGAGCCGATTTCGACGTGAAGGAGTTCCACAAAGATCTCCTGCGGGTGGGAGCGATCCGTCTCGACCAGGTGCGGGATTACGTACTTGCCTAAGTCTTACTTCGAAGTGGCTGACCTGGAGGGCCGGGATCGATACAAACTTCTGACCGGACTCGTGGTCCCGAGACCGATCGGATGGATCGGCACCAAGCGGGCCAACGGCACCTTCAATCTCGCTCCGTTTTCCTTCTTCAATGTCGTAGCCGCGACCCCGGCAACGGTGATCTTCAGCGGTGGCCAACACGCGGACAGGCCCAAAGACTCGGTGACCTTGGCCGAGGAGTCGGGTGAGTTCACGGTCAACATCGTTTCTGAAGACGTAGCAGTTGCAATGTCGATGACAGCCGGGTCGTATGGCCCCGACGACGATGAGTTCGCCATCGCCGGATTGACGCCGGCGGTCGGCCGCGTTGTCAGCGCACCGATGGTTGCGGAGTCGCCGGCAAATCTCGAGTGCATTGTTCATCGGGTGGTTGACATCGGTGAGGGTCTTTCGCGGATGGTGGTGGGAAGAGTCGTTGCGATCCATGTAAGCGAAGAAGCCCTCGACGGCACCAGGATCATCAGCGACCAGCTTCGTGCCATCGGGCGCATGGCCGGAATCTCCTACGTAACAACCGCAGGAGTATTCGAGATCGAGCGCCCCGCCTAGTTGTTCAGCGGCTGGCGGCGCTCTCGTGTTCCTTACCCATTTGCAGAGACGGATGGGGTGGGCAGATTCTTGTTCCTTACCCGCTTGCGGGGAAGGTGGCTCCGCCGAGGGACGAGGCGGAGACGGATGGGGCTGGTTCTCCCCAACTCAAGGCTGAGTCGTGAGCTGACGTCGCCGCGCTAGCGCTTGCAGTCGAACTTCACCAGCGATGGGTAAGGATTGACTGCCTTGCCATTTAGATACATGGCGAAGTGAAGGTGCGGCGAAGTGCCGGCGGCGTTTCCTGTGGTGCCGACATATCCGATCACTTCACCGGCGGCGACCTTGCGGCTCTTTCCATTGAAGCTGTCCATATGGCTGCCCAGGTAGCGGACCCCACCTGGACCGGTCAGGTTGAACTGATTCCCACCGACGGATCCGACTACGAACTCGACTGTTCCAGCGACTGATGCGACAACCGGGGTCCCCCTCGAAGCGAAGAGGTCGTTGCCTTCGTGATAGCGACTCCCGCTGCGGGGGAATCCCCAGTCGTTGAAGAAGCTGGCTTTGCCCACCGGGCAGGCCCATGACGCTCCAGTGGGCACCTTGAGTATCTGCCCGGAGCGAATCACATTGGGATTGGACAGCTTGTTCATGCTGACCAGCGTGGAGATGCTTGTGCTGTGGGCGAAGGCGATATCGCCGAGGCGGTCACCCGATTTCACCGTGTAGCTGCCATCGCCAGCACTTCCCGAGGCAACAAACCCAGGGCGTCTGAGATAGAGGCGGGTCCCGGCGTAAATCGTGTTGTTGACGATTCCGTTGGCAGTCCTGATGTCTGCAGCCGAAACGCCGCTGTATTTCCCCGCTATCGAGTCGACGGTTTCACCCTTTTTGACGATGTGATAGGCATCAGCGTCCACAGTTGGCCCACCGGGTGCGGTACCGGTGTCGCCGGAGTTGGATCCCTGTTGGCCGCCCGAACCGGCGCCGGGAACAGTGAGTTCCTGGCCGATTCTGATCAGATCGGGATTCTTGAGCCCGTTTGTTTCGGCAAGGAGCTTGCCGCTAACGCCGTACGAAGATGCGATTCTGTTGAGAGTCTCACCTCGCGCAACAACGTGGATTGTGGCTGCTGAACCACCCTGGCCGGGTATGACGATGACTTGACCCGGGTAGATTACGTTGGGGTTGGAGAGGTTGTTGGCCTCGATGAGGTCGGCCAGCGATACCCCATTTTCCTTGGCGATTTTGTACAAGGAATCGCCCTTTTCCACTGTGTAGTCAAGGGAAAACAGTCCAACGAGCAAGGCGAGGACAGTAGCGATGATCGCTGCTCGGACGCGACGATTTTCTGGCATTGAAGGCTCAGCTCCTTCAGCCCCTAACTCGCTCCGCATAAGGAGACTAACGGCAGACGCCGCCCACTTCTAGAGGAAATTTCTAGCTACTTCCTGAAGAACTGATCGAATTGGCCCTCGTACCTGATGCAAATGGACCCGAATGCGGGTCGCTAAGCATTAGGAACGCGGATTGGGCGAACTGATCGAGAGCACCCGCAGTTGGCCGCAGGCGGCGTCGATGTCCTGGCCTCTGGTGTCACGGATGGTGACGTTGACGCCTTCGGCTTCTAGAAGCGAGGCGAACTGTTTGATGGTCTTTTGACCCGATGCCCGTTCCTGGGTCAGAGGGGTGGGGTTGAGAGCAATCAGATTGACATGTGCCCGCAGCCTCCGGGCGATGGCAGCGAGTTTGAACGCTTGATCTTCGGTGTCGTTGACACCGTCCATCATGGTCCATTCGATGGAGAGGCGGCGGCGCTTCTTCTCCAGGTATTCGAGGGCGGCGTCTTCGAGCATCGCGATCGGGCAACGCTTGTTGATCGGGACCAGTGATGTGCGGAGCTCGTCGTCTGCGGCGTGGAGGCTGATGGCCAGTGAGACCGGCCATGGCTCATCTGCGAGCTTCTTGATACCCGGGACCACCCCAACGGTGGAGACCGTTAGTGAGCGGGCCGAGATCCCCATCACCTCGACCATGATCCGGATCGCTTCCCGTACCCTCCGATAATTTGCCAGAGGTTCACCCATCCCCATAAAAACGATGTTGGTGAGATGGTCGGGTACTCCCGGCATCCCGACCTGACGGAGAAAGGCTTGCGCATACGCCACCTGGGCCACGATCTCTCCCGGCTCGAGGTGTCGTTCGAATCCGAATTGGCCGGTCGCACAGAAAGTGCAGGCGAGAGCACACCCGGCCTGCGAGGAAATACAAAGTGTCGCCCGACGCGGGTAGCCCATGAGCACGGCCTCAATGGCCGCACCGTCATGACACCGGAAAAGCCATTTTCTTGTCTTGCTGCGGTCGGACGACTGCTCCATCTCGACGCGAAATGGCCATAGCGATTCACCGATCGATGTTCGCATCTCCTGGGGGAGATTGGTCATGTCGTCCACATCGAGGACCGGGTGTTTGTACAACCATTCTCTGAGCTGGTTGGCCCGATATGTGGGTTGGTCGACGAGGACGGCCTCCAGGTCTTCGGGGGCCGTGAGATACGGGTTCAAGTTGCGGGTGAGACTTGGGCGATCCAACCCGTCGCACGGCTGGGGCTAACCCCGGCGATCTCGGCCACCCGGTCAGGTTCGGCGCCAATCAGGTCGGCCGGCTTCGCATAACCAGCGTCTCGGAGGCGCACGGCATAGGTCGGGCCGATCCCGACAACACCTTCCAGTTCTTCAGGCAACTTGTGGCTGGTTCGGAATGTAGGTGGCTCCGGCTCTCTGGACACCGCCACCGAAATGAATCGGTCCCGCATCGCCCACACGATGGCGGCGACCCCTCCAACGAATCCGACGATTCTGGCTACTTTCGAAAACACGGTGGTAAGGGTACCCCGCCCGGATGGTTCTACGATGGGCAGATGAAGCTCGACTATTACTACCCACCCCAGCCCCCCGAACATGTTTCTCGAGCAATTGTTGACGCGGCCGAGCTCGGGTATACGGGATTCTTCACGGCTGAGACACAGTACGACCCGTTTTTACCCTTGGCCATCGCCGGGTCTGAGAAGACCGGGCTCGAACTTGGAACGTCGATAGCGGTGGCCTTTCCGCGGTCACCGATGGTGACTGCGATGACGTCATGGGACCTGGCCCGAATGTCCGAGGGGCGATTCATCCTCGGATTGGGCACTCAGATCCGGGCTCACATCACCCGTCGATTTTCCATGGAGTGGGGGAACCCCGGCCCGCGGTTGAAGGACTACATCATGGCGCTGCGAGCGATCTGGGACACCTGGCAGAACGCAACGCCGCTTCGTTACGACGGTGAGTTCTACAAGTTCACGTTGATGACCCCCTTCTTCAACCCGGGGCCAATCCCCAATCCGGATATCCCCGTGTATATCGCCGGTGTCGGCCCGTGGCTTTCCCGTATGGCAGGGGAGGTGTGCGATGGCTTCTTCGTCCACCCCTTCCACACTGCGAAGTATCTTGACGCCACCGTACTGCCGAACTTGAAAGCCGGTGCCGAAGCTGCCGGTCGCAGCCTCGCTGATGTGGAGCGCGCCGCCTCGGTATTCATCATGACAGGCGAGACACAGGCCGAGATCGAAGAAGCTATGGAGCCGGTCCGTCAACAGATCTCGTTCTACGCGTCAACGCCCTCTTACGCACCGGTCCTTGAAGCAAATGGTTGGGATTTCGGTGAGGAGTTGAACGCAATGTCCAAACGAGGCCAATGGGCCGAGATGCCAGCGAAGGTACCCGACGAAGCCGTACTCGAAGTTGGCGTGGCCGCACCGATCGACAAGCTCGCCGAGGCACTTATGGAGCGATACGAAGATCGGATTCAGCGCCTCGGGTTCTATGCGGTCGGCTCAGGTGGCTCAATCGACGTTGAGCAGGTGAAGTCGGTAATCGCCGGGCTGGGTACCTAGTCGTTCCAGTTCTCGATCCGACGCCAGCGGAGCCGGTTGAACACCTCGGTCCCGTTCGGGTGGTGGTCGAGTGCCGAGAGGATCAGATCCCTGGTTCCGTCAGGCCCCTCAACCCATTCCACATCACGGACCTGTTCTCCACCCAGCCAGTTGGGATAGAGGCTCAGCTCAACCACATGGACCACCCCGTCCGGTTCGATCCGGTAGGTGCCGGCATAGTTGAGATACCCGGCGGCCGCCCGTGCCCGTTCTTCAACCGTGGCCGAAGCCAGGGTCGGTGCGTCGACATCATCCCGGTCCACACGCATCAGGGTGCCCCACATCCGTCCGTCATCCGTGTACGTGATGAGACCGGTGGTTTCCCCACCGAATGGCCGCGCTTGTCTCCCATCAATCGTGGCGGTCCATTCGACCAAACGCCATGTACCGACCAGCTCGTTCATCGTCAAAGGGTAACTCCCACCTAGAACACCAGGGCGATGGCGGTGTCGACCCTGGGGTCGGCAGCGGCCGAGACGGCGGGGCCACGGCGATCGATGATCGACATCGGGCCCCAGCCTGGTTGCCGCTCCTGTTTTTCGATCACGTGATGGCCGAGGCGCTCGAGGTCTGCAACGACGTCCGTCTCCGGTTCCACCGAAACCGCCGACGTCGACCCCGATCCGTATTCGGTCATGGACCATCGGGGACCGGCCTGGGCGTCGTCGAGTCGTTGCCCGGTAACGATTGCCCTGGCCGCCAGCTGTGCGATCAGTTGCGGTTGGATCTCGCCGCCCCGGGTTCCCAAGATCCAGGAAGTCTCCGAACCTTGGGTCCAGATGGTGGGCGAAAGAGTGTGGGCGGGGCGTTTGCCCGGTCCCAGCTCATTGCGATGGCCGGGGATGAGATTGAACCCGGCACCACGATCGTGGAGGAGGAACCCCGAATTCTCCGCCCCGAATGACGATCCGGTGCCCCGGTAGTTGGATTGGATGATCGACACCGAGAGACCGGATGAATCGGAGACACACATGTACGCCGTCCCCGTTGGTTGCGACGGTTTGGTCGGCCGTGTCCTCGCGGCTTCTCGTGAAATCGATTGGGCTGCCCGTTCTAATCGTTCCCGGCTCAGCAGTTGTTCTGGTTCCATTTCCAGATACTCGGGGTCTGACACGATGTCGTCACGTTCCCAGGCGAGGGAGCGATGTGCTTCGATCATGAAGTGCCACCACATCGGGTCATCAGGGTCGGAAGGTGGGTCGAGCATCAAGAAGACAGCGAGCGTCGCCGGGCCGAGATAGCCGGCCGAGTTGGGTGGGATCGTCCAAGCGGTGTTCTCTTTGATGTCGATGCCGATCGGGTCGACCCATCCCGCTTGGGACTCAACCAGATCCTCGGTGGTGAGGTGGCTACCCAATGCCGCGATGATGTCAAGACCGGGTCGCCCCGAGAAGAAGGCTTCCCTCCCACCATCGGAGATGAGACCGAGGGACAGGGCGAGGTCGGGCCGGTGCACCACCGCTCCTTCGCTGACCGGCTCACCATCCGGATAGAAGTCGGCCACTGCGGGGTTGTGCCGATACATGTCAGCCAGGGCGGTGAAAGCCCGGCTCTGCTCTTGCGATGCGGGGAAGCCTTCGGCGGCCAGCGTGACAGCCGGCTTCAGAACTGCTTTCAGATCGAGCGAGCCCAGCTCTGCTGAGAGAGTTGTCAACCCGTCGACACATCCCGGTATTGGCGCGGTGTAGGGGTGGTCGCGGGGGATCTCGGTGTGGCCCAAGTCCCGGAGGACTTGTGGATCGGCCTTCGACCCCATCTTCCCTGAAGCGTTGAGGGCGCGGGGTCGGTCCCAACCGGGTGAGTGGACCATCGCAAATAGGTCTCCACCAAGGCCACAGGTTTCCGGTGCAACCACCCCCTGGGCGGCAACCATGGCGATGGCGGCGTCGACGGCGTTGCCCCCGGTCAGGAGAATGTGGCGCCCCGCCTCAGCGGAGAGATGGTGGGGAGTAACTACTGCAGCTTTGATTGGCTCGGCCTCCATTTTCGGCCTCGCAGGCTAATGGCTGATCGAGGAAGACCCGTTTAGGGGAGTCTCAGGTCGGGGAGGAGACGGTTGAGGGCGTCGAGCACGGCACGGACCACAGCGCGGGCCTCGTCGTCTTCGACGAATGCGCAACCGATCAGCATCCGTTCGGTGGCGTCGGTCACCAAAACTATCTGGGCAACGGCCACCTGACGGGTGCCCAGCATCGGGATGTCCATCGAACTCACCGCCAGGGCTGCTCCGGGGTGGATTCCCTGTCGGACGGCGTCGATAGTCGCCTCGGCGATCTGGCGGGCCCGGGTCGCGGTGGATGCTGCCCCACCACTGGTCCCGGAAAAAACGGTGTCTGTCCAGCGGAGTTTGACAACTATCTCGGCGCGGGAACCGTCGAGAGTTTCGGCGATGTCGACCAGGGCGGGCCTGAGTCCGCCGTCGAGATCGCTATCGGCGAGTTGAACTACGGAGACGATGCGACGATCGATGTCCTCACCGAACAGGGCCTGACTTAGTGATTGGACATCACGAACTAATTGCTTCGGAGGCTTGCCCCGACGCGCAAGAACATGGATCTCTTCGATCTGGCCGTTGCCAGCTACCACCCTCGCCGCTTCGACCCCATCGATCCGACCGATCTTTTCCTGGAGTGCTACTACGTCCACTTAAGTGGCAGGATACCCCTATCCGCAACACTTACACGGCAATAGCAGACAGATTCCCCTTGTGTTGCTTATCCACAGGGTCTAGATTCTCCCGTGCTGGAGCTTTTCCTTTGGGTTGGAGGGCCGTGACGATTTTCGAATCGTTAGCTCTGCATCCCCAGCGGGCGAAGTCAGGGGCCTTTTGACATGTAAAAGGGTTCCCGAGCGATCGGGAGCAGAGTGGGTAAAAGTCGGCGTCTGACGTCAGTCTCAAAGCAAGTAGCGATCATCAAACCCAGCGGAGCGGATTTAGGTCACCAGTCCCCCAAGGTCGGTGAAGTACAAAAAACGCAGGTGAGCGTCCAAGCAATGAAGACACGTTTGGTCCGAAATTGGAGACAGCTGAGCCGGGGAGGAATCTTGGCTACGGCCTCCTCAAGAATC
>JBGTGL010000184.1:0-3381 GCA_041746755.1 Acidimicrobiia bacterium | reverse complement strand
CAACCGGTCGGAGATGTCGAAGTCGGTGGAGACGGTTTCGGGGTTCGAGTTCACCATGATGGTCTCGAACCCGGCCTCACGGAGCGCCAGCACCGCCTGCACACAGCAGTAGTCGAACTCGATGCCCTGGCCGATGCGGTTCGGGCCCGACCCGAGCACCACGACCCGGGGCCGGTCCGCGACGGTTACCTCAGACTCTTCCTCGAAGGTGCCATACATATACGGGGTCAACGCCTCGAACTCGGCAGCGCAGGTGTCGACTCGCTTATAGGTGCGGACGATTCCGGCGGCCAAACGTTCCTCCCGGACCTCCCCAGGGTCTCGCTCCTGGAGAAAGCCGATCTGACTATCCGAGAAGCCGTAGCGTTTCGCCTCACGAAGTTTGTCCGGTGACCGGTCTCCAACCAATTCCCCGCCGACTTCGACGATCTCGGCCATCTGATCGAGGAACCAAGGGTCGATTGAAGAAAGTTCGGTGAGTCGCCCGACGCTCCAATTGCGCCGGAGCGCTTCCGCCACAGCGAAAATCCGCTCGGGCGTAGGTACAGATACCAGACGGCCCAGATCGTTGTCGGACAGGCGCGACAAGCCCGAACTGCTGGCGTCGGCACCCAGGCCCTCGTGGCCGTTCTCCATAGATCGCAAGGCCTTTTGCAATGCCTCCGGAAAGGTGCGTCCGATGGCCATTGCCTCGCCGACGCTGTGCATCGACGTGCCCAATGTGGTCGATGCCGATGGGAACTTATCGAAATCGAAGCGGGGAACTTTCACAACCACGTAGTCGAGGGCGGGTTCGAACGAGGCGGGTGTGGCGCCGGTGATGTCGTTGGCGATTTCGTCGAGTGTGTATCCGACCGCAAGCAAAGCGGCGATCTTTGCAATCGGAAACCCGGTTGCTTTGGAGGCGAGAGCTGATGAACGAGAGACTCTCGGGTTCATTTCAATTATGAGTCGACGTCCCGTCGCGGGGTCAACGGCAAACTGGACGTTGGATCCGCCGGTTTCGACCCCTATCGCTCGAAGCACGGCGATTGCTTCGTCGCGCATTTCTTGATATTCCCGGTCGGAGAGGGTCTGAATCGGGGCCACTGTGATCGAATCACCAGTGTGAACGCCCATCGGGTCGAGATTCTCGATCGAACAGACGATCACGGCGTTATCCTTGCGATCGCGCATCACCTCGAGCTCGAATTCCTTCCAGCCGAGCACCGACTCTTCAACCAGGATCTCGGAGACCGGGGAGGTCGCCAAGCCATGTCGAGCCACCTCAAGGAAGTCGTCTTCGCTATCCGCAATGCCGGTGCCACCCCCACCGAGGATGTAGGAGGGGCGCACCATCACCGGATAGCCGATTTCCCGGGCGATGGTCACAGCTTCGTTCATGGATCTGGCGTACCCGGCCCGGGGGCAAGCAAGCCCGACCTCTTCCATCGTCCGCTTGAAGAGTCCACGGTCTTCTGCTTTGTTGATGGCCTCAACGCTGGCGCCGATCATTTCGACACCATGGCGTTCGAGGACTCCCGTCCCCGCGAGTTCGGAAGCAATATTGAGGGCCGTCTGGCCTCCGAGCGTTGCCAGAAGGGCATCCGGTCTTTCCCGGGCGATGATCTCGGAGACCACTTCGACGGTGATCGGTTCAATGTAAGTTGCGTCGGCGAACTCGGGGTCGGTCATGATCGTCGCCGGATTGCTGTTGACCAGGATTACCCGGTAACCGTCGGCGCGGAGCACCTTGGCTGCCTGGGTGCCGGAGTAGTCGAACTCACACGCTTGACCGATGATGATTGGACCGGAACCGATCACCAGAATGGAACGGATGTCACGTCGCCCTGCCATCACCGACCCGCTTCCACAAGGGCTGCAAATTGATCGAAGAGATAGCTGGCATCTCGAGGACCGGGCGCCGCTTCAGGGTGATACTGAACGGAGAAGACCGGATACTCATCGAGAGACATCCCTTCGACTGTCCCGTCATTGAGGTTCTGGTGGGTGGGGCGTAGCCCGCCAAAGTCGGAATCCACCCGGGTAGGCAACAGGTTCGGCCCGACGAGACCGTTGCGGACGGGCGAGTCATCGGGTGAGAGGGACCAAAGGTCAACGGCGAAACCGTGGTTTTGAGCGGTGATTTCCACCTTCCCATCGTCGAGACGTTTTACCGGATGATTTCCGCCATGGTGCCCGAAGGGCAATTTGTAGGTAGAGGCTCCGACCGCCAGACCCAATACCTGGTGTCCCAGACAAATGCCGAACAATGGAACATAACCGATGAGGCCCCGCAAGGTTTCGGCTGTGGAATGCAATGGTTCCGGATCACCCGGGCCATTCGAAACGAACACACCTGACGGCTGATATCCGAGGATTTCGGCAGCTGGCGTCTGGTAGGGGACGACTTGGACGGCATACCCCCGTGACGTCAGGTTGGTGACGATGTCGGTCTTCATTCCCAGGTCGACGGCAACGATCAAGCCCTTTTCGACGCCTAGCGATTCGATCCGACGGCTTTCGGTCGGACTGACCAGACGGGCGAGATCTTGCCCGACCATATCTGGAGCCTCGCGCGCTGCGGTCACCAACTCCTCCGCGCCAACACCGGAACCCATAGCCACTGGCATTGCCCCACGATCCCGGAGGTGGCGGGTGAGCCTGCGAGTGTCGACATCGGAAAGCGCAACGACCCCTTCCTCGTGGAGATAACCAGCGATGGTTCCTTCCGAACGCCAATTGGAATCGCGACGCGACATCGATCGCATAACGAACCCTGAGACCTGTGCTCGCGTCGACTGCCGATCCTCAGCCGTGACGCCGTAGTTGCCAATATGAGGAGCGGTCATCACCACTACCTGACCGGTGTATGAGGGGTCGGTGAGGATCTCCTCATAACCACTCATCGAAGTGTTGAACACCGCTTCTCCCGTCGCAATCCCTTCGGCTCCCACTGAACGACCCCGGAATATCTCTCCATCGGCAGTAGCCAGAAATCCCACCCTTTCACTCATCGCGTCCTCCAAACACCACGTCGCCGTGTCTTATCGTCGCGACCACCCGTCCCGTCAGCTCCCGGCCGAGAAAGGCCGAATTTGATGACCGGGAGACAAGTTCATCGGGTGTCCAGGTGGAAGTGGGATCGATAAGCACGAGGTTGGCCGCCGAACCCTGGGCCACGGGTTGGCCGTGACCTGTCATGCCGGCGATCTTCGCCGGGCGGACCGACATCCGATCGAAAAGCACCTCCAGATCTCGATCGAGTGCCTCAAAAGTTGCCGAAAAGGCGGTTTCCAATCCGATGACGCCCCGGGGGGCCCTTTCGAAAGTGGCATCCTTTTCTTCGACCGTGTGAGGTGCGTGGTCGGTGGCGACGGCATCGATGGTGCCGTCAATCAA
>JBGTGL010000183.1:0-5096 GCA_041746755.1 Acidimicrobiia bacterium | reverse complement strand
TCTCCTGGACACCGGTCAAACCCGGCGTCGTCATCGAAGTCAGCTACGACCAACTCGAAGGTGACCGATTTCGCCATGCCACCAGATTTCACCGTTGGCGCCCCGACAAGGACGCGCCAGATTGCACGACTGAACAACTCGACCTGCCCGAAGGGCAGGGGTTTCGCGAGATCGTCGCGGGCTAGTTGCCCGTCAGGGTTTCCTCCGGGTGGCCCGTTATTGCGTAAGTCACCCGCTTGACGCACAATTGGTGAGATGTCCGATTCTGTAGTCGAAGTTCACAACCTGACCCACGACTACGGAACGGTTGTCGCGCTGAATAATCTCGACCTGGAGATCCCACCAGGCATTACCGGATTGGTGGGCGCGAACGGAGCTGGCAAAACCACCCTTCTCCGCATTTTGCTCGGCCTGCTCCACCCCACCACAGGGAATGCTGTCGTCCTCGGTAGTGACAGCGAGCGCGAGCCTCTCAAAGTGCGATCCCGAGTGGGGTATATGCCAGAAGGTGACTGTATCCCGGATGATCTCACAGCCGCCGAATTCGTGGCCTACACAGCCGAACTGGCTGGCCTACCCCGTCGCGAGGCAAAGCGACGGGCCTCAGAAACCCTCTACCTTGTCGGCCTGGCCGAGGAACGATTTCGATTCCTCGGAGACTTTTCGACGGGAATGAAACAGCGCGTCAAGCTTGCCCAATCGCTGGTCCACGACCCCGACCTTGTGCTATTGGACGAGCCCGCGTCGGGACTTGACCCCAAAGGTCGAGAACAGATGCTGGCGCTTATCAGACGTCTCGGCGACCTCGGGCTGAACATCATCATGTCATCCCATGTACTCAGCGACATCGAACAGACGTGCCACTGGGTGGTGATGCTCGACGGTGGCGCCCTCCTTAGGTCAGGCCCCCTCGGAGTGTTTGATCAACTCGGAACAGTGCTGGTCGAAGTCGTAACCAACGCCGAAGCGGTGAGCCTCGCTCTGGCGAGAAAAGGATTCGAATCCCAGGTCGATGGTCCCCGCATCTACGTTGGTCCCGGCGGTTCAACATTGGAACCAGCCATCCTTGAGGTAATCGCAGCGGAGCAGGCGGGCCTTGTGCGGATGATGCGGTCCTCAGCATCGCTCGAAGATCTCTTCCTTGCCGGGAGCAGCAATGACTGACCAGGTCATATTCGATCGCGGGTACCGCAAATATGACGGGCCAAGGACCGGTCCTCGAGGGGCCAGGTCGGCGGTTTATCGCGATGGGCTGCGCCGGGTGTTTGGTTTGGGACGCAAGGCGCGCAAGAAGATATTTCCCTGGTCCCTGATTGCCGTCGCGATGATCGCCGCCGCCATCGTCGTTGGCACCCATTGGGTTATCGGCAATATCCAGGAAAGCCTACGGGAAGGCGTGCCTACATACGGGGGGTTGTTCGACTTCTATTCCGGCATCTCGCTGCTCTTCATCGCCTTTGCCGGCCCGCTTCTCCTCATTCCCGACCGTACCGATGGGGTGCTCTCGGTGTACTTCTCCCGCCCGTTGACCGTTGACGGCTATCTCGGATCCAAACTGGGCGCGTTTGTGACAGTGGTTGGAGCCATTTACGTCGTCCCCCAGGTCCTCCTCCACATCGGTTTGGCACTCATCGCCGAAGAAGGATTCCTCCCTTACATGGGCGATCATCTCGACATCTTGTGGAAGGTGCCGGTGATAACCCTGGCGTTTGTAGCCCTCCATGGAGCCGTCATCTTCGTCCTTTCGGCCTACATAAACCGCACCGGGATTGCGGCTGCAGCCTTCCTCGGGCTTCTCATCGCGGGAGGGGCAATTGCCGGCCAGGTTTCGCAGGCAAGTTTCCCCGGCTCCAAATATGTTTCCCTTTTCGCCCTCGACCACCATCCCCGAATCATCCGTGATGCCCTCCTCGGCGACACCGTCGACTACCCGGCCGAAATCGCAGGGTTTGGCCCCTGGACCTCCGTGTTCGTCATCCTCGCTGTCACCGTTATTGGCGTCGTCGTCGTTCGGCGTAGATACCGGAAAATCGCATGACGGCAACTGTCGAAGTGGAATCGCTCTCGAAGTGGTTTGGAAACAAGGTCGCCGTCTCCGAGGTCTCGCTCCGTTTCCATCCGGGAGTTACCGGTCTGCTCGGGCCAAACGGGGCGGGGAAAACCACACTGATGAGAGTCCTCGCCGGCCTCCAGGTGCCCTCTCAGGGGTCGGTGGCCATCCTCGGACAGGACCCTCGCACCAACCCTGAGATCTATTCGAGGATCGCTCTCGTCCCCGAGGATGAGGCGGTGTATGGCCATCTGACGGCAGCTGAATTTGTGGGGCTCGCGGCCCGACTATCCAACCTCGACGACGTGGCGTCCCGGGTGAAATCTGCTTTGGACGCGGTGGAAATGACCGGTGATGCTGACCGAAAGTTGGGCGGATTCTCCAAGGGCATGCGACAACGGACCAAGGTGGCGGCCGCACTTGTCTCTGACCCCGAAATATTGCTCCTCGACGAGCCGCTCAACGGCGCCGATCCGGTGCAACGAGCCCGACTTATCTCCCTATTCAAGAATCTCGGCGAGAACGGCAAGACCGTAATTGTGTCCTCACATGTCCTGGCTGAGGTGGAGAGAATGACCGACCAGGTAATTGCCATGGTCGACGGGCGGTTAGCTGCAGTAGGACACATCTCTGAGATCCGTGCGGCCATGAGCGATAAACCACGCCAGGTTCACATCGAAGCCAGCGAACCACGCGGCTTGAGCGCCCGACTGATCGGCCTCGAAGAAGTGCAAGGCGTCCAGCTCGAAGGTTCCCGGATAACCCTGCAAGTCAACGATTCGGCCAAATTCGCGATCCGGCTGCCCGGTCTGATTGCATCCGGCGACTACGGCGTCACCAGGATCGAACCCACTGACGAATCGCTGGAATCGGTGTTTCGCTACCTCGTCGAGGGCTCGTGAGACCGCTGTTCGTCCATCTCTATCGCCGGGTGATGCGGCGGGGGCGAATAATCGGGCTCACGGCCCTTGCGGCTGTTCCGGCCCTGGTTTATCCGCTGGTTGTGTCCAGTTCCGACGAAGTAGTGGCAACCGACTACGCCGCGATCGTCACATCGGCCGGATATACCTTCGCGATTGCGGCGCTGATCATGGCGGGTGCAATATTGCGTGAGGAGCGGGACAGCGGCACGCTGGCGTACATTTACATGCGGCCATATTCCCGACTCCGCTTCGCGATCGCCTCCGTCGGTGCCGGGGCGATGGCCGCCGCCACCCTCGGGGTGATCGCCTGGGGCCTCACCGTGCTTACTGGTCTGTTCGTGGGTGCGGGACCGGCAATCACCGGTCCGGCCATAACCTTGTTCGTCTCGGCAGCAATTGGCTATTCCGCAATCTTTGTCCCGCTGGGCTACCTGTTTTCCCGTTCGATGCTGATCGGACTCGGGTATGTATTGATAGTGGAAACAATCCTCTCCTTCGTAATCCCGGGACTGGCACAGATCTCGATCTGGCGCATCTCCATGTCGATCTATGGGAGTTTCCAGGACTTGGGCCAAGAAGCGCTCGAGGGTTTGGGACCAATGACAGTGGGGGCGGGTGGCGGTATTGCGAAACTAGGTGTCGTGCTTGCCATCGGCATCTCCATCCTCACCTGGGCTTTGAAGAAGCGAGACGCCCTCTAGACGTCAGTATTCATCGTCGGGGCGGCGTTGTTTCGACGGCTGAACCCGGGGTGGTTCGCCCGGCATCTTCGGATAGTTAGGTGGCCAGGGAGCCTCACCAATACCATTCCCTTCGTCCCGGACCACCCACTCCATCAAGGTGTCGATCCGACACACCGCCTCGTCGATTCCGTCGGATAGGTCTCCTACCGAGGAATATCGATGGCTGGCAAATGTATCCATAGGGAAATCCTCGATTTCGACGTCCGAAAGCTCCGACCATGTGAGAGGAGCGGAGACATACCCGGTCGGCCGTACCCCGTAAGCCGACGAAACCGATTTGTCGCGGGCGTTCTGGTTGTAGTCGATGAAAACGCCGTGCCGTTCTTCCTTCCACCACTTGGTGGTTACCAGACCCTCCATACGTCGCTCCAGTTCCCGAGCAAAAGCGAGAACAGCACGCCGGGTCTGGAAAAAATCCCAGATCGGCTCGATTCGGATGTAAACGTGGATGCCCCGGCTACCGCTGGTCTTGGGCCATCCGATCATCCCGAGTTCGTCGAGCAACGCCTTTGATCCCATTGCCGCCTCTTTGACCTGGGCAAACGTCACGCCAGGAGTGGGGTCAAAGTCAAATCTCAACTCGTCGGGATGATCGGTGTCCGAATCCCTAACCGGCCACGGATGGAAATCGAGACATCCCAGCTGAGCAAGGCGGACCACGTCAGCCGGGGTGCGGGGAACGTTCATTCGACCGGGACGCTGTGAAGGAAATCGGATCTGCACCGTGTCGAACGGGCTGTTTTTGTCGGATCGCTTGTGATAGATCGGAGGTTGGTCGATGCCCTTCATGTACCGTTTCAACATCGTGGGACGATCCCGTATCCCCCGGGCCGCGCCCTCCCCGACGGCAACAAAATGGGTGATGACGTCTAGCTTCGTCCATCCCCGCTCAGGGAACACGATGCGGTCGGGACTGGAGACTCGGACTTCTTCGTCGCCCACCGCCACCATGATGTGATCGGCCATGCTTATCTATTGCCTGAAAGCTGTTTCATGCCTGAACAAACACTAGAGAAGAAAACTGCAGACATCGTCGAAACGATCCGGTCATCGATCATCGGCAAGGACGTGGCTGTGGAAACGCCCTTCGGGCCGAAACGGCTCACCTACGCCGACTACACCGCATCGGGGCGATCACTTTCATTCATCGAGGACTACATCAGAGAGCAGGTGCTTCCGATGTATGCCAACACTCACACCGAGACATCTGGCACCGGACTACAGACCACCCGATTTCGCGAAGACGCCCGCTCCATCATCCGGGAATGTGTGGGTGGCAACACCGAAGAGCATGCGGTCATCTTCGCCGGAAGCGGTGCCACCGGCGCGGTAGATCGCCTGGTCGGCATGCTCGGCCTCCGTATCCCGGCCGGAATGGAC
>JBGTGL010000182.1:0-4520 GCA_041746755.1 Acidimicrobiia bacterium | reverse complement strand
TCACCTTGAGCTAAGACGACGATAAAATCTCATCGCCCTCGAGTCGGAGTGGCGGAATTGGTAGACGCGCCAGGCTAAGGACCTGGTCGGGAGTTTTCCTGGTGGAGGTTCGAGTCCTCTCTCCGACACAAATTGGTTCATTGATTCGCCATTTCTTACTCCTCCCGCGGAGAGACGAGGCGGGAGGTGCCGAGACCGCTTTGGGTCGAGGCGGAGGGGGACTGAGAGTCCCGCGCGTAAAGTTTGAGTTGGTGGGCACCGGCCCCATCCGTCTCCGCCTCGTTCCTCGGCGGCGCCACCTTCCCCGCAAGCGGGTAAGGAACAAGAAGGCGGCTTCGCGTTCTTTATTCCTCCTCCGGAGGAACGAGGGGGGAGGTGCCGAGACCGCTTTGGGTCGAGGCGCAGGGGGACCGTTCCACCCGCGCGTAGAGCTTTAGTTGGTGGGTGCCGGCCCCATCCGTCTCCGCCTCGTTCCTCGGCGGAGCCACCTTCCCCGAAGCGGGTAAGGAACAAGAAGCAAGCAAAGCTGAGTTGGTGGGTGCCGGCCCCATCCGTCTCCGCCTCGTTCCTCCCCGCAAGCGGGTAAGGAATAAGGAGGCGGGGGCACAGCAGGTGCAATTTTCGTTTACACGAACATCGGTCGCTAGTAGATTTCACTTCAGGTGAGACCATCATTGAAGCTGGTGGAGAGGCATGCTCAGCTGGGAGCTCTTTCTGACGCGATCGAAGCGAGTTCACACAGCGGTCAGGTCGTCCTTTTATCAGGCGAAGCGGGCCATGGCAAGACCTCTCTGGTCAAAGAAGTGCTCCGCAATCTCGATCACAAGTACACCGTTCTCGTAGCTGCCTGTGAACCGGTCGGTATCCCCACTGCCTTCGCCCCACTCTATGACATCATCAGCGACCTGCCCTCTGATCTCGCTGGCGATATTCGAAGTGGAGGGGGCATCGCTCCGGTGGGCGCTGGCCTTCTCGACTTTCTCAAGAACGACAATGTTGTCTTGGTCTTCGAGGACATCCACTGGGCAGACGAGGCCACGCTCGGCCTGGTCCGGTACCTTGGACGAAGAGTCGAAGCAACGAGTAGTTGTCTGGTGCTCACGTATCGCTCCGAACACCTCCATCTTTCGGCACCCCTTCGACTGGTTGTCGCTGACCTCGGACCTGGAGCCGTGAGGGTTGACCTAATAGCACTGACACCGGCCGGCGTTTCGGAATTGGCCGCCGGTCAGGATGTCGATCCCGTAGAGATACATGCAGCCACGATGGGCAACCCCTTCTTTGTTGAGGAGGTTCTGCGGCATCCTGGTGCGGATGTGCCACCCACGATTCAGAATGCGGTGCTGGCAAGTGCCGATGAACTCTCGCCTGAGTCGGCAGAAGTCGTGGGACTGGTGGCGTTATCTCGTGATGGTCTCAACTTGGACGTGTTCACCACATTGGTGCCGGATGCCGAACAGTGGCTTGAACCCCCAATTCATAAACGAATTCTGATTTGGGAAGGCGGGGTCGTGACGTGTCGCCATGAATTGATCCGCGATAGCTTGATCCATGCGATGTCCCCGGTGCGGAAGCAACGCAGGCATGAACAGCTTTTGGAAGCCTTGGAAAGATCACCGTCAGACCAAAATGAGATTTCCCGGCTCGCGTACCACAGCGTTGGTTCCGAAAACTCCGAGAAGACATACTTATACTCGTCCCAGGCTGGCGACAACGCGGCGAAAGTTGGCGCCCATCGCCAAGCCTCGCTCCATTACGTCGATGCCCTCACTGCCGACGACGGCTCCAACCCGGAAAGACGATCCCGCGTGCTTCTCGCGGCCGCGATCGAGGACATGACCGTCAACAACGATGATCGAGCGTGTGTCTTCGCTGCCGAGCGCATCGAGCTAGCCGCAACGGTTGCAGATGAAGCAAAGGCCAGAGCATGGCTCTCCTATTTCCACTGTAGGAAGAATGACCTGCTGGGAGTGAGGAGCGAGGCTCTCAAAGCGATTTCGGTACTCGAGGACCAACCGCCCTGCCAGGAACTTGCCGTCGCCTTATCGAGCCTGGCGTGGGTTGAGGGGGTCGAAGGGAATATTGAAGTTTCGCTCGAGGTGGCTGAACGTGCCGTCGCGGTTGCGCAAGAAACCGGGGCAAGAGACTTCGAAGTGCGTGCCGCGTTGACCGCGGCGCGTTTGCGGAGCTCTACAGGCGACCCATCCGGGCCGAAGCAGTTGGAGCGGGTTGTCGATCTTGCTGTCTCAGAGGGCCTTGGCGAGTTTGGTGCCACGGCTATGTATGCGGTCGGAATACTTCGCTTGGAACAATTCGATCTGGCGGGCGCTACAGATGCGTTCGGGCGTGCCGCCGAATACGCGTCCAGTAAGGAACTCGACGCCTGGTATGTCGCATCCATCGCATCAAGAGCATCTATCAATATTTGCGCGGGCCGTTGGGATTGGGCTGATCGCGATTTGGAAGTGGTGGTAGGGCAGAAAACGTGTATTCAGACAGAGGTCGAAATAGCAGTTGCCGTGGCAACCCTGCGACTCCGCCGAGGTGATCCCCGAGGCTTGGATCTCGTTGAGGAGATCATCGAGCGGGTTGCGGACTCCACTGATCGCGAGGTGCTGGAAACAACATGTGGTCTGGTGATGGAGGCGGCCTGGCTCGGGTTTATTCCTATCGAAGTAGCCATCGAATATTACGATCGGGTGGTGGGCGGCAGGGTCGTCCACGATCTCGTCGATCACAATATTCTCGCTTTCTGGGCAAAACGCCTCGATTTCGAACCGCCCTTGGGAGCGGTGGCCGGTCCGTCCCGTTTCGAATGGCATGGTGACATCGTCGGAGGAGCGAATGCTTGGGAGGCGGCGGGATATTTCACTGAGACGATCATCACTGGGGCGCTGGTACCGGGAGCCGACCTCCAGAAGATTTTTGCCGACTTGAACGCGATGGGCGCCGAAGGAGTTGTGGTCGGGTTACGTCGCGAATTGCAGCGGCGTGGCCACCAGAATGTCCCCAGGGGGACCAGGCCGAGCACCCGTCAGAATGGTGGGCACCTAACCAATCGGGAAACCGAAGTGCTATCACTCATTGCGAGTGGGATGTCGAACGCAGCGATAGCCGACGAACTTTTCATCAGCGAGAAGACAGTGAGTCATCATGTCTCCTCGATCCTGTCCAAGCTGAACGCTTCGAATCGTACAGAGGCCGTCGCGGTCGCCACATCCGCGGGCTGGTTAGACCTGGTTTCAAGTCGAAATTAGGCAATTCTCCCGATCCGGTTGGGTCGGCCAATCCATAACGTCGCATCGATGGATCAGAGAAAATGCCGCGCTATCTAGTCGAACGTTCTTTTCCGGATGGTCTCGTAGTACCTCCCGGATCGGAAGGTCGCAAGTTGCTTCTGTCGATCATCGCCTGCAACTCCGACCGGAGTGTGACGTGGGTCCATTCCTACGTTTCAGTTGAACGTGGCAAAACCTTCTGCGTCTACGACGCACCGAGCCCCGAAGCCATACGGCTCACCGCGCGGAGCAATGAACTCCCAGTCGATCGGATCACCGAGATTTCGGTGCTCGATCCCTATGCCTATCACGTTTCCGAATAGGGGCGAATATAGGTAATTCCCCCGATGTGGCCCGACGCTCGATTTCGTACCTTCGCCATGTAAGGCCCCGTAATGGGGCGAGAAATGGCCGAAGGAGGGTCGAATGCCACTGTTCATGGATGTTCACACGCTCGAAGGAGGGGTCGCGGCGGCTGATGTCGCCGGCGCCCATCAGAAGGACCTTGAAACCCAGGCTGCCTACGGGGTGGACTACAAGAAGTATTGGGTTGATGAGACAGCAGGGAAGATCTTCTGTCTGGTCGAGGCCGACAACGCTGACGCTGCGATCACAGTTCATCGGGAAGCCCACGGGCTCGTCGCCGATGAGATCTACCCGGTCGGCGAATACAGCTAAGGGAAGAGCAATGAGGAACAAACTGCTGGCAATCGCAACGGCGGTCATAGTGTTGGCGGGCGCAACTGTGGCGTCGGCACATGACTTGCCCAAGAACGAACTGACCGAGTTGAAAAGAGCAACGGCGAAATATCACAGCGTCGAAAATGCGATGAAAGATGGTTTTGTCGCGTTTTCCCTCGATCCTGCTGATCCGAACAACCCGACCTGTTTCGACAGTCCAACCGGGGGGATGGGTCTCCACTACGTGAGGAACATCGACGGGACCATTGATGCCAATGACCCCGAGGCGATGGTTTATGAGGTTCGACCTAACGGCCAACGGAAATTGGTCGCGGTGGAGTACCTAATCCCCGAAACTGAGGTGGATCCGGCGAACCCACCAATGCTTTACGGGCACATGTTCCACCCTCACTCGTTCCTGCCGGTCTACATCCTCCACGTCTGGGTCTGGAAGGCCAACCCCGACGGGATGTTCGCCGACTTCAATCCGAATGTGACTCCCTGCCCGTAAACTCGAAGGACCAAGCGTGATTGTGGCCCGGTTCGCCGGGCCACAGCCGC
>JBGTGL010000181.1:0-4630 GCA_041746755.1 Acidimicrobiia bacterium | reverse complement strand
CCACGAAGGTCTTGCCCCGGTAGCCGGACCCGACCTCGGCCAGGTAGAAGTCCGACGTTCCCCCGGTTGAGTTGTTGTAGATGGACATGTCACCGAGGCCATAAAGCCTGGCGCCGGCAGTGACGCCAACTCCGTAGCGGTTGAGTCCGGAGAAGCTCTGTTGGGCGGGCTCGAGGACCTGGATCTGCAGCACATAGATGCCGGCCTGCGCGCTGGGAACGAACATACATCCCGGGCTGATCGGTGCATAGGCTGCGGTGGCAAGTACCTGTGGTTGCGGTGCCCAGTCGACGGAACAAATTGGAGTGTTGTTGGTGATCACCAAGGGGTCGGCGTCGGGGCGATAGAGAGTTGTCCGCACCGTCTGCCCACAGAGAGCACTGGTGCTGTTGCCCCACGCCGAAGCCTCACAGCCACGGTCTCCGGTGCGCAGGGCGTCGCTGGTGACGACACCGCCTGATGTGTTGTGGAAGGCCATGTCGGTGAAGTTCACCTGGAACGAAGACCCCACCGGCGCCTCTATCCCGTACAGATAACCGCGGTCGCGGAACAGTGCGTTGCCCTGGGTGCATCCGTTCCCACTCCCGTTGGTACAGATGGGGGAGTAGGCGTCACCCATCGAACGCTGGGTGTATTTGCCATGGATGTTGGCCCAGAAGAATGGTTGGCCGCTGCAGCCGGGCTGTGCTGGGTCACAACTGTTACCAAAGCTGTTGTTCGGGCTACCCAGCGGAAGCGGTGGAACGAATTCGGCCCGCGCAGCACGTGAGATCACCTGGGTGTCGACCCCAAACACTTTGAGGAAGAAGGTGGGGACGGTGTCGGTGACATCGACCTGGATCATGTTGGGTTCGCCCGCTACCGGGGTGACGGCCACCGCAGTATCCCCGTCGATGATGTAGTCGTTGGCATGGGCGAGATCGATAGCGTCGAGCTCGGCCTGACCGAAGTCATACGGCATATGGACCACTCCGGCGAGAGCGGCGGCGTCGGCGGCTCGCTGAATTCGGGTGGCGTTGAGATAGAACCAGCCGAGGTCGATGGCGAAGGCGGAGAGTCCGATCAGGACGGTCAACATGATGGCGACGATCGGCAGCGTCGAACCCTTCTCTCGCTCGGAGATCGAAGCCGCTACCAGTTCATCCATGTGGGTTGTCTTGATCATGTGGTCCCTCGGGTGTCGGGTTCGATCCGCATGATTGCGGTGTCGGTCCAGGTGCCTTCGAACAGTGGTAGGAACCCGGTAAGGCTCGTATGGTCGAAGACAACTTCAATTCCGACAATGTCGAGATTGTCAATGGTGTTGTTTCGACTCGATGGCGGCCAGGTGTATGCGTTGGTGACCCAGCTTGCTGTGCCGTTGGCACAGTCGACACTGGTGAGCGTGTAAGTGTTGGAGTGGTTGTTGAGAGTATTGCCGTCGAGGTCGGTCTCGAATACGCGGAGCGTTTGCAGGTCTCCGTGCTCGATGGCGCACGACGCCTGGGCAACTACGAACTTGATGAGGTCGTCAGCTGTCTGGGAGCCGTCATCGAATTTTCCTGCCGCCGCCCCGACGCGAGCTCCCTCGCGTGAGGTATTGCTCACTGCGAGCCAGTCGATCACTGCGAAGCCAACCTCGGAGAGTCCGATGGCGAGGAGGAGGATCACCGGCATGACAATGGCGGCCTCGATGAGGGCGGCACCTTTCTCACCGGTCACCGGATCGACGGGGCGTTTGAAGAATCTCATCCGTTTGAGTCGAAGACCTGGGGCTCGAGGTGGTATTCCACTATGGAAGTGAACACAGAGGAATCATTGAAGAACCCTGTTATCCACTGGTGTGTATAGGAAACTTCAACGCCGAGTGTGCTGGTACCGGGCAGTGCCACATCTCTCGTAGTTGGGTTCCAGCCAGGGATCGCATAAGGAGGCGCGGGTAGGTCGGGGTCGGGGCAAGGGGTCCAGTCACAGCAGTCCACGCCCGCGCAGTTGGCGCCGGGGGTGTAGTCGTAGTTGGTGCCGCTCAGCGGATTGTCGGCGTTGTAGATCCTGACCTGCTGAACCTGGACAGCGGCCGGCCCGAGGTGACGACCGACATCTTGAAGGATGAGAAAGTCGGCAGCTGCATCGTCGCCGTAGGTGGCGCCGGCGCGGGCACCTTCCCGGGCGGCGTGACTGACTGTGAGCCAGTCTTTGAAAGCGAGTCCGAATTCAGCGACAGCGAAGATGATGAGGAACATCAGGGGGAAAACGACGGCGGCCTCGACCAGGGTGGCACCCTTCTCATGTCGCTTCTTGAGACCGGCCCGGGCGACCCGAACGCGGGCCAGCACCGTAAGACGTTCCCTGGTATCTATCCCCATACCTGGCTCTCTTTTCCTGACAATTCGTGCTCCCCACTCGGTGTCGAAGTTCGAGGTGTTTCACCTCTGGTGAAGTATCGTCACGGAGAGTGGTCGACTAAAGCCAGACTATCGAGATTTCTCAATTGAGATAGGGACTATTCCCCAAATGACACATGGACTAGTCAGTCCGCCGTTTGTGTGTTGCTTGGGCTCTACTTGGTTAGCGAAGGACGGAGGGATGTGTCATCGAATCCGGGGTAAAAGGCCCTAACGTCCTCGGACACCATCGAGTTGAGAATTAGGTATCCGGCTACTTGCTCGAGATTCCAGTTGTTCTTGTTGATGGTAATCGTCGACGAGTCGGCATCGTCCGGGTAGAACACCGTTGCGGGGTTTCCGTCGAAGCGCAAGCCACCAATGTAGACGATCGAGAACTGCTTTACAGGCGAACCAGATTTGCCAGTTCCGAAGTTGTCATGCCAGAGGTAGGGGGCGATTCCGAAACGCGGTGTCCCAGTGATTGAGTCCGAGAAAATCTGTGCAGTCGCGCCAGCGGTTTCGTAGGAGCGAAGACAGTTGTCGATCGCATTATTCTTGAGCGTAAGAGTGCCCAGACCAATGATGGTCGAACGGTCGCAGTAGGCAATGCCGTGGACACTGTCCTCTAGGAGGTAGTACCAGAGCGGGGTGTTGTCGAGCTCGTAGTAGGTCGCGCCCCGACCAACGTCCCGTGTGAAGGGTGGGGACAACCGGGTTAGCCGGGCGTCGAATCCATCGGCGAAGTTGGTCCCCGTGATAAATCCTTCTTTCGATGCGGCCATGTTGCCGGTATCGATGACGACACCGTTGATGGGAATTCCGTCCCTCGCAGCGGCAACCGGCCCTGCAGTATTGGTACACAAGTCCAGGTTGATGGAGCTGTTCTGGGCGGCGTTCAACGACGGAGCGGGGTCGTCGATATCCCATCCAAGGGCCGTCCATTGTGCCGGGGTGAAACTGAAGATGATGTGGTCTATGCCCATGGCGATCGCTTCGGCGATGTAGCCGCCGGATGAAGCTTGGTTCTGGCAGTCAGGAGTGGTTCCAAGGAACGGGTTTCCGAAGAGAGGTGGCGCAATATTTCCGAACGATCCGGCCTCGTTGCCGTCACACGGAAGGGTGTTCTGATTGCCGGTACCGGTGTCGAGGCATAGTTCGCCGGCGCCGGATCCGTTTTGGATGGCGAAGGGCAGCAAGCCGGTGCCCCCAGGTGGAAGAATGGTCGCCTCGGCCGCAGCTTCAGTTTGTAGGGTGTCGACTCCCATCAACTGACCGAATGTCGTGTCGGTGTCCTGCACTGGAATCTTGACGCGGACGAAGCTGACATTGGCGCTTATGCACTGATAAGTGATCCCACCAACTGTTATCGGAATGTAGCCCGCCGGGCGGTCGGGATCGGTACATGCAACCCAGTCGGCATCTGTGATATTGGCTTTGACATTGGCGTTGGCGGTGGTTTTTACCTCTGAAACCAATGTCGCCTGTGCCGGGTACGACAGTGTGCCAGCCATAACGGCGAGGTCGGCGGAGGTCTGGTCTTGGCGCCGCTCGTTCCAGCCGGCTCCGAGATCGATCGCAATGGCAGCGAAACCCATCAGCACCAGAATCGTGATCGCCACGAATATGGCGGTGACACCCTGTTCGTTCTTTTGACTAGTTGCTGGGACCGTCATGTCGATTACCTCAAGGACAGGGTTGATTGGCGAAGGGGGTCCAGAGAGCGTCTTGCTCCAGACGGAACGTAGCTGAGTTGCTGAGAGTCGATGGGATGAGACTGCTTATTAACGGCGCCCCGGATAGCGAGGTCACTCCGGTCTCGGTCACGGTGATGGTTGCGTCATCCAGTCGATCCGTGCCAGAGGGTGCCACGATCGTGATGCCAAACGTCTTGCTGTTGAGGTCAAGTGCGTCGCACACGGCGTCCACAACGTCTGAGTTCCCAATTCCCCCACCGTCGCGGTCAGGGTTACTGACCGCCGCGTAGCGTGCACCCTCTCGCGTCGCATGCTTGATTTCATTCGATTCTCCGAGAAGAAAACCAAACTCGACGATCCCGAGAACCAATAGCAAGAGGAACGGCATCAAGATCGCGAATTCAACAAGGGAGGCACCCTTGTCGCGGTTGCGAATTCGTTGGATTGTCTTCATCTAGATAGTCCCTCGCCCGTTTGCCAGCCCTCTCGGACAGCATAGCCACTCTCGGTGGTCGTGTGTATAAAAATCGAGCTGGATTCTAATCGACCAGCTTCACCGGTATCTTAAGC
>JBGTGL010000180.1:0-5640 GCA_041746755.1 Acidimicrobiia bacterium | reverse complement strand
GGTTTCAGAGAGTTGCACAAGCGCTTCGCCGACCAACGCCAGGATGTCATCCGGAAAATCGTGGACCGAGCTCGAAATCGAGGCGAGATCAGATCGGACATTGCCGACGACGAAATTATCGACCTCGTCGGTGGGCCGTTGTTCTACCGACGGATGCTGGCTGGGATAGACCCTGACGATGCCTATGCCCGTCGGATGGCCGAGCTCGTAGTGAACATGGTCTCCCCCAGAGAGAGCGAAACGTGATCGTCGTTACCGGAGCGACCGGCAATGTGGGCTCAGCAGTAGTCGATCATCTGGTTGCGATGGGCGAGAACGTTAAGGCCGCCGACCATCGCCCGGCGAGCCACGACCGCCCCGCAACTGTTGAGACAATCATGCTGGACTTCTCCGATGCCACGACCTTCGGCCCGGTAGTGCGCGGTGCCGACGCGGTTTTCCTGCTCCGCCCTCCACCAATTTCGCGAGTGGGTCCCACTCTCAATAAGTTCATCGACGCCGCCCGCGACGTTGGGGTGAAACATGTCGTGTTCTCCTCTGTGGCCGGAGCTGACAAGAACAAGGTCGTCCCGCATCACCGTGTTGAGAAACATCTCGTTGCTTCGGGCCTGGCATGGACGATCCTGCGACCCGGATTCTTCTCCCAAAACATCGCGACGGCTTATGCCCGCGACATCACAAATGATGACCGGATATACGTACCCGCTGCCGATGGCCGTGCTGCCTTCATAGACACACGAGACATTGGTGAAATTGCGGCGAAATCCCTCGTTGAAACAGGACACGAGGGGAAGGCGTACGAGCTAACGGGACCCGAGGCGATTTCCTTCCATGAGCTGGCAGAGATCCTTAGTGAGGTGCTCGGCAGGCCCGTTTCATACGAACCGGCGAGAATCGCTTCCTACTTTCGCCACCTTCTCAAAGAGGGCCTTCCCGTTCCTCATGCTGTCGTGCAGACAATCCTCCATGCCGGGCTGAGACGGGGAGATGCCGAGAAAGTGACTTCTGCAACCGCCCAACTTCTCGGGCGACCACCGATCACGGTCCGGGAATACATCGAAGACCAGGTCGAGGTCTGGCGATGAACCAGGGCCTGCTACTCCTCTTCTGACCGTTGCTTGTGGACCCTGCCCTCGACGCCCCGGAGCGAGATGCCTGAACCTGACCCGTACCGGACCAACGTCATCTCAGCAAGGATCGACACCGCGACTTCCTGGGGACTTTCGGCACCGATGTCCAATCCAATCGGGCTGTGAATGCGGGCAATGTCGTCGTCGTTGAAACCCTTCTCCTTGAGGCGTTCCACCCGCAGCCCATGGGTGCGGCGGCTTCCCATGCAGCCGATATACCGCACCGGACTCTTCAAGGCCGCTTCGAGGACAGGATCCTCATGACGTTGATCGTGGGAGAGGACAACAACCCAGGTGCGACGGTCGAAGCTGAGTTGATCCATCATGTCACCCGGCCAGCCTGCGAGCACCCGAAATGCAGTGGGAAATCGCTCCTCTGTGGCGAAGGCGCTTCTCGAATCGACAACTGAAACCCGATAGCCCATCTGACTGGCGAAATTTGCCAGCGCCTGGCCGATGTGCACCGCCCCAGAAATCAAGAGATCCTGAGGCGGAGCCAGCGATTCAAAGAAGACAGAATGGTCGTCATAGCCAACAGTGCGATGCTGCTCCCGACTCATCAGACTGAGGGCGTCTTCGACTATCGAGGCGGCCAGGCCTTCGGGCAACGAACCCGCGACGACCTTGCCTTCACCGTTGAGGACTACTTTTGTCCCCAACATCGGGCCGTCAACAAAGGTGACTACCGACCCGTACTCTTCGCTGTCGAGGATCTGCTGGATGGCTTCCAGTGGGCTCACCATGGTTCGATAAACACGTCGATTGTGCCACCGCACGCCATGCCGACCTCGAATGCATCCTCGTCTGCTATTCCGTAGGTGACCACTCTCGATTTTCCGGTTTCGATCACTTCCTGAGCATGAAGAAACACATCGTTCTCGACACATCCGCCACTGACGGAACCCTCCATATCTCCGGCGTCACTCACGAGAAACTTTGATCCTGCGGGGCGGGGGGCACTACCGTGGACCTTGATAACGGTCGCCACCGCCACCTTCTTGCCTTCCGCGGCCCAGCGGTTTCGGACCTCGATCTGATTCCTCATCGGCGCCTCATTCCGTTCAACGACTCAAGAAGTCGAATCACACCCTTCAAATCATTCACGCTAGCTGCCGGCAGGAGGTGATCAACATAGGGAAGCACTGACTGCATCCCCCGTGTCGCTGGCTCGTAGGTTGCCCGAGCTGCCAGGGGGTTGAGCCAAATCACCCGATGCACCGAACGCGATAGGCGGGCTGTTTCCATCTCGAGGAGTTCGGGGTCACCACAGTCCCAACCGTCGGAAAGGATGAGCACGACCGGCCCTCCTCGGGCCAAGCGACGACTCCACATCCGATTCCAACGGGCAAAGGCGACACCGATCTGGGTCCCGCCCGACCAATCGGTGACGGTTTCGGTGACCCTCGCCAATGCCGCTTTGGCATCTCGCCGCTTCATCTCATCGGTGATTCGGGTGAGGCTGGTCGAGAAGGTGAATGTTTCCACGTAGCGGAGACGGCGGGTGGCAGCATGGGCAAAGACCAGGAAGAGATCCGCATATTTCTCCATCGACCCGGAGATATCGGCGATCACAATCAGAGGCCGTTGCTTCTTTTTTCGGTCTCGCATCTCCAGCTTGAGCAGATCTCCTGTCGGGCCAACCGATTCACGGAATGTCTTCCTCAGATCGGGGCGGGCTCCGTGTCGGGAGTCTCTCCAGCGACGGGTGCGAAAGTCGGTGGGCTGCCACAACATGTTGGCAACCAATTGCCGGGCAATGAGCAAGTCGTCATCGTCGAGGGTGGAGAAGTCGCGGTCGCCGACCCTCTCCATCGCCGACGCACCGGCCTTGTCCGTGGTGTCGCCCTCTCTCTCCTTGGAAACCGGCTGAAATAGGGGCTTCGCCGCGGATGTGGCGTTCATGTTTGCGTCGTGCTGCTCGCTGATGGGTGGGATTCTCCCACCGCTGAAAAAGGCCAGGAACTCCTCATCGAAGGGGACCCTCTCTCCGGGGTCGTTGACTGTCAGACACTGCAATGCGGCGTGGACATGGGATCGGTTGGCAGGGTCGACCATTAGTAGAGCAGATGCCATGTCCCTGGTCTGATCGGGAGTGACGGTGAGACTCCGGGACCGAAGCGCCTCTGAAAACCCGGCGAGATCGCGAATCGGGCCCTGGTTCATACGACCGAGTTCATTTGATTGGGCTCATCCGACCAGAGTGTCGACACCGACGGATCGCACGGCGTCGATGTCGTCCTTGTACTTGAGGACAACTCCCAGCGTCTTGTCGATCGTGGGGCCGGTGAGCGACCCCTCCTTGAGCAGACGCAGGGACTCGGCCCAGTCGAGGGTCTCGGCAACCCCCGGCGGCTTGAACAGGTCCATTTCGCGGAGCCTTCCCATTGCCTCTGCCAGAGCAGCAGCCACCTCGGTATCGATGCCGGGGACTTTCCTCGTGACGATCTCTGCCTCCCGTTGCGTCGTCGGGTAGTCGATCCAGTGGTAGATGCAGCGCCGTTTGAGGGCGTCGTGAATCTCCCGGGTCCGGTTGGAGGTCAGGATCACAATGGGCGGAACCTCGGCTTTCACCGTCCCGATTTCGGGTATGGAAACCTGGAAGTCGGAGAGCAGTTCGAGCAGGAATGCTTCGAATTCTTCGTCGGCGCGATCCAGTTCGTCGATGAGCAGTACCGGTCTATGCCCACCCACGGTTGCTTCTATCGCCTGGAGGAGGGGACGGGCGATGAGAAATTCGCGGCTCATTATTTGCTGGGGCGTCGCCGTCTCGCCCTTCCCTCCTGCCTCGAGGAGTCGGATCTGCATCATCTGCCTGGCGTAGTCCCATTCGTAGAGGGCCTGGGATACGTCGAGCCCTTCGTAACACTGCAGTCTGATCAGCGGCTCGCCGGTAAAACTTGCCAGCACCTTGGCCACCTCCGTCTTCCCGACGCCGGCCTCACCTTCGAGAAACAGCGGCCGGCCCAATTGCAACGCCAGATGGATTGCGACCACCAGATCGTCGTTGGCGAAGTAATTAGCGGCGTCGAGCCTGCTTTTGAGCGTCTCGATGGTGTCAGGGATCACGAAAGAACTCTATGCCCTGCTAGTGGTTAGCGAAATCTGCCGGTGAGGCCTCGTAAGCCTTCTTGCATCCGGGGGCGCCCAAATGGAGGTTTGACGTTCATATCCGGTGATCCATTTGGCCGTGGCCACATCGACTTCCATTCCACAGACGGGATCGATCGCCGCCGACACAAACCTACATGATTGAAGTTCGAGGTGTCGTAGAAAGATGATCGTGCCAAAATCGGCCGGTGACACTTGACGTAAAGAGACTCGGAGAAGAGGTGCTGATTGATCCCGATGAGGGAGAACACCGAATTGGTGACCGCTGGGTCGACAGCCCTAGGGTGATCCTTTTCCTCCGGCATTTCGGCTGACTGACCTGTCGGGAACGGGCCGGTCAGGTCCGCGATAGATACCAGGAGATTCTGGACGCTGGTTCGGATGTAACTGCCATCGGCACCGGCGGAAAGCGCTACGCCAAGGCTTTCATCGAGGACGAGTCGGTCCCGTTCGAAGTGTTGCTCGACGAGGACGGGTCGGCCGCTGAGATCGCCGGCACCAACAAGACCTCGATGCTCAAACTGGCCAGGCCGAGCCAGTTGATCGCCGGGGCCCGCGCTCGCACGGCTGGAAACAAACAACGCAACGCCGGCCGTCGTCCCTTCCAATTGGGCGCCACACTGGTGATCGGCCCCGGCGACAAACTGCTCTATTCAGACTTCGAGGACTTCGCCGGCGACCACGCCAACCTCGATGAAGTCCTGGGAGCCGTCAGGCAAGCCCAATAGGGCATTTCGGCACTATTCAATCTTCCAGACTCGAAATATCGTCGCCTTAACTACGTCGATTGGAGGCGAAATGAGACGATTGAAGATAGCGATGACGGCATCGCTTGGAGCTCTGCTGCTCTTGGCCGGATGCGGTGGAGACGGGGCGAGCACTGACATAAGTGCGGAGCTGAAGGAATTCCAGTTCACACCGGCAGACTGGACGATTCCCGCTGGCGAGGAAATCACCATCACCATCACCAATGGGGGCAGCGTGGACCACGAGTGGGTCATCCTCAAGGATGGTGTGACCATCTCGAATGAGGCTGACCTGCCGGATACCGAAGAGGAGCTCCTCGCCGATTTCGTTTACTGGGAGGAAGAGGTCACGGTTGGCGATACGCAGACTTTCACCTTCACTGCGCCCGACGCAGGCACCTACCAAATTATCTGCGCTATCGAGGACCATTTTGATGCCGGCATGGAGGGTGAGCTGACGGTCGAGAGCTCGAGCTAGCTCAACGCAGGCCTAGTAGATGTAAAAGCCACGGCCGGTCTTTCGGCCGTGGAGGCCTGCCTCAACCATCCGCGTTAGCAACGGGGGAGAGGCGTACGCCGGGTCCTTGAACTCTTCAAAGAGGACGTCAGCTACGAACTTCGTGGTGTCGAGGCCGACGAAGTCGGCCAACACCAAC
>JBGTGL010000179.1:0-28871 GCA_041746755.1 Acidimicrobiia bacterium | reverse complement strand
TGAGTAGCTCGAACCCCTCGTCCAGAGTGCCGAATCCGCCTGGAAGTATCACAAATGCGTGTGATTCTTTGACAAATCCCAATTTTCGGGTGAAGAAGTACTTGAAATTGACGTTCCGCTCAGCCTTGATGTATTGATTGGAACTGGCTTCGAAGGGCAGCCGGATGTTCACGCCGTATGAATTCTCGAAGCCGGCACCCTTGTTGCCGGCTTCCATGATCCCCGGCCCGGCTCCCGTTATTACCCCCCAACCCCTCTCCGCCATGATCCGGCCGAATTCCTCGGTCAGCTGATAAGAGGCATCTTCCTCTCCGAGTCGAGCTGAACCGTAAATGGTGACTTTCGGTTCTTCGTGGCGGGAGAACACCAGGTTGGAATAGCGCATCTCTTTGAGGGCTGTGTTGATGAGCTTTAAATCGCCGCGGTCTCCGTTGTCGCGGTAGAGCTTGAGCACCGTGGTGACCATCTCGGTGATCAGGTCCTGGTTCTGATTGCTAGCAGTGGCCGCCACCAGGTCGGCGACCGCCTCGTCCAGTTCGGGCTTACCCATGTCGTATGGCATGACCAGACCGTACTAAACCGAGGACGTCATTTGCCGAACGGCTTGGCGCTGGGACCTTTGCGGACCACCGCGTTCCATACCGTTTCGTAGTGGTCGCGATCGAATTGGTCAACGTGGGGAAGTACAAATTCTTCCCAAGCGTTTCGCAATGGGTCGCTCCGGTCGGCATACATGGTCAAACCGATGGGTAGCCGATCGAGGATCGAACGCAACGAAACGGGTGTTTCCACACGTACCGCAGAATCTGCCTCCTCGAAGGATGCATTGACCTCGGTGGCCAAACGGGCGATGGCTTCAACATACTCCTTGCGCAGATTGGGATAGCGACGGTTCAGCATCGACTCGATCTGATCCGAACCAGGGAAGGACTTCTCCCAAATTACCCAACGATCGGCAAACGCCTTGTTCAGGGTTTGGGTACCGGCATAGTCGCGTAAATCGGTCGGGTTCATCGTCCCGAAAATTCGGACATCGGAGCGAAGCGGTACGTGGTCTCCGTTGGGCAAGTCGAGGGCGGCGTAGCGGTCGAGGAGCCCGTGGAGGGCGAACAGAGTCTCGGCGCCGGCGGCATTCAACTCCGAGAGATTGAGAAGCGCCGGGCCCCGCAGCGTGCGGGTGATGTCTCCATCCTCCCAGCGCGACTCAGTGCCACCTTTGCCGTCTCCCTGGAGACGTGTCGACCCGATCAGAGTGACATCTCTGACTTCTCCGGTCAGCGGAATCCGGTAATAGGGGAGTCCAACGGCGGCGGCGAACTGCTCGATGTCGTGGTCCTTCCCGGTCCCCATATGACCGCGCACCGCCACATGGAGTGGAACGAAACTGTCGTTGGTTTCTTGGCGGGCCGATTCGAGTTGGGCGAAGCGATAGAGCATTCCCAAATCAACATAGTGGGGATCCGCCTCGGGGATCTTTCGGGCCCGAACCTCGTAGTCAGGCGTGTCTTTTGGTAAGACAAACCGGTCGAGCTTGATTTCCGGACCTTCGCCGGAGGGGTCTACGAACGTGACTTTTTCAGGCAATTGCTTTCTCCTGTGGTGTTGTTTTCGATGATGATCTGACCCACCAGGTATCCATGCCCTGGTTGGAAAGGCTTTTTCGCAAGGCGCTCCTGGTACCCGCAACCATTGCCTGTGCCAGTTGCTGAGGTTCACTGACTACCTGGTGGCGCTGGTAGGCCTCGTCGACAGTGTGATCGCCAATCCCGATTCCGATAACAGTCGTACCTGACTTTTCAACCTCTGCGACCGAGCGCGCCAGGTTTTCGACGGAGCCGCGGGTCATCCCATCGGCGAGCACCATGAGCACTCGCACCGAGGCGCCGAGACGACCCATCCGCTCGGCGGCGTGGATGACGTTGAATTCGTCGACGTTTGCTGCCTTCTCGAAGAGCGATATCGGCGGAGCTTTGTCTGGCTCGCGCCGCGCGAACGCCGAGGCCTGGCGGGGTTGGTCGGCGGTGAAGAAAAGCCCCGCCAGGATTGGTTCGGCGTCACGCCATCTCCGGTCGAAAGGCTTGACCAAGTAGTGGTTGACCGTTGAAGTGAGGCGGTCGGCGGCGGTTCCCTGGGTGCGTTTCAAGCCCGAGATGGCGTTGGCCCGACTGCGCCGATACGTCGACTCGGTGTCCTCCGGTCTGGCGGCGAAACCCCGATTGAACAACGCCACCTCGAAGTCGATCTGAAGTTCGTCGCACAGATGCGCCATCGTCCACGCCCCGAGAAGAGCGGCCGGCATAGCCCAGGATGTCTCCCTGCCCCTCACCCGACCCGGACTCAGCATCGATGCCGATGCGTCGACGAGTAGCGATACCGCGTAGGTTCGACGGGTCCGCGCCGCCCGGCGTTCGTAGAGGCGTTCGTACAAACCGGCTCCAATGAACAGGGCGGAGTGCGGGGACACATCACCCTGGTCGAATCCTGAGCGGAGTCCCCGCCGTTGGTTGGCGGCGAAAAGCGGGAAGAGTTCGCCGCTTACCCTCCTCCGGTCTACCTCCCACTTCTTCGCCCCGTTTGCCAGGGCTTCGAGGCCAGGCCTGGCGAGTCGGGAAAAGGTGGTTGGGATTGGAGCAACGAGGAGCTTGCCACCCTGACCATTAGGGAGATAGACATCAGGGGACTGCGAAATACGGAGCAACTGCTCCGTCGAATCGTCGTCGGCGACTTCCGACGGCCCTTTCCGGTCGGACGCTCCCGATCGGGCGTCGGCGGCGCGCCGGGTGTCCTGATACGACTCGGCGTCGGAGACGATCGGCGAAGTCATTCTGACCGCGTCGACTCCTTCTCGCGCCTTTTCGGCTTCGGAATTGGCCGGTGTTTGCCGTTTGGCGTGACTGGACTTCTCCTGTACCTCGTTGATGAGACCATTGGCGCGGGCAATGGCTTCGAGTTCGAGGGCAAGGCCCGCCACGATCCAGGGGTCGTCGGTTTCCGCCGCCCTCTCGCACTGGGCCGTACCATCGTCGAGGGCGACGGCGGCTCGAGCGTCGAATCGTCGCTCCAACACCTCACGCTCCACATAACCACCGGTCAGGAGAAAACAACCGAGAACGAACTGGCTCAGAGCGCCACTTCGCTCGATCGCCTGACTCAGCGACGAGAGATAGAGGTCTTGAAGAACCGATCTCGCTCCCGGATATATCGACAGGCCCTGTCGCTCCTGACGGGCGTCCTCGAGACTGAAAAAGAGGACCTCGGCAACCGGCTTATCGGTCTCTTCCAAGGCGGTGAGAAGATCAAGTTCGATCTCTTCATCACTCTGTCTGTCGATGGGCCAATCCGTCGGTACCGGCCGGGGGTCGTCGAGTCGAGTCGAGACGAGGTGCATCACCTCATGGAGGGCCGAGGCCAGAGCCACTTCGTCCGGCGTGACCGGAGCATTGCGGTGGTAGGCAGCCTGGAAAATGCGAGGATCGCAGACCACTTCGTTGTCCGACGCAGCGGCCTCCGATCCCAGTCTCACCCGCAGTTCTGGGTTCTTGGCGAGACTGCGAGCGAATCGGGTGACGGCGGGCGCAACGCGTTGGTACCGGTTGACCACAGCCTCGATGGCCTGGTCTTCGGGTCCGATCAGGTCGGCCAGAAATGTCGTCTCTCGATCGCGCATCAGCCGCCAATTGTCTCATGTATGTCAAATCAGCCATACACTCCGCCTCGTGCACTACGACCTCACCACACTTCCCAACGGACTACGCGTCATCACCGAGACCATGCCATCGGTACGGTCGGTTTCCATCGGATGTTGGGCTGACACCGGTACCAGAGATGAAACTTCTCCCGAGCATGGGGCGTCGCACTTCCTCGAGCACCTCCTTTTCAAGGGGAGCGAAACCCTTTCCGCTCGGGCCGTCAGCGAGCAGTTCGACGCCATGGGTGCGGAGTCGAACGCCTTCACTTCGAAGGAGGCGACTTGCTATTGGACCCGTTTGCTCGACACCGATGTCGAGGAAGGCTTCGACATCCTTTCTGAGATAATTCAGCGCCCGGCATTTCGGGCCAACGAGATCGACTCCGAACGTCAGGTGGTGATCGAGGAGATCAACATGAATGACGACGATCCTGCCGACGTCGCATTCGAGAATTTTTCGATAGCTGCGTTTTCGGAACATCCCCTGGAGCAACCCGTTTTAGGTACCCGTGATTCGATTCGGGGAATGACCCGCGACGACATCATGGGTTATTGGGACCGCCGATACGGCGCCGGTTCGTTGGTGGTTGCCGCGGTTGGAAATCTCGATCACCAGGAGATCGTCGATCAGGTCGCCGAGCGATTCGGCGATTGGACTGGTGATGCGGTCACTCACGAATTTTCGGAGGTGAACCCTCCCTCGAAGGTCTTACTGACCCGCCGGGATACCGAGCAAGCCCACATCCTCATCGGTGGTAAAGGTCTGCAACGTGATGATGAGCGCCGCTGGGCCTACCAGGTGCTCAATCACGTAATGGGCTCGGGAATGTCGTCACGGTTGTTCCGCGAGGTGCGCGAGGAACGGGGCCTGGCTTATTCGGTTTATGCGTTCCGCCTCGCTTATGCCGATGCCGGTGCATGGGGCGTCTACGTGGGTACAACACCCAGCCAGACCGATACCGCTCTCACGGTGATCAACGACGAGTTGACCAAGGTGATGGAGGAGGGGATCACCGATGCCGAAATGGATCGGGCCAAAGGTTCGATGCGGGGTGGTCTTGCCCTATCCCTCGAGGATTCCAACAGCCGGATGGTCAGGTTGGGTCGTGACGAGTTGGCCGGGATGCCCCACCTCTCGACTGATGAGAGGCTCGAGAAACTCGAGGCGGTCAGCAAAGAAGAGGTGCAAAAGGTTGCCCAGGAGATGTATCAAGGCGATCGGTTGATCGGGGCGGTGGGTCCTTTTGAGGAATCGGACCTGGAAACGTATCTGAACTAGGAGCCAGTTGGTCTAGGGCTCGATATCAAAGGCGACAGTCATCGGTTTCTCATCGAATTCGATGACTCCCGCCTCACCCCCGTCGGGCCGGGTGATGGTTAAACCACCACCCAGCTCGACCTCCCCATCATCGACGGGCCACCCCCTCACGGTGATATCACTCACCGTCCCCGTCGTTGACACCCAAAGAATGTTGTGCTGGCCCTGGACCAGCGAAATCAGTTGTTCGGCCGTTCCAATCGGTTGGAGATCGAGGCCGGGTTGCTCGGCGGCAAATCGCGCGGTTAGTGAGGCACTTGCTGCCATGAGTAAGAGGCCCGCGGTGAGCAGGCTGGCGATACGAAGACTAGGTACTCTCTGCATTCATCGACCACGTTATGTGGTTTCTGAAGCGATTCATACGGCTAATTCGACAAACTGCGAAAGGACTAGTCCATAGACCAGGGCGATCGCGAGTATCGAAATCGCATACGCCAGCGAAGACTTTCCCCGCCTTGACCCGATCCGGGCACACCAAAAACCGAGTACCACCCACAACATCACGTCGAGTGGCCAAGCGACGATCACTGAGCCGGTGATGGCACCGATCATCGCCGAAGTCGGACCACCGGCATAGAGGAGGGCCAGACCGATGAACTCGCAGGAACCGGAGCAGCCATTCTGGTTGATCATTGCGAGGCCCGAAGCAAAGAGGGCTATTCCCACACTGAGTAGAAGGACAGTGGCCAGGGCGGCATCGCGACATCCCGGGGCTTCTGATTGGGGCACGGCCAGATCGTACGGGAGGCATTGAGTTACCGCTAAGTAGGCCCCTGGCTCCGTAGAATCGGACTCTCTCCAATAAACAAAGGGTTGAGCATGTTGTATCGAAATCTGTTGCTGTTTGTTCACATCGCCGCGGTCGGAGCATGGCTTGGCGCCAACATCGTCCAGGCGATCGTCCCCGGATTGATCGGTCCGGAATCCGCCGCCGCATCGGCTTGGTTCCGGGTGACCGAGAAGATGTCCAAAGCCTTGTACATCCCCGCGGGTGTCATCGTCTTGATCACCGGGGTGCTGCTGGTTCTCGACTCGGAGGTGTATGGATTCGGGACGCTGTTCGTCACGATCGGTTTTATGGCAGTAATCATTGGGGCTGTCCTCGGCTCGGTCGTGTTCGGTCCCAAGTCGACAGCGATCGCCGATGCTCTGGATTCTGGTGACGTGGTGGCGGCCAATCGTCTGCGGGGGACCGCCGGTCGATTCGGGGTCCTGGATACGCTGGTCGTACTGTTCACGATCTTTGCGATGGTCGCAAAACTCGGCATTTAGGCGATAATCAAAACTGCCGTGCGCAGATCCCTCCTTCTCTCTCTGTCGCTCCTTCTCGTATTGGGAGCTTGCTCAGACTCGACTTCGCTCGGGGTCGGAGACCCTGACCCGTCGTCGGCTTTGGTCGACGAGAATGGGAATCCTATGGCTACCACTGCGACGGTTCCCCTGATTCCACTTATCGGTCGCGTTCTCGATACATCGGGAAGGCCGCTACCCGGCGCCATCGTCTCCGTGTCAGGGGTGTCGGCGATGTCGGGGCCAGACGGTTTCTACAATCTCGACGCGCCGACGGCAGGAGTCGTGACCGCCAACAAGCCCGGTTGGGTCGCAGACGAAGCGGCGTGGGACGGGACCCTTGGGCTGGTCGAGATCAACTTGGAGCCGATCACGGTACGGGCGCTCCGGGTCGCTGCCAATGCTGCCGGAGATCCGGCCCAGTTCCAACGTCTACTCGACCTGGCCGATGAGACCGCGGTCAATGCTCTTGTCTTCGATACCAAGACCGAGGGTGGAACGGTCCTCTATGACACCAAGGTGGCCCTGGCCCACGAGATGGGGGCGGTACGGAACACCTACGACCCTATCGAACTGATCGCCAAAGCCAAGGAGCACGGCCTCTACACGATCACCCGGATTGTCTCATTCGATGATGCCATCAAAGGTGAGAAGTATCCCTCCCATGCCATTGCCGGTCGCTGGATCGATCCCCGAATCCGCGATGCCTGGACCTACAACCTCGATCTCGCCGTTGAAGCTTGCGAGTTGGGCTTCGACGAGATCCAACTCGACTACGTTCGCTTTCCCTCGGGTGAAGCAGTCAAAATCAGCGGTCAACTCGACATGTCTCAGGAGGAAAGGGTCGGAGCAGTGGCAGCCTACGTCGCCGCGGCGCGTTCTTTGCTCCATCCGCTCGGTTGCTCGGTGAGTGCCGACATTTTTGCGATCGTGGTCTCGGCGTCGAACGATCAAGGAATCGGTCAACGGCCCGAAGAGTTGTCGGCACACCTCGATGCGTTGTCGCCCATGGTCTACCCCAGCCACTACTCCGACGGCTGGCTGGGATATGCCGATCCCAACGAGCACCCCTACGACGTAACCGCCGACGCCCTCGACGACTCCCTCCGCAGAATGGAACCGGGAAGACAGTTACGACCGTGGCTCCAATCCTTCTGGTGGACCCCACAGCAGATTCGGCGCTCGATACAGGCGGCGGAAGATCGGGGTGTTGGCTGGATGCTGTGGAACATCGAAAGCGATTACTCCCGTTCGTCACTTCCCACCGACGCCGAACTGACAGGATGATTACATGAAGGTTGGTGTCCAACTCCCCGAAGTGGAACGTCCGGTTGGCTGGCTGGAACTCCGCGAAATAGCCCTCACCGCTGAGGCGGTCGGCTTCGATTCGATATGGGTAGGCGACCATTTGCTTTATCGCGATGAGGGCGGGGCCCGTGGCCCGTGGGAGGCGTGGTCGATGTTGGCCGCTCTGGCTGAAGCAACTGATCGGGTTGAGATCGGTCCGCTGGTCGCTGCTACTTCGTTCCATAGCCCGGCAATGCTGGCCAAGAAGGCAGCCACGGTCGATGAGATCTCCGGGGGTCGCCTGGTACTCGGATTGGGAGCAGGTTGGAACAAGGCCGAATACGACGGCTTCGGTTTCGCATACGACAATCGGGTGTCCCGTTTCGAGGAAGCATTCACCGTCATCCGGACACTTATCCACGAGGGCCGGATCGATTTCGAGGGCGAGTATTACACCCTCAGGGAGATGGAGTTGTTGCCGCCCGCCCGACCCGACCTTCCCTTGTTGGTGGGCTCCAACGGCCCGAGGATGCTCGAGATCACCGCGCCCTATATCGATATGTGGAACACCTGGCATGTCTGGTACGGGAATCGGCCTGAGGGTTTGGCTCCGTTGCAAGCCCGGGTCGACTCAGCGGCTGCGGTGGCGGGTCGTGAACCGGGTGCAATCGGTAGGACCGCTGCTGCCTTGTTTCAACTCGAGGGGGGTATCGGCCGGAAGTCGAGCTATGACCGCACGCCCGCCGAGCCAATCACCGGTAGCAACCAGGGTCTCGCCGAAATACTCGCCGAATTCGACCGCGCCGGTATCGACCACCTTCAGATGGTGCTCGACCCGATTGATGCCGCCGGGGTAGAGCGGATGGGCCACGTTATCGAGCAGTGGAGATCGCTCGCCTAGGACTCACCGATCTCGATCGTTGAGATCTTGACCTCGTCGTTTGGTCGATCGCTCCTGTCGGTCTTCGATGTGGCTATGGAATCCACTACCTCGAGGCCGTCGGTCACCTTGCCAAAAATGGTGTAGGAATGGGGGAGCCCTCCGTCCTTGTGCATTATGAAGAATTGGGAACCATTGGTGTTGGGCCCGGAATTGGCCATGGCCATGGTTCCCCTCGAATAGGTGCCGGCACCCTCGGTCTCATCACGGAATTTGTAGCCGGGGCCTCCGGTGCCGGTCCCGGTAGGGTCGCCACCCTGAATCATGAACCCATCGATGACACGGTGGAAGATGACGTCGTCGTAAAAGCCGTCACGGGCTAGGAAGACGAAGTTATTGACGGTTTGTGGCGACCGTTCGACGAGGAGGTCGACGTTGATGTCGCCATGATTGGTCTTGATGGTCGCTGAATAATTCTTGGACAGGTCAACCGTTAGTTCTGGTTGGGCATCGTATTGCTTGGGCAAAGGGGGGTCCTTCCTCGTTTGGCGAGCAGGTTAGAGGGGGTGGCCGGGTACCGGTTATTTCGCCGCCATCTCCGCAATGATTGGCGCAAACGCCTCGATGCTTCCGGCCTGCTGAGGATCAGGGATGGCGACAATCGAGTGTGTCGCCCCGGCTTCTTGGTACTGGGCGAACAGCCCGATCAGGTCTCCAGCGATCCCGGCGTTGTTTCGTTTGGAGAACTCTTCGCGAGTCATACTGGATGGCCGCTTGCGGTCAACCCGTTCGTCGAGCTCGCTTCGAGAGCTTCCCGGCATGACGGTGAGCAGATGGGTTACCTCGATTTCGTCCGGATTCCGACCCAATTCGTCGCAGTGTTGATGGAGGATCGACACCTTGTGGGCAACCCGCTCAGGGTTCCCGAAAACATTGGCGGCATCGGCGTATTCGGCGACCAACCGAAGGGTCTGCTTCTCTCCAGATCCGCCGATCAAGATCGGAATCGGGTCCTGAATCGGGCGGGGATAGCAGGAAAGGCTTGCCCCGCGAACAAATTCTCCCTGGAATGACGGTGTCCCCTTGCCCCACAGAAGTCGGAGCAACTCGATCGACTCGATGAGGGTCTGGTAACGATCACGGGTGGGAGGAAAGCCGATTCCATATCCGTCGTGTTCTTCACGGTCCCAGCCGATACCAAGTCCGGCGATTGCCCGACCACCGGAGATGACATCGAGGGTGGCGATCATCTTTCCCAACACAGACGGATTGCGGTGGGTGATGGCGGTAACCAATGCGCCCAGGCGGATGGTCGTGGTCTGGCCGGCCAGGTAGGCGAGAGTTGTGTAGGCCTCGGGAATGTCTTCCCAGGGACGACCGACCGATGCGATTTGTCGAAAATGGTCCATCACCCAGATGTCACGAAACCCCACAGCTTCGGCCCGCCTCGCGATGTTCGCGAGGGTTTCACCCAAATCCGCATCGTCCCAGTCGAATCGGGAAAGCATCAGCCCAAACGTGTGGCTGGCGGTCTTGCCGGGAGTGGTTTCGTCGGTCGGGTTCACCAATTGGGGGGCGACCGTGCGAACAGGTCGTTGCTCGAGGACTGCGTCGAACCCTTCGCTGTCCAGTAAAGGAACGGTGTCCCTGTGTGTCTTCATCTGCTTGCGGACGGTTGCCTGGTTAAGAGGCTTGAGACGGCGAGAATTGCGTTCCAAACATTCGGCTTCGGCGGTGTCGAATGTGACCGCGTAGACGGGTAGGTTGTTGGCGTGAGCGGCGGAGATCCACCCCTCTCTTCGGTCCCGGTCGAATCCCAAGGTGTCGATGACAGTGGTGAGCTTTCGGGAAACCCGTTCGGAGACAATGGTGTCCAACAGTTGGAAGGCGACGGTGCTCGCCTGGAGGTCGTTTTCGTCGATTCCCACCCGCGATCTCAGTTCGTCAGACGAGACGATTTCTGTAGTAGCAAAATTGGCCGCGGCCCAGGTGCTCTTTCCAGACGAGCTCGGCCCTATCAACACAACCACGCATGGGGCGGGAAGACGAGTTTCCACATACAGGTTTTAGTCGAAGTCATGTCTCCGATGCCAGGTAAGTAACCTGTAAACGTGACATCAACACCATCTGCCCCTTTCGGTTGGGTCGCCACGGCCATGGTCACCCCATTCACCACCGAGGGCGGTATCGATCACCAGAAGGCATGGGATCTCGCCCGTCACCTCGCCAAGACCGGAACCGAGACCTTGGTTGTCGCCGGGACCACCGGAGAATCTCCGACCCTGAGCGACAACGAAAAGGTGGCGTTGTTCAAGACCGTCGTTGACGCAGTTGCTGAAAAGAAGACCAAGGTCGTCGCCGGGACAGGAACTTATGACACCAGGCATTCCGTGGAGTTGACTTCGCGCGCTGGCGAACTTGGTGTCGACGGCGTGCTCGCGGTGACGCCTTATTACAGCAAACCAGAGCAGAGGGGCCTTATCGGCCACTTCAGCGCAATTGCCGACGTAGGTGTTCCCGTGATGGTCTACAACATCCCCGGGAGGACCGGACGACTGATCGAGGTAGACACACTCGCGACCCTCTCGGAGCACGAGAACATCGTCGCGGTAAAGGACGCCGTTGAAAATCTCGACTTCACGTCGCGCACGGTCAATCAGATCCCCGCGTTCCCCGTCTACTCCGGGCAGGACTCGCTGACTTTGCCGATGCTGTCGGTCGGGGCGATCGGTGTGGTTTCGGTTGTGGCCCATCTAGCGGGGCCAAGCGTGGCCGCGATGGTCAAAGCGTTCCATTCGGGTGATCTCGATGAGGCAAGGCGGATCCATCATTTGCTCCTTCCCCTTTGCCACGCCTGCTTCCTGGAGTCGAACCCGGCTCCGGTAAAAGGGGCGCTGAGCAAAGCCTGGGGCGATGTCGGAACGGTGCGTCTGCCGCTGAGCGAAGCGTCCACTGCTACGTTGCAAGCTATCGAGAAGGCTCTATCCGGTATCGGCTCCACCAAGTGAGCGTTTCTGTAACTTTCCTCGGCGGTCTCGGTGAGATCGGTCGCAACTGCGCCGCAGTGGAGATCGAGGGCAAGATTGCTCTGATCGATGTCGGCTTGATGTTCCCTGAGGAGGACATGCTCGGAGTCGACCTGGTGTTCCCCGATTGGTCGTGGCTAATCGAGCGTCGCAAAGATGTTGAGTGCGTGATCCTCACCCACGGACATGAGGACCACATGGGCGCCCTCGGGTATTTCCTCCGCGATATCAATGTACCGGTGTACGGGACCCGTCTCGCCATGGAGCTGGCTAGCGGGCGGATCGAAGAGCTCGGGGTTAAAGGAGACCTTCGCCCGATCAATTACAAAAAGTGGACTTCCCACGGGCCGTTCAAATTCATGCTGATCCCCGTGAGCCATTCTGTGCCCGATGCTTCGGCAGTGGCCCTCGACACCCCGGAGGGGATGATCGTCCATTCCGGCGACTTCAAACTCGACCCCACACCGATCGACGGCCGCCCTACCGATCTGCCGGCCTTCGCCTCGCTGGGCCGACGTGGAGTCCGACTATTGCTCTCCGATTCAACCAACGCCGAGAAGCCCGGCTTTGAACCATCGGAAAGCTCAGTCGGGCCACCCATTCGGGACGTAATCCGTGACGCCGAGGGGCGGGTCATTGCTGCCTGTTTCTCGTCGCACGTCCATCGAGTCCAACAGATCGCCGACGCCGGGGTGGCAGCCGGACGCAAAGTCGCATTTTTCGGGCGGTCGATGCATCGCAATACAACCATCGCCGATGAACTGGGGATTCTCGATGTGCCCAAGGGATCGGTCGTCGACATCAAAGATCTGGGAAAGCTTCCTCCGGAGAAACAACTGATGATCACGACCGGAAGCCAGGGAGAGCCGTTTGCCGCGCTGTCGCTGATGTCTCAGGGTCGACACAAGTTTGTCGAGTTGGGTGAGGGAGACACGGTCCTGATATCGGCCAAACCGATTCCCGGCAACGAAACCGCTGTTTCCAAAGTCATCTCCAATTTGATCCGTCGTGGTGCCACTGTGATTCATGGTCGAAATGCCCATGTCCATGTTTCGGGCCACGCCGCTCGTGAGGAGTTGCTCACCTTCCTCAACCTGCTGCGGCCTAAGGCATTCGTTCCCGTGCACGGCGAATACCGACATCTCCATGCCCACGCTGAATTGGCCAGGCGAATGGGGGTGAGTTGGGCAGAGGTACTCGAGGATGGTGACCGGGTCACCATCGACGGGAGAAAGACAATCAAAGAATCGCGGGTGGTACCGGCCGGCTATGTCTATCTCGACGGGTCGTCGATAGGGGATGTCAAGAACGCAGTGATCCGAGACCGGTCGCATCTGGCCGACGAAGGCGTGGTGGTGGTCACGGTCGGCATCGACCACGACACCGGGAAGATCCTCTACGGCCCCGATCTCGACAGCCACGGTGTCATGGATGATCCTTATCTCGTCCTCAAGAAGGCGGCCGAGGCCGTCACCAAGAGTCTTCACGAGCATGCCAGCGGTCGTCCCGACCTCGGTGAGCTGCAGAAAACTGTGCGTCAGGCCGTTGGTCGTGTCTTCCGTGAAGAAACCTCACGCAAGCCCGTGATCGTCCCCGTAGTGATGGAGTTGTAGGCGGGAACCAAACTGCCTAAAACCCGTCAAGGAACCAGGGTCACCGGGTATTCCCTGATATCGATCCTCGAACCGTCTTTAGCCGAATGGGTGTAGACGATAAGCGCCCCAACTTGCGTGGCGTCTACCTCATAGTCGATGGTGAAGTCGAAGCTGCCCCAACCGGTTCCGTTGCTAGTCATCTCGTGGCCTTCGGCGATGATCAGGCCGTCGTCATCGGTGAGGACCCAGTTGAAAGCCGCCTCGAAAACAGCCCCGAACCCGGTGACATGGAGTGGGTTGGATCCACCTCCGCCGTAGACGGGTTCCTCCACAGTGAGGGCGGCGGCAAAGTCGAGGTAGTCGGCTTTGAGCACGGGACGTCCTACGAGCTGGCCATCCGATGTCTGCGCCTTTATTGCTTTTCCGCCCTGGCGAAATAGAACTTCGGTGACATGAGGGATCGAGGTCAGGGTGAACACGACCTGGGCCATCCGTTGTGCGACCACCGGCGAGGTCTCGGCACCACCGAATTCCGCCGACAGGTCGACCGTGGCGATTCCTTCGCCAATAGTCAAACCCAGGACCCGAACTCCGGTCGGAATAGTCGACGAGATCGCAGGAACACCGGACAGCTCTCCGGCAGATGGTCCGGCAAAAAGTTGTTCCAGGGAGACCCGAGCGACGGCCACGGTGTGAGGGACCGTCCGTTGCACCGGAAGCAGGAAGGCGCCGGTCCGGTTGGGATGTCCTTCTTCGTCGATGAAAAACCACGGAGCGACATTGAGGGTCGTGGCGACCGGTGTCGTCGTCGACGGGCCCTGTTGGCTACTTGATGAGGATGCGCCGACTGTGGACGTAGTGGTCGGATCAGAAGTTGGGGTGGTGGCGGGAATCGACCCCGCATCGGATGAGGACGTCGAAGTTGGCGCAGTTGTGGTGGTGGCCGTCGTCGCCACTGGATCGGCTGCGGCGCCTCCACAAGCAGCAACCAACATCGTCAGCGCCACAGCTACGGACAATCTTCGTCTCACGTCACTTTCACCTTTCGGATTTGAAGCCTTACGGCGATGAGACGTAATCCCGCTGCCTGATGGGTTACACCATTCTGATACGGGCCACAGCCCGGACCGGGAATGTACCCATACCTACCACCGGAGCGGGCAGGATGGTGAGTTCGACGAGATCGTTGCCCACGATTTTGTCCAAATTGGTGAGATGTTCCACCACGGGAATGCCGGCGCCGAGGAGCAGGCTGTGTGCCGGACGCGCTCGATCTTCGGTGTCGTCGATGTTGGCCGAATCGATGCCTACCAATAGCGCCTCTCCGTCGACCAGGCGTCGCGCCGCTTCTTCGGTGATATATGGATGACCGCCGAGATATCTTTCGGTCTCGAAATGGCGGTCCCATCCGGTGTGGATGAGCACTGCTTTTCCCCGGGCGTCTATATCTGAAAACGCCCCAACTCCTATCGTCTTTTCCCGGCACGCGACCACTACTGCGGGGACGTTGACGAGCCGGTCGAGTGGGAGACCGGCGAGATCTACGCCCTCCGCATAACGGTGAGAAGGAGCGTCCACGTAGGTGCCGGTGTTGGCGACCATCTCGATCGTCCCGATTTGAAACTGCACACCCTCCGCATAATGCTCTCGGGATGCCTCTCGACTCAGATGGTCGGTGATGACCGGGCCGGGAAGGCCGGGATATGTGATCATCCCGTTTCGAATCGGATGGCTCAGGTCGACCAGTATCTCCGGAGATGCCGTTGTCGACCGCTTCTTGTGGGGCTCGTCGACATAGGTTTGGTTTTTGACCTCAACACTTTCCACCATGAGGAGACGCAGGTCGGCGACGAGGAGTTCGGCCAGTTCTAGATCATCGACCGAATCTTTGTCGATGTCGAGGCGAAACTTCTGACCCTGGATGCCGCCGCCGTTTGCAAAACTGATTTTGAAATCGAATTGGACTCGGCGATCACTCAACCGGACACCTCCACCATCACCTTATCGAGAGTCTTTCGGCCCAGGTCTGGCACCACGCAATCCTCTGCCGGATAGCCGATCGGGAACATGCAAAAGGGCCGCTCGTTCTCGGGTCTACCTAAGAGCCTCGTGAGGAACTTCATGGGGCTCGGCGTGTGGGTGAGGGTCGCCAGTCCCATGTGATGAAGAGCCGAAATGAACACCCCGGCAGCGATTCCGCATGATTCCTTGACGTAGAAGTGGTGGACCTGCTCCCCGTTGTCGCCAACTCCGTACCGCTGTTCGAACATCACGACGATCCAGGGAACGGTCTCGAGGAACTCTTTGTGCCAATCGGTCCCCAGCGGTTCGAGGGCCTCTTTCCAATGTGCCGGAAGTCGGCCGCCTTCGTAGTTGATCCGTTCTTCTTCCTCGGCAGCCACCCTGATCTGACGTTTTATGGCCGGATCGCCGACCAGGACGAAGGTCCACGGTTGTCGATGGGCTCCGGACGGTGCGGTCGATGCGGTGCGGATGGCTTGTTCGATCAGGTGTTTCGGCACCGGTTCATCGGAGAAGAAGCGGACACTGCGTCGTCGATTCATCTCCTCGAAGAACGAGTCGGCCCGGTCGTGCTGTTCTTCCTGGGTCAGTCTCTCGAATCTGTGCGGGATCATTGGCGCTGGCATAGTTGGAAGCTACCACCCGCATCCCATCACCGTCTCGCGTCGATTCGCCAACCATTGGCACGCCTTCTTGATACTGGACGAGTAGTTCGTCCGCCCCACAGGTATTACCACCACGGAGCGCGCGCTCTGGTGTATTGTCTGAATCCACATGGCCAACAAGACATCCACCCGGAAGGGTGCCTCCGGGCGGAGGCGGGTGTCTCAAACCAAAGCAACAGCAAACAAGACCAAGAAAAAGACCGCACAATCGACCTCGATTAGCCAAAAGCTGGTGGCTTTCAAGGATTCGGTGCGGGGCGCTCTGGGCCGCCAGACCGATGACGTCTGGGGTTCGCTGCTCTTGGTAGCCGCCACCATCATCGTTCTGTCGTTCATCGACAAGGCCGGGCCGATCGGTACCGGTCTCGAATCTGGGTCGCTGTTCCTCTTTGGGGTATGGCGTTTTATCTTGCCTGCGGCACTCGCCGGTATCGGAATTGCCCTCATCATCGGCAAGCCCCGCGAAGGTTCTGCCAAATTGGTTATCGGCGGCCTCGCTACCTTCATCGGGTCGTTGTCGATGTTCCATCTCCTGACAGGAGCTGTCGCCCTGGTACCAAATATCGAACTCGTGAAAGAACGTGGGGGAGCTGTGGGCGCCTTGATCGCCTTCCCCCTCCAGCGTGTTCTAGGCCATTGGGGGGCTTTTGTTGTGATTGCTGCGCTTATGGGAATGGGTGTTCTTGTTCTCACTCGGACGAGCGTTCGAGAGCTATTTCTCGGAATCGGTCACATGGGAAGATGGGTCACCAAATTCACCAAAGAGCTCTTTACAACCGATGTCGTCCGGACGATTTCGCCTGTCGTGACCGTGCCTGCGTTACCTCGAGGCAAACATCAACGGCCCAAAGAGGCTCGCCCTCCGGCACAGAAGAAGTCAAAACCAGCTGCCGTCAAGCCAAAACACGTTGCCCCGGCTGTTCAGACGGTCGACCTCACCGAGGCCGGTTACCAACTGCCCCCGCTGAGTCTTCTCGGCGAGGGTGGAGGTGGAGAACTCAACAAGCGTTCCCTCGAAGACATGGCTCGACAGCTCGAAGAGACCCTCCTTCAGCACGGTGTCGATGCAACTCTGACCAAAATCGTTCCCGGCCCGACCGTCACCCGATACGAGATCGAGCTGGCTCCCGGCGTCAAGGTCAACCGGGTTTCCAACCTCTCCCACGATATTGCTTACGCCCTGGCCACTCCGGATGTAAGGCTTCTGGTTCCGATCCCCGGAAAGTCCGCCATCGGCGTCGAGGTTCCCAACCGCAATCGACGCCTCGTTTCGCTCGGAGATATTCTGCGGGCTGCTCCGGACGCCAGTAAGACGCATCCCTTGACTGTTGGGCTGGGGATGGATATTTCCGGCGACTCGAAGCTCCTCAACCTATCCGAATTGCCCCACGTTCTCATTGCGGGCGCCACCGGCGCCGGCAAGTCGTCGTGTATCAACTCGATTGTCACCTCATTGCTGATGCGGACACATCCCGATGACGTCCGTCTCATCATGGTTGACCCCAAACGGGTCGAACTCGGTCAATACAACGGTGTGCCTCACTTGCTGACCAGGGTCATCACCAACCCGAAGAAGGCGAACGAAGCTCTGAAGTGGGCGGTCGCCGAAATGGACCGGAGATACGACCTCCTCGCCGATGCCAAGGTCCGCGACATCGAGGGATATCGAGACAAGCTCGACGCCGATGGCCTCGATCCCGAAGGGTTCGACCGCTTCCCCTACATCGTCATCATTATCGATGAGTTGAACGACCTCATGATGGTTGCCGGTAAAGAGGTAGAAGACTCGATTGTTCGCATCGCCCAGATGGCCCGGGCGGTGGGAATTCACCTGGTGATTGCCACCCAGCGCCCTTCGGTCAATGTCATTACCGGGGTAATCAAGGCCAATGTCCCCAGCCGTCTTGCGTTCAGTGTTGCGTCTCAGACCGACTCCAGGGTGATTATCGACGGGAGCGGTGCCGAGAAACTTGTCGGAATGGGTGACATGTTGGTGGTCACCGCCAAAGAGCCGCGAGCCCAGAGGATTCAGGGATCGTGGGTACGGGAATCCGAGGTCCACGCGGTCGTCGACTGGGTGAAATCCCAACGCGAAGCCGAATACAAGGACAAAGAAGTCCTCGAAGCGGCGGCGGCAGCGGCCGCGGTGCGAGCCGAAGAAGAAGACGACGAAGACGCAGCCCTGGTGAGGCAAGCGATGGAACTCATCGTCCGTTCCCAGCTCGGATCGACCTCGATGTTGCAACGCAAGCTAAGAATCGGCTTTGCCCGCGCCGGGAGGGTGATGGACATCCTCGAAATTCGCGGTATTGTCGGCCCGTCCGAAGGCAGCAAGGCCCGTGAAGTGCTGATCACGGTCGAGGAGTTGGAAGACATGCTGCAATCGGAGTCGGCCTCGGTCTGATCCCGGGTTGCCCGAATATGGCATCCGGATAAGCTCAGCATCGCATGCGAACTCTGATTTCCCCTGACGGGACTGTTACCGACCGTTTGCCCCTGACTCTCGACCAGATGAAGGATCTCTACGCCGACATGGTGGAGGCCCGCGCGTACGATCGAAAGTCGATCGCTATGCAGAAGCAGGGCCGTCTCGCCACATACGCATCCTTCGAAGGCCAGGAGGCAGCTCAGATCGGCGCTGCTGCCGCACTCGAACGTGACGACTGGGTAGCAGGCACCTATCGGGACGCCGCTCTGATGTGGCGCGCCGGATATCCCTGGAGCAATTTGGTTGCGGGACGTACCGGCGACGAGCGTGGCGGTCAGCCTCCTGAAGGCGTAAACGTCCTCCCTCCTTCGATCACCGTCGGTGGCCACATGGTCCATGCCGTTGGCCTGGCATGGGCGGAAATGCTCAGCGAATCGGGCCGGGTTGCGCTCACCTCCTTCGGTGACGGGGCGACCTCGGAGGGGGACTTTCACGAAGCGATGAACTTTGCCGCCGTCTACCAGACCCCGACCGTTTTTCTTTGTCAGAACAACGGATTCGCCATTTCCTATCCACGCGCCGAACAAACCCGATCGGAAACGATCGCGGGGAAGGCCGCTGCGTACGGGATGCCCGGGGTCGATGTTGACGGCAACGATGTGGCTGCCGTGTTCCTCACTGTCTCCGAGGCCGTTGAACGAGCGCGCAGTGGCGGAGGGCCGACCCTCATCGAGGCTGTGACCTATCGGATTGGACCTCACACCACGGCCGATGACCCTGGCAGGTATCGGACCGAGGACACGACTGAGGAGTGGCGGCGCCGAGACCCACTGATCCGCATCCGACGGCTTTTCGAGGAAGCGGGGGAGTGGTCAGACGGGTGGGGTGAAGAGCTTGAAACCCGATCGGCTGAGCGAATCGAGGCAGCGGTCGCCGAAGCAGAGTCGTTGCCGCAGCCCACGCGTTCGGAGATGTTTCATCGGATGTATGCAGAGATTACTGCACCGCTCCTCGAACAACTGGGGGAGTCTGATGGCTGAAATGAACCTGGCGCAGGCAGTCAACGACGGCCTCGATGCTGCCCTTGGCGCCGACGATCGGGTGGTCCTACTCGGCGAAGACATCGGACGGACCGGGGGAGTGTTCCGGATCACCGATGGCCTCCTCGAAAAATACGGGCCGAGGCGGGTATACGACACCCCAGTGGCCGAGTCCGGGATCGTCGGTGCCGCGTTTGGGATGGCCATTGCGGGGATGAGACCGGTTGTCGAAATGCAGTTCATGGGATTCTCCTATCCGGCTTACGACCAGGTGATCAATCATGTCGCCAGAATCCGGAATCGTTCGAACGGCCGGTTCACCGCCCCGATGGTGATTCGAATCCCCTTCGGCGGCGGAATCGGCGCTGCCGAGCATCATTCCGAGTCGCTCGAAGCCATTTATGCCCATATCCCCGGGATCAAGGTGGTGGTCCCGTCTACTCCGTACGACGCCAAAGGTCTTTTGCTCGCTGCGATAGAGGACCCCGACCCCGTAGTGTTTCTCGAACCGATCCGCTCCTATCGGGCAGTGAAAGAGGAAGTGCCGGGCATCTATTACACAGTCGATATCGGGCCAGTCCGGGTAGAGCGGGCGGGCACCGACCTCACTCTGATTAGTTGGGGGGCGATGATGAAAGAGACCCGGTCCACCGCTGGTGCGCTGGAAGCGGAGGGCATCTCTGTCGAGGTGATTGATCTGCACACGCTTTCCCCCCTCGACTCCAATGGGATTTTGCGGTCAGTGAATAAGACCGGTCGGGCAGTTGTGATCCACGAGGCACCACGCACCGGTGGATTCGGTGGCGAAATCGCGGCGGTGATCCAGGAAAGGGCGCTGTACTCGCTGCAAGCTCCAGTGCTGCGGGTCACGGGGCCGGACACGATCTTTCCCTTGAAACGCTCGGAATCGCACTACCTTCCGTCCGTGGAACAAATAACAGCAGCAGCCCGAAAGACATTGGAGAGTTAAGTGGCCAAGGAGTTCCGCCTACCCGATATCGGCGAGGGTCTCGCCGAAGCCGAGATCGTGCGCTGGTTGGTCGAAGTGGGTGATGTGGTCACGGCCGACCAACCCATCGTCGAAGTCGAGACTGATAAGGCGGTTGTCGAGATCCCGACACCGTTCGCCGGATCGGTGCTCGAATTGGGTGGAGAAGCCGGGGATGTCATCGAGGTAGGGGAAATCCTTATTGTCATTGGGGAAGCCAATGACAACCCGGCGAACTCCGTCGACGCTTCCCAGCCGCCGCCTGCGCAGCCAGCAGAACCTGCGCCAGGACCTGACCCGGTCCGATTCGCCCCGAGTTCGTCGGCTTCGGCAGCACCGATCGTGGGTTCGCTGAGCGAAGAGGCGGAAGTGCTCCGACCCCGGGCCGAGCCGGAAACCGCTGCGGATTCTACGGTCAAGGCACTCCCGGTTGTCAGGAAACTCGCTCGCGAGAATGGGGTTGACCTGGAAGCTATCACCGGGTCAGGCCCGGAAGGCAGAATTACGAGGGACGATGTCCAAGAGGTCATCGATGCTCGAGTCGTCGTGCCCCCTTCGGCTCCTGCGCCCGAGGCGACCGAGCAGTCCACTTCTTCGGGCGGCCTGGATGGTCCGCAGAAGATGTCGCGGCTACGTCGCACGATTGCCGACAACATGTCGAAGAGTTGGGCAGAGATTCCCCATGTCACCACTTTTGACGACGTCGACGCGACCCGTCTTCTGGAAACACGCGCTGCCCTCTCCAGCCGCCACGAGACGAAACTCCCCTTGGAAGCCCTTGTCGTTAAGGCGGTGCTCCCCGCGTTGGACGAGTTCCCCGAATTCAACGCCACCATCTCCGGCGATGAGCTTATCTACCATTCGGCACGCGACATCGGGATCGCAGTCGACACCGCAGACGGATTGCTGGTGGCTGTGATACGTGATGCGTACGGTAAGTCAGTGCTCGATCTCGCCACCGAGGTGGTTCGACTCGGGGAAGGTGCCCGGGGACGCACTCTGACGATGGAAGAACTTACCGGTCAAACCTTTACCGTCTCCAACATCGGGGCGGTGGGCGGAGGACATGGGACACCAATCGTCCCGTATGGCACCACCGCGATCCTGTCTGTCGGGCGGGCCAAAGAGCGGCCGATCGTCGAGGACGGAGATCTTGTCATCGCCCCGGTAATGCCGTTGTCGCTGTCATATGACCATCGGGTGATCGATGGAGGCACCGGGCGCAGATTCATGGCGTTGCTAATCGAGAATCTCGAGGAACCGGCACTGTTCCTCGCCTGATGCCCCACGTCCACGTCCTCACCTACGACGAATCCACCGGTTTAGCCCGTCGCGAGTACGACTCTGCGATGCGTCGTGCCGGGCGGATCTGGAACATCGTTTCGATTCAGAGCCAGCTTCCGGAGGCAATGCGGGATTCGATCCGCCTCTACTCAACGCTGATGTTCGGCGAGTCGCCGCTCACCCGTTCCCAGCGGGAGTTGCTGGCAGCGGTCACGTCACAAATCAACGATTGCTACTACTGAACGGCGTCGCACTTTCACGATCTCCGTGCCGAGATCGCAGATGACGAACTGGTCGACCGGGTTGTGGCTGATTGGCAGACGGCTGGGCTCGACGAGCAAACCATGGCCATGGTCGAGTTTGCGAAGAAGCTCACTCTCACCCCATCGGCAATCGGAATGGCCGATATCGAGAAACTGCGCGATGTCGGACTCGACGATCAGGGCATTTCAAGTTGTGTTCAGGTGGTCTCCTACTTCAACTACATCAACCGGATCGCTGAGGGATTGGGAATTGACCCCGAAGACTGGATCGATGACAACGGTCGAATCAAAGGCCGGGAATGACAACTAGCCTCGTCGACCATGAGTGACGAGAAGAAATCCAAAGACGAGTCGAGCGACGAGAAGGCTGAGCTTCCCGAGATCAAGGAACAGTCGGTTTCCAAGCAGTACACCGGCAAATTCGGCAAGGCCAAGGTCGCTTACACCGCCACCGCCGCGACCCAAGTCATCGAACGGGAGGACGACCGGAAGGCTGCGTTCTTCTACGTCGGCTATACCCAAGACGATGTCGACCCTGCCGATCGGCCGATCATCTTCGCCTTCAACGGTGGGCCCGGTTCGTCCACGGTCTGGCTCCATCTCGGACTCTTCGGGCCGAAACGGGTCGAGTTCGACGACGACGGATTCCCGGTCGGCATCCCCGGGCGTCTCATCGACAACGAATACTCGATACTCGATGTCGCCGATGTGGTCCATGTCGATGCGATCGGGACGGGACTATCTCGGGGCCTGCCCAAAGACAAGGAGAAGGACTATCACCATTTCTCCAAGGACATCAAGGCCTTTTCCGATTTCATCATCTCCTACCTGAACCGCAACGGCCGATGGGCGTCACCGGTGTTCCTAGCCGGCGAGAGTTACGGGACTACCAGAGGGGCCGCCATCGCTGCCGACCTTTTCGACAAGGGCCTCCAAATCAATGGGATCCTGCTGATTTCAGTAGCGATGAGCTTCCAGACGATTGCCATGGACGTCGACGCCGGCTTTCTCTTTCACCGTGGCAACGATCTCCCATTTCTCACCCACCTGCCCACGTATGCCGCCACCGCCTGGTACCACGGGACCCTCGGGAAGAAATACCAGTCGATGGATTTGCGCAAATTCCTCGATGAGGTGGAGGCCTTCGCCCTCGGCCAATACTGGAGCGCGCTTGCCCAGGGTGACCAGCTCGCTGAGGCGGAACGGAAGAAGGTGGTTGCCAAGGTCGCCGACTACACCGGCTTGTCGCCGGAGTATGTCGACCAATACGACATGCGGATCCACATCATGCGTTTCTGCAAGGAACTCCTTCGCACCCAGCGGAAGACGGTGGGCCGGCTCGACACCAGGTACACGGGATATGACCGTGTCGTCGATGGGGACAATCTGGAAAGCGACCCGGCCGGCAATCTGACCATGGGCCCGATGTCGTCGGCACTAAATGCCTATCTGCGTTCCGAGTTGGGTTTTGAGACGGACGACTTCTACGAGATTCTTTCTATGGAAGTCAACAAACAGTGGGACTACGAAGACTTCAAGAACCGCTACGTCGACACGTCGGAGAATCTCCGGTCGGTGTTATCGAGGTCACAACGGATGAAAGTGTTCGTCGCCAACGGGTATTTCGACCTCGCAACCCCGCATCTGGCCTCCGAGTACACCTTTAGCCACATGGGTCTGGACCCAGAAATTCGCCAGAACGTGCGCATGGAGTACTACGAGGCTGGCCACATGATGTATGTACACAAGCCTTCATTGATCAAACTGGCGGCAGACATGAGAGAGTTCGTTTCCGACAGTCTTTGAGGGGTTCCGGACCGTCATCCGCCGGTTAGTCTGTCCGACAGATGGGGATACTGCCCTTTGTCTTGGTTTTCATAAATGGGGCCATCTTCGGCTACCTGGTTGTTGAGTCGACGGTGAACTGGCGTCGCGAAGAATCGCCCCGCGTGAAGCGGCTCTGGCTGACGGTTTCTCTGGTGTCCGGGGCTCTTCTGGTTGGAGCGGTACAGAGGATGTTGCTTCAGGGAGCGACCGTTGGCTGGTTGTCGTCCCGCGTGCCCGAAGACTTTTTGACGGAGTGGCAGGTGATCCAATCAGTAATCGTGGGGGTACTGGCGGTTTCGGCATTCGTGAACATCCGCAAGGTGGCCGATTCCATGCTTACGAGCGAAGCCATTGTTGGAACGATGATGTCGCGGGCCAGTGGAGTGGACCTCAGTTCGCTGAAACTCAGTGCACGTGAGAAGGAAGTTCTTGCTCTCATAGGCTCCGGAGTTGTTAGCGATAAGGCTCTCGCCGACCAACTGGGGATAGCCGTCTCGACGGTGCAAACTCACGTGAAGAGTCTTCTGAAGAAGACCGGTCTCGGAAAGCGCTACGACCTGATAGCCCTCGCATATCTCAGCGGATCCGGGTCTAAGACCTAGCTTGCCCTTGAAAATAGGGTGTCCCCCCTAAAAAGGTGATGGATTTCACCAATAAAGGTGACACATTTCCTGCACTACGGGGATCGACAAGACATATCACCCTTGGCATGCTGCTCCTACGTCTGGGGACGGTCTGGGTCGATTTGTGGGAGTGCAGATGTCTCGGTTCTTGCGACGGACTCGTCGAATTTCTGTCCTGGTGGCGTGGTCCTTGACCCTCGGGTTGGTTCCGTTGGCGGCCTCGGCAACGGAGGTGACGGCTGAGGAGGCGGTACAGGCGCGAAGTTCTGCCGAGCTCACCCCGGTGTGGGCGGACGATGAAGGAGCCGCCGCGATCCAAACCGGCGAATCCGTGGAGATCGAGGGCGCCCGCACCGAGGATTCCACGACGTATGCGAATCCAGATGGAACTTTGTCGACCGATATCCACGCTGGTCCGATTCGAGTCGAAGAAGGTGGCGAATGGCTCGATATCGACACCACCCTGGTCAGCGATTCCATCGGGGTCCACCCGATTGCCGCCGCTGCCGACATCATCTTTTCAAAGGGTGGGACTGGCGACCTGGTCTCCCTATCCGACGAAGGCAAGGAAGTGGCGTACGGCTGGGGTGGGGGATCGTTGCCTGTTCCCACATTGGCAGGGAATGTGGCGACCTACAAGGATGTGGTGCCCGGAATCGACCTCGAGTTGGAAGCGCTTCCCAACGGCTACCTGAAGCGGTTCGTTGTCCGGGAGCGTCCCAAGGCTCCGCTCGTTCTAAAGCTGCCATTGAGTCTCACCGGTCTCGATATTTCCAAGGAGGCCGACGGAAGCGTTGCGCTGACCGATCCCAAAGATGACAAGACAGTGGCGGTGGGTGAGCCACCGGCGATGTGGGGCAACACGAGGAACGACCACACAGATGAGCCGACTATGTCGAAACTTGTTGCCTTTACAATCGTCGAGACGACTTCAGGCAAGGTCGTGGAACTCAGACCCGACCCGGCATTCCTGGCCGACCCGAAGGTTGCTCTCCCGATCGTGATCGACCCGACCGCCTCCCTTTACACAACGTCGGACACCTGGGTGCAGTCTGACTCGTCGGCATCGAAGTGGACCAATGTCGAGTTGCGGGCAGGAACCTTCAATTCTGGGACCACCAAGGCTAGGTCGCTGCTCCAGTTCAACACCTCAACTCTGACCGGGAAGCACATCATTAGCGCCAATCTGACGCTCTACGAGTTCCATTCCTACTCGTGTACCGCCAAACCGGTCAATGTTTACAAGGTAACCTCAAGTTGGGACTCGTCCACGATCTGGTCGAACCAGCCCACTATTGCCGCCACCGTTTATGGCACCCTGAACGTCGCTAAGGGATATTCGGCGTCGTGTCCCGCTGCCTACATCGCCATTCCTGTTACTTCACTGGTCCAGGAGTGGGCCAACGGGACGACCAACTACGGGTTGGAAGTCAAAGCAGGATCCGAGACCGACAGCCTGGGTTGGAAGAAGTTCAACTCGGCGGATGCCTCTTCGGGCGACCCATACCTCAGTGTCACCTACAACTCGTATCCGGCCGTTCCCAGCGGCCAAACTCCCGTTGCTGACTTCTACAGCAGCGACCAAACCCCTGCGTTGACCGCTACCTTCTCCGATCCCGACGGTGGGACCGGAACCCTCTATTTCGATGTCCTCAGCGCCGGGGGCACGGTCCCCAGTCCGGTTCGAAGACCGGAGTCACGTCGGGAACGGCCGGCACCTGGTCGCCGCCCAGTGGTCTAGCGAGCCAGACCACCTACATGTGGCGGGTGCGCTCCTTCGACGGGACCAGCTATTCGGCGTGGACGGCGAACCGGGTCATCAAAATCGACTCGACAGCGACGGTGGCACCCACGGTGTCGTCCTCGACGCACCCGGTAGAGGCCACGTGGTACAACCACAAGAACCCGGCGTTGTCTTGGTCGGTATCCGACTACTCAGGAATCACCGGGTACTCGTACATCTTCGACCAGGCCGCGGCGACAATTCCCGATCAGGTTTCGGAAGGCGCCGGGACTACGAAAAGCTATACAAATCAGGCTGATGGACTCTGGTACTTCCACGTCCGCGCCAAAGACGGTGCGGGCAACTGGGGCGCCACCAAACATCGCGCGGTTCGGATCGACACTGGCCTGGCAGGCTTTGTCGCTCCCGGAGCTGAGACCACACTTCAGGGCAACGTCACGTTGCGGGCGAACAGCGGCCCATCGGCAACGGGTATGCGTTTCGAGTACTGGAATGGCCTCGCTTGGGCTTCATTGGGGAACGGGACCGAATCACCGGCAGATGTTTGGTCGAAAACCTGGAACACGGGTCAGCTGAGCGGGTCAACGAGGGTCTACCCCAACGGCCCCTATCAGCTAAGGGCCGTGCCGCTTTTCCCGGGCGGCGACGGGAACCCGGTCACCGGCCCGGTGGTCACCGTAGACGACACCCGTCTCGGTGCTAATCCGTGGTGGACGTTCCAGGATGTTGGTGGGGGAGCGCAGGTCAATGTCGCTACCGGCAATGTCATCATCTCGGCTACTGATGTTTCATTGCCGACTGTGGCCGGAAACCTTTCGTTCACCCGGTCCTACAACTCCCAGGGCGCCGCCAAAGACGGTCCTTTGGGTTGGGGTTGGGAACTCGCCCTACCGGTCGATGACGCCCCCGCCGCATTCACGGAGCTGACCCACTACACGACACCGGGCGACTACGTCGAAGTATTGGATGTCAGCGGCGAAGCTCTGTACTTCCTGTCAGACGGTGCCGGTGGATGGCTCCCCGAGGCGGGCGCTGAGAGCGTGAGCCTGGCACTGGCGGGAGGATGGTGGACGGTGACCGACATCGACGGGACCACCTACAAATTCACCGATGCTGCAGCCGGCGTTTCCAGTCCTCTCAGTTCGGCCACGCCGCCGACCGGCTCGGGTGTCTCCTATACGTACGACGGTTCCGGGCGTTTGATTTCGGCAACAGACCCGACCGGTTTGAAGACTTTCAACCTCGAATATGGAACCAACGGGAAGCTGGCCCGGGTGAAAGCAGGCTTCGCCTCGAGCGTTGTCGTCACCGAATACGGGTATGACAGCAACGACCAACTGACCACGGTCACCGACTCTCGGACCGGTCTGGTAACGACTTATGGGTATTCGACTGCTACTCCGTTGAAGCACCTGATTGAGACGATCACACCGGCCGGCCTCACTCCAACCTCGATCTCGTACCTGTCCTCACCGACGGGTCGGGTCCAGTCGGTGTCGACGGCCATCCCCGGTGGTGGAACCGCAATTACGTCGTTTGCCTACGGCACGTGGGTAGAAGGGACCGAGACTTTGCCGAAAACGACTGTGACCACTCCTCGGTCGAACGTTTGGGAGTACAAGTTCGACGGGTCGTCTCGTTCACGGTTTGTGGTTCCGCCGTCTGGTCCGACTACGGCCACAGTCTGGAATGCCGACAATCAGACCGTCTCCACCCAAACGCCAGCGCAAGCCGTGGCGAGCGTAGCGACGACGTCGGTGTATTCGAGCGAAACTGATGCCTGCAATGTGAGCGGGGTGGTCGGGGCCAACGACGGCACCGATTTGTGTTCGGTGACGACACCCGAGATGGGCGTGGTCCGATACGAATACGATTCTCCGACAATCGGGTTGAAGCATCTGGTGACCAAACAGACCAACGCCGACAATTCTTACGTTGTGTTCGAATATTCGGATGCGAATGGTCTGGCCGCTGGCAAGCCGAGTACCGAGAAGTCCTATTCCTCCGGTGGCGCACTCTTGCAAACGAATTCGTGGTCGTACGACACCTGGGGTCGTACGGTGACCGAGACCACTCCGGCGGGTCGGGTAACCACGTTCTCTTATTACGCCACTTCGGATGCGACTAAGGGTGGATTGTTGTCTTCGAGGACCCGGTCGGGGACTCCGACTCGTTCTTATGATTACAACGTGTGGGGGAACATTGTGTCTGACACTCTGCCTTTGGGTGCGACAGTGTTTTCTTATGACACAGCGCAGCGGTTGGTTTCGTCGCAGGCTCCTGGGGAGCTGATGGCGACTACTTCGTATTCGTCTTCGACTGGGTTGGTGTCTTCGGTTGGGGATTCGTCGGGGACGATCGGCTACGTTTACGACGATTGGGGTCGGGTTGTTTCGTATACGGACGCTTCGGGTGCTGTGACCACTACCACGTATGATGCGGAGTCGAATGTGTTGTCGTCGGCGACTCCGGTGGGGACGACTTCGTATTCGTATGATTCGTTGAACCGGGTCACCCAGGTCACTGATCCGACCGGGGTGCAGACGGTTTCTTACCGTTCCGACGGGTCGTTGGACACTGTGAGCCTGCCGAATGGGGTGTCGGCGGTTTACACCTCGCGACCCCAGGTGGGCGATCTGTCCACTCTGACCTATTCGAAGGGTTCGACCGTTTTAGGGGTGTTTTCGAGGTCGTATGACATCCTGGGCCGGGTGATCGTTGATGGGATGCCCACTGGTAGCCGGGAGTATGTCTATGACGGGTTGGGTCGTTTGACCACGGCGACGGATAAGGATGCTGGTGGGACTGTTTCTGAGACCAGGGTTTATGGGTTTGATGCGGACACCAACCGGACCAGTATAACGAGGACCCCAGCCGGCCAGTCGGCGGTGCTCACCTCATAC